>NZ_JAOQOR010000001.1:0-465000 GCF_025961965.1 Sphingobium sp. B1D7B
CGATCTCGACAGTATGCCGCTACTCGCCGGCGACCGCTTCGACCGGTTCGTCAAAGCCCTGCGCACGCTGGATGACGATACGATCATCCTCTTCGACATGCCGCCCGTGTTCGCCAATGACGACGCCATGGTGATCGCTGGCCATGTCGATGCCTATCTGATGGTGATCGAACAGGGCCGGACCAACCAGAAGCAGGTCACCGATTCGATCCGCCTGCTCGACCCCGCCGAATGCCTCGGTTCCGTCCTCAACCGCTACGATGGCGGCGTGACCGACCCCTATGGCTATTCCTACGGCGGTTACGGCAAATATACGGACTACTTCAGCAAGGAAGACTGAGCGACGGGGCAAGTTCACGCGTCCCGCGCCGCCTGAGTGGTCGCACCGCAAGGACTGTCCTCGCTAAAGGGGCTAGAGTGCCCCAGTTCCCCACCGTCACCCCGGGCTTGACCCGGGGTCCAGCTTCCTAATGCTCAATTACATTCCGGCGCTCGAATGCACGGTTTGGTTGCAACTCCCTCGTTTGCAAGAAGGCTGGCGGAACCCCGGGGTGACGAGGGTTGTGGGCCGGCTCGTCGGACGTCAGACCGATGTCATGAGTTCAATCTAGGCCGCGATGGCTTAGCATTCCAAACCCTCTCCCCTTGAGGGAGAGGGATGCGCAGACTTGGCAGCCTGCTGCCTAGTCGAAGTGGGAGAGGGGTCAGCGACCCGAAGGATAGCGCGGATCAGAGATCCGCCTCCCCCCATCACCGGCCAGTGGCGGCCTTCTCAAGCAACGGCAGCCACCACTGCTCATTCTTCAGATACCAGTCCAGCGTCTGCGCGAAGCCTTCGCTAAAGGTGCGGCGTGGCGCATAGCCAAGTTCCGAGCGCGCCTTGGTTTCGTCGATCGCGTAGCGCCGGTCGTGCCCGGCGCGATCGGTGACGAAGGTCTTCAGCGTGTCCGATGCCTGCCCCCGTGCGGCAGGCGCGTCGGGGAAGCGCTGGGCAAGCTTCGGATCGGCGGCGAAGGCGCGATCGACCGTCGCGCAAATCTCCTCGATAACGGTGAGATTGGGCAATTCCTGGCCGCCGCCGATATTGTAGGTCTCGCCCGGTCGCCCGACCTGAAGAACCTTCTCGATGCCGTGGCAATGGTCCTCGACATGCAACCAGTCGCGCACATTCATGCCGTCGCCGTAGATCGGAAGATTACGGCCATAGAGGCAGTTGAGCAGGAACAGCGGGATCAGTTTCTCGGGAAACTGATAAGGGCCGTAATTATTCGAGCAATTGCTCGTCGTGACCTCAAGGCCATAAGTGTGGTGATACGCGCGCACCAGATGATCCGAACCCGCCTTGCTGGCCGAATAGGGCGAGTTGGGCGCATAAGCGGTGGTCTCGCTGAACGCCGGATCGTTCGGCCCCAGCGAGCCATACACCTCATCGGTCGAGACATGATGGAAGCGGTGCGGACGGCCCGTGCCGGTGTCGAGCCACAGCTTGCGCGCGGCCTTGAGCAGGCTGTGCGTGCCGATGACATTGGTCGTCACGAAGGCGTCCGGCCCGGTGATCGAGCGATCGACATGGCTCTCAGCGGCGAAGTGGACGATGGTGTCGATCTGCTTGCGGGCCAGCAGATCCTCGACGAGCGGCGTATCACAGATATCGCCCACCACCAGTTCGACATCGCTCAGGCCATCGAGATTGGCTGGATTGCCCGCATAAGTGAGCGCATCCAGAACCGTGACAACGTCGCTGGCATGATGGGTGCGCCAATAATGCACGAAGTTCGCGCCGATGAAGCCGGCACCGCCGGTGACGAGCAGATTAGCCATTCGCCTTGATCACTCCGAGCATGTCACGAAGATGGACGCGCCAGTGCGGCGCGGGTGCGCCGATGTGCGCAACGGTGCTGCTCTTGTCCAGAACCGAATAAGAGGGTCTTTGCGCCGGCGTAGGATAATCGCGGGTGCTGATCGGCACGATCGGAACGGCCCGGTTCAGCAGGCCAAGCGCAACGGCCTCCTCCTGAATCGCCACGGCAAAATCATACCAACTCGCCGCGCCACTGTCGGTCCAGTGATGGAGGCCGCTTGCCCCTGCGGTTTGCAACCGCCAGAGGACGTCGGCCAGCCCGGCGGCATAAGTCGGCGTGCCGATCTGGTCGGCGACCACCCGGACCTCGTCCCGCTCCGCCATCAGGCGCAGCATCGTCCGCACGAAATTATGGCCGGTGTCGCCATAGACCCAGGCCGTCCGCACGATGAGGGCTTGCGGAGACGCCGCAAGCACCGCCTCCTCCCCTGCCCGTTTGCTGGCGCCATAGACACCCAGCGGTGCAACGGGGCTGTCCGGCCGATAGGGCGTGCCAGACGTGCCATCGAACACGAAATCGGTCGAGACATGCACAAGGGCCGCGCCGTTTGACGCTGCCGCACGGGCCAGATTCCCCGACCCGTCGGCGTTAATGCGCCAGGCAAGATCGCGTTCGCTCTCTGCCTTGTCCACGGCGGTATAAGCGGCCGCGTTGAGAATAAGCGCGGGTTGGACCTCGGCAACGCACGCCGCAACAGCCGCCGCGTCCCCGATATCGAGCGCGGCCCGGTCCAGCGCGACAATGTCCGCATCCTCAGGCGCGCATCGTTGCAGCGCCTGGCCAAGCTGACCGCCTGCCCCTGTGATGATGACCTTCACGGGAAGGTCACCGCATCCGCCAGCGGCTTGCCAGCCATGTCCTTGGCGGAAAGCTGCGGCACGATGTCGCCGAGCGGCCAGTCGATGCCGAGCGCAGGGTCGTTCCAGAGCAGGCTGTGCTCATGGCCCGGATCATAAAAGCCGCGGCATTTGTAGAGAAAGTCCGTGCCATCCTCCAGGCAGAGGAACCCGTGCGCCATGCCCTCGGGCACCCAGAGCATCCGCTTGTTGGCCGCGCTCAATTCGACGCCCACCGATTTGCCGAAGGTCGGCGAGGACCGGCGCATATCCACAGCGACATCGAACACCGCGCCGGCCGTAACCCGCACCAGCTTCCCTTGCGGGCCAGGCTGCTGATAGTGCAGCCCGCGCAGTACCCCGCGCGAGGAGCGGCTGTGATTGTCCTGCACGAAGTCGATATCGAGCCCGGCATCCTTGAACGCCCGCGCGTTCCAACTTTCCAGAAAGAAGCCGCGCTCGTCGCCGAAAACCTTCGGCTCGATGATGAAGACGCCATTAATGGCCGTTTCTATGAGGTTCATCAGGCTTTGCCGTCCAGCAGCTTGAGGAGATACTCGCCATAGCCGGACTTGCGCAGCGGCTCGGCGATCTCAAGCAGTTGCGCATCATCGATAAAGCCCATGCGCCAGCACAGTTCTTCCGGGCAGCAGATTTTAAGGCCCTGACGCTCCTCGGTAATCCGCACATAATTGGCCGCGTCGATCAGCGAGCCATGCGTGCCGGTGTCGAGCCAGGCATAGCCGCGCCCCATCAGCTCGACATTCAGCTCGCCGGCTTCCAGATAGACGCGATTGAGATCGGTGATCTCCAGCTCGCCCCGAGCGGACGGCGCCAGCCCGGACGCGCGCTCCACCGCCTGCCCGTCGTAGAAATAAAGGCCGGTGACGGCATAATTGGATTTGGGCTGCGCGGGCTTTTCCTCGATCGTCTGCGCCTTCCCGTCGGCATCGAAGGAGACGACGCCATAGGCTGTGGGGTCGCTGACATTATAGCCGAACACCGTCGCGCCCTGATCGCGCGCATTGGCGGCCTGCAATAGCTCGGTGAGCCCGTGGCCATAGAAGATGTTGTCGCCGAGGATCAGCGCGGAGGGGTCCGTGCCGACGAAATCCGCACCGATATGATAAGCCTGCGCCAGACCACGGGGCTCCGGCTGCACGGCATAATGCAGGTCGAGACCCAGCGCCCTTCCATCGCCCAGCAAGGCCTGGAACGCCGCCTGATCATGCGGCGTGGTGATGATCATGATCTCCCGAATGCCCGCCATGATCAGCACCGAGAGCGGATAATAGATCATCGGCTTGTCGTAGACCGGCATGAGCTGCTTGGAGACGGCCTTGGTCAGCGGATAGAGCCTCGTCCCCGATCCGCCTGCCAGAATGATTCCCTTACGCAATAGCAACACTCCATGCCTGTGCCCGGACGGGCGCTCCGAGGTAACGCATCATCTTCACAATGCAAGGCGACCATTTTCAGCCGGTCCCGAGCCTGAACCATTTTGGCATGGGGGGATTATGCAGCGATACGACGAAAAGATCGTGAATCGCTTTGCGTTTTCATTTCAGAAAAATTAGCGGTTTCGAACCGATCGATCCTGCGATCAAAATTGTGCCGCCTGACGGGAGAAGACTGCATGGAAACAGTTTATGACTGGCTCTCTCTGGCGATATTTGCTGGCATCATCGTGCTGTTCCTCCAGCGCTCGTCGATGGAAAATCCGCCGGACCGGATGATCGACTATCTGCCGCCGGCGCTTGGCTGCGCCATTGCTAACCAGGCCGGCAATTATGCGATCGAGCATGACAGCATGGTCATGCATGCCGCCGGGATTTTGCTGCTGGTCGGCGTGGTGGCCTATGTTTGGCTGGTGTTGAAGCCCAGTTTTAAATAGGCCTTGCGCCTGTTGGCGGCGTCGGGCTGCCGGCGCATCCACCGTGATTACGGCAAAAAGGGCGTGTTCCTGTGAGAATTACAATGATCGGCTCGGGGTATGTGGGCCTCGTCTCTGGCGCGTGCTTCGCGGATTTCGGCCATGACGTCATCTGTTTCGACAAGGACGAGGCGAAGATCACCGCCCTTCAGGAAGGTCGCATCCCCATCTTCGAACCCGGCCTCGATCATCTCGTCGCCAGCAATGTCGCGGCCGGCCGGCTGTCCTTCACGACGCAAGCGGCAGACGCCCTCGCCGACCCCGATGCGATCTTCATCGCCGTCGGCACGCCCTCGCGGCGCGGCGATGGCCATGCGGACCTGAGCTATGTGTACGGCGCGGCCGCGGAAATCGCGCCGTTCCTCAAGCGCTTCACCGTGGTGGTCGATAAGTCCACCGTGCCTGTCGGCACCGGCGACGAGGTCGAGCGGATCATTCGGGAGACCAACCCCGACGCCGATTTTGCCGTAATCTCCAACCCGGAATTCCTGCGCGAAGGCGCGGCAATCGATGACTTCAAGCGCCCCGACCGCGTCGTGATCGGCGGCGATGATCGCCGGGCGCTGGACGTGATGCGGCAGATCTATCGCCCGCTCGTCATCGGCCGCTCGCCGGTGATCGAAATGAGCCGGCGCGGTGCCGAGCTGACCAAATATGCCGGCAACGCGTTTCTTGCGACCAAGATCACCTTCATCAACGAGATCGCCGATCTGTGTGAGAAGGTGGGCGCGGACGTGCATGAAGTCGCGCGGGGCATTGGCCTGGATAATCGCATCGGTGCCAAGTTCCTGCACCCCGGCCCCGGCTTTGGCGGCTCCTGCTTCCCCAAGGACACGCTCGCCTTGTTGAAGACCGCACAGGATTATGAGGCGCCGCAGCGGATCGTCGAAACGGTCGTCGCCGTGAATGATTCGCGCAAGCGCGCCATGGGGCGAAAGGTCATTCAAGCGATGGGCGGGGAAGTGCGTGGCAAGACCATCGCCGTGCTCGGCCTCACCTTCAAGCAGAATACGGACGACATGCGCGATTCGCCCGCCATCGCGATCATCGAGACGCTGCAGGACGCGGGCGCCGAGATCCACGCCCATGATCCCGAGGGCATGGAGCAGGCCAAGCTGGTGCTGCGCGACGTCACCTATTTCGGCAATGCCTATGACACGATGGCCGGCGCCGATGCGCTGGTGTTCATCACTGAGTGGGACGCCTTCCGCGCGCTCGATCTCGCACGCATCAAGTCGCTGCTGAAGACGCCGGTGATGATCGATTTGCGCAACCTCTACCCGCGCGATCTGGTCGAAGACGCCGGCTTCTCCTACACGGCCGTCGGTCGGTAATTCGGCGGAACCGAGTTTCGCACCGACCGTTCTGACCTCGGCCTGGATGGATGCCACCACAAAGCGGGGCTCTTCATCCGGCCTTTGGGGCGGCCAATCGAACAATATGCGGTATCTTTACCTTAATGCTCGATAGGCACGTCCACGACTGACAGAGCAATCAGGGGGTTCATTTGACGATACGCAAAGCTGTCTTCCCGGTCGCCGGGCTTGGCACCCGCTTCCTGCCCGCCACCAAGGCGGTGCCGAAGGAAATGCTTCCCGTCGTCGATCGCCCGCTGATCCAATATGCCGTCGATGAAGCGCTGCAAGCCGGCATCGAGACGATGATATTCGTCACCGGGCGCGGCAAGGGCGCCATCGAGGACCATTTCGATATCGCCTTCGAGCTGGAGCGGACGCAAGCCGACCGCGGCAAGAGCGTCGCGGCGCTGGAAGGCACGCGCCTGACGCCCGGCAATGCAATCTTCGTGAGGCAGCAGGAACCCCGTGGCCTTGGCCATGCGATCTGGTGCGCGCGTGATATTGTCGGCGATGAGCCCTTTGCCATCATCCTGCCGGACGAGCTTCTCGTCGGCCGTGAGAAGGGATGTCTGGCCCAAATGATCGAGCAATATGAGAAAGTCGGCGGCAATCTGGTCTGCGCGCTTGAAGTGCCGATGGACGAAACGCCCAGCTATGGCGTTATCGATCCGGGCGCCCGCGACGGCGTGCTGACAGAGGTCCGGGGCCTGGTCGAGAAGCCGGCGCTGGGCACGGCGCCTTCCAACCTGATGCTGCCCGGCCGCTATATTCTGCAGCCCGAGGTCATGGCCCTGCTGGCGACGCAAGAGGCTGGGGCTGGCGGCGAAGTGCAGCTCACCGATTCCATGGCGAAGCTGATCGGCCAGCAGCCCTTCCACGGCGTGACCTTCGATGGCGAGCGCTTCGACTGCGGCTCGAAGCTTGGCTTTGCTCAGGCCAATTTCGCGCTCGCCTGTCGCGACGATGCCATGGGCGGCGATCTCAAGCGCTGGGCTCGCGATTTCCTCGCCTGAGAGGCGCCAACTCCGACGCAACGACTCTGGTCTTGCGCAGCAGCGCCTGGCGCAAGCACAATCTTCAGACCAATCGGCACATAAAAAAGGGCGGATCCTGCGATCCGCCCTTCTTCTTATCTCGTTGGGTCTCCTGACCCGGGCAGGAACCCTCAGTGCTTCTTGTTCGCCCAGATGTTCTGGTACGACATGTAAGCCAGCACCGTCGCGAACAGCAGGAAGATCACCACGGCGATGCCGGTGCTCTTGCGCGCTTCCATCTTCGGCTCGGCCGTCCACATCAGGAAGGCAGCGACGTCCGTGGCCATCTGGTCGACGGTCGGCTTGGGCTGACCCTCGCCATAGGTCACCTGACCTTCGGCCGTCAGCGGCGGCGCCATCGCGAGGTTGAGATTCGCGAAGTACGGGTTGTAGTGCAGCCCCTCCGGCGTCTTCGCGTCGGGGAACTTGCGCAGCAGTTCGGCCGGCTGCTCACGATAACCGGTCAGCAGCGCATGAACATAGTTCGCACCGTCATGACGGGCCTTCGCGATCAGCGAAAGATCCGGCGGAATGGCGTTGTTGTTGGCGGCAGCGGCAGCCACGCTGTTCGGATAGACCAGCGGGAACTTGTCCGCCGGCACGCCCGGACGCGTGCTGGGTTCACCCGTGCTGGGGTCGATCGACGGCACCTGACGGGCCGCGGCGATCGCCTTGATCTCGGCTTCATTATAGCCAAGGTCGGCGAGGCTGCGGAACGCCACCTGATGGATCGAGTGACAGGCCGAGCAGACTTCCGTGTAGACCTGGAAGCCGCGCTGCAACTGCGCGCGATCGAATTTGCCGAACGGCCCTTCAAAGCTGAAGCCAGCCTTTTCGGGGTGGAGGTGGAACTCCTTCTCAGCCGTGGGCTGCGGCGGCTCGCTCACATAAGCGACCCCACCCCAGATGAAGCTGAGCAGCAGCATGCCGGAGAAAAACAGGCCGACAAGGAAGGCCAGGACACGAACCATTGACGGACCCCTTAATTAAGCTGCGCCGGTGGGCTGGGTATCGCTGCCCATGCCCGGAGGTGCAGACTGTTCTCCCTCGAACTTGCCCTTGGCCAGCACCGCTTCGGTAATCGAACCGGGGAGCGGCAGCGGCCGCTCGATGGACGCAATGATCGGCAAGATGATCAGGAAGTGCGCGAAATAATAAGCCGAAGCGATCTGGCTGATCATGACATAGGGCTCTTCCGCCGGTGCGCCGCCGCAATAGCCGAGCACGAGCACGTCCAGAATGAGCAGCCACCAGAACTTCTTGAACAGCGGGCGGTAGTTGCCCGAGCGGACCGGCGAGGTGTCGATCCACGGCAGGAAGAACAGCAGCAGAATGGACGAGAACATCGCCATCACGCCGAGGAGCTTCGCGGGAACCAGCACGATACCGGTGAACGGGATCACCAGATCCATCGTGAAGGCCCGCAGAATGGCGTAGAACGGCCAGAAGTACCATTCAGGCACGATGTGCGCCGGCGTCGAAAGCGGGTTGGCCTGGATATAGTTATCCGGGTGGCCCATCGAATTCGGCGCGAAGAACAGCACCAGCGCGAAGAGGATGAGGAACACGCCGAGGCCGAAACCGTCCTTCGCCGTATAATAGGGATGGAACGGCACCGTATCCTGCGGCCCCTTCACTTCCACGCCCGTCGGGTTGGACGAGCCGGGAATGTGCAGCGCCCAGATGTGCAGGATGATGACACCCGCAATCACGAAGGGCAGCAGATAGTGGAGCGAGAAGAAGCGGTTGAGCGCGGCATTGCCAGGCGCGAAGCCACCGAGCAGCCAGGTCTGGATCGGCTCACCCACCACCGGAATGGCGGCGAAGAGGCCGGTAATCACCTGCGCGCCCCAGAAGCTCATCTGCCCCCAGGGGAGCACATAGCCCATGAACGCCGTCGCCATCATCAGCAGGAAGATGACCACACCGAGCAGCCACACCATTTCGCGCGGCGCCTTGTACGATCCGTAATAGAGGCCGCGGAAAATGTGGAGATAAACGACGATGAAGAAGAAGCTCGCGCCGTTGGCGTGCGCATAACGCAGCAGCCAGCCCGAGTTCACATCGCGCATGATGTGCTCGACGCTATCGAACGCCACGCCGGCATTCGCTGCATAGTGCATGGCGAGGATGATGCCGGTGATCAGCTGGATCGTCAGCGCGACGCCCGCGAGGACACCGAAGTTCCAGAAATAGTTGAGGTTGCGCGGCACTTCGTAGCCGCCGCCAACGGCGTTGTAGACGAAGCGCGGGAGCGGCAAGCGCTCATCCACCCACTTCATCACGGGATGCTTCGGCGTGTAATGCTCAGCCCAGGGAAAGCTCATTATCTTTATCCTCAGCCTACGAGAATGGCGGTGTCGGAGGTGTACTTATACTGCGGAACCACGAGGTTCTTCGGCGCAGGCCCCTTGCGGATGCGCGCGGCAGTATCATAGCTCGAACCGTGGCACGGGCAGAAATAACCGCCGAACTCGCCCCGGTTCTCACCCTCGCCGGCACCGAGCGGCACGCAACCCAGATGGGTGCACACGCCCATGGTGATCAGCCACTGCTTCTTGCCGTCGACCGTGCGCTCTTCCAGCGTCTGGGGATCGCGCAGGGTGGAGACGTTGACGGCGTCCGCCTCGGCAATTTCCTTGTCCGTCAGATGCCGCACGAACAGCGGCTGCGAGCGGAACACCGTCTTGATCGCCTGGCCGGCCTGGATTGCCGACAGATCGACTTCCGTCGTCGCCTGCGCCAGCACGTCCGCACTCGGACTCATCTGGGTAATCAGCGGATACAGAACGGCGAGACCGCCAACACCAGCGAAACTCACGGCTGCGATGTTGATGAAGTCGCGACGACGCACGCCTTCGCCATCGTCCATGACAGCTTCCGTCCCTTGCACTTCAGTGGCCATGCTTTGTCATTGCCTCCCTTTGTCCACGATCGCCCGAGAGCGTCGTGCACGCCGAAATCTCGATTCGGGCGCCAGTCGATCGCGCGGTCGAACCGAAAGGCTTCCTTATTAGCCGGAAGTCCGCTCGTCCGCCGAATGATACGACACACCGCACGCCAGGATGGTCCCGGCGCGTTCGGGCGCCTGATAGCGCCGTTGATTGCGATTTGCCAACCTTCAATTTCGTGGCCCGCCCGCCTTTTTCCAGCCGGGCGCAAGAGGGGTGGGATTGCGCAGGGGCCGTGGCTAGGAGGTGAGGATGCGCATCGCCCTCTATCAGCCCGATATCGCCGGCAACGTCGGCACCATCCTGCGGCTGGCCGCCTGCTGGCAGATCCCGGTCGACATCATCCTTCCCTGCGGCTTTCCGGTGTCCGACGCGCAACTGCGCCGGGCGTCGATGGATTATGGCGCGCAGGCCGATGTGACGCGGCATGTCGACTTTGAGAGCTTCCTCGCCGAGCGGCTGAAGGATGGCGCGCGCTTGGTGGCGCTGACCAGCGTGGGCAGCGTGCCCCTGCCCCATGCCAGCTTCCAGCGCGACGACATCCTCTTACTCGGCCGCGAGAGCGCCGGTCTGCCCGAGGCGATCCACGCACAAGCGGCTTTGCGCGTGCGGATTCCCATGGCGCCCGGCTTTCGCTCCTTGAACGTCGCGGTAGCAACTGGCATCGCGCTTGGCGAAGCTCTCAGACAGACCGGACTTTTCCCCGCATGACTTCCACCGCACCCAACAGCCTCGACGATCAACAGCTGGCCGCCCGCGCCTGGTTCGAAAGCCTGCGGGACCGGATCTGCGCGGCGTTCGAAGCCATCGAGCGGGAAGCGGGCAGCGATGCGGCGTTCGATTATCTGTCCTGGTGGCGCGAGAGCGACGGCCAGCCCTCCGGCCCCATTGAACAGGGCGGTGGTGGCGGCGGCGTGCGCGGCGTCATGAAGGGCAAGGTGTTCGAGAAGGTCGGGGTGAATGTCTCGACGGTCGGCGGCGCCTTCTCGCCCGAATTCGCCCGGACGATCCACGGCGCGGGCGAAGAGCAGCCGGGCTTTTTCGCCACCGGCATCAGCCTCGTGGCGCACATGGCCAATCCGCATGTGCCGGCCGTGCACATGAACACGCGCATGCTGGTCACCACCAAGCGCTGGTTCGGCGGCGGCGCGGACCTCAATCCGCCGATCGTCTATGAGGAAGACACGGCGGACTTCCATGACACGCTGCGCCGCGCCTGCGATGCGCATGATGAAAGCTACTATCCGCGCTTCAGCCAGTGGGCGGACGAGTATTTCTACATTCCTCACCGGCAGGTTCACCGCGGCGTGGGTGGGATTTTCTACGACCATCTCGAAGGGCCGTTCGAGGAGAGCTTCGCCTTTACCCAAGCGGTGGGCGAGGCGTTTCTAGAGGCCTTTCCGCGAATCGTGCGCCGCCGCATGGGGTTGCCATGGACGGCGGAGCAGGAAGCGCAGTTGCTCGAATGGCGCGGCCGCTATGTCGAGTTCAACCTCGTGCATGATCGCGGCACGCTGTTCGGCCTCAAGACCGGCGGCAATATCGACGCAATCCTGATGAGCCTGCCGCCGCGCGTCACCTGGAGCTGAACGGCGCTCCGGCTGCCGGCGCACCCGCCGTCGCCCGGTAAAGCGCGGCGCAGATCAGCACGACGAGCACCGTGCGGGCGGTTTCCACCAGCGCCGAGACCATCGCGATCAGCAGGTCGGCGATGTCGGCCGGCAGCAGCAGTTCGGCGACCACCCCCACAACGGAGGTGAGCACGACCCCCAGCACGATCATCATGATGAAAATGAGGCCGAGCACGCCAAAGACCCGCCAGCCATTTCCCCGCGTCAACGCGGCACTGCGCCGGAGGATAGTGAGCGGGTTGCGCTGCGACTCCGCTGCGGCGACCGGTGCGATCAAGGCCAGCCGGCCAATCAGATAGCAGCCGGGCAGAATGAAGAGCATGAAGCCGCCCATGGCGCCCAGTCCCTGCAGAAGATTCGCAAGGAAGAAACCGGGCAGGACCGGAAGAGCCATGACCAGAGCCTCCCGCACCGTCGGTCGCTCGCCGCGCAGCAGCAGCGCGTGCATCGCCAGAACGGCGAAGGACGAGATGGCGGCGAAGGCCAGCAGCACCGGCCAGTTCAGCTCGGCATATTGGGTCAGCCGCGCCAGCATCATGTCGTTGGTGGCATTCTCGGCGAGCGGCTCGGGCTGCTTGACGAGCTGCTCGGCCCCCAGAGCGGGCAGGAACATGAACATGCCGGCCACGGCGCCCAGAAGGTCACGGTTTGCCGCGCCCATGTGCTTGGCGTCGTCCCATATCGCTGCCAGATCGATCCTGCTCAACCGCTTGTGCTCCCGTTTGCGCGCTCGATAGGCAATATCTGCCCCGCGCGCCATAGGCGAGCCATGCCTTGCCAAATTTGGTCGCAGATCGCATCTCGGGCGAGATGACCGCACCTGCCCTCCCCGAACAGGATTTCCCGGCCAGCCCTGAGTGGCGGATCGAGCCGGGATTGCTCGATTATGAAAGCGCGCTGGCCGATATGGATGCGCGCGTCGCGGCGATTGCCGCTGGCGAGGCGCGCGAACGCATCTGGCTGGTGGAACATCCCCCGCTCTACACCGCCGGCACCAGCGCGCTCTCGACCGATCTTCTGGCACCAGTCTTTCCCGTCCATGTCACGGGGCGCGGCGGGCAATATACCTATCACGGCCCCGGCCAGCGCGTCGTCTACCTCAATCTCGATTTGGGCCGACGCGGGCGCGATGTGCGGCGCTTCGTCCGCGCGCTCGAGCAGTGGATGGTCGCCGCGCTGGCCGATCTCGGCGTCGAGGCCTGGACCGTGGATGGCCGCGTCGGCGTCTGGACGCAGGGGCCGCACGGGGCGGAGGCCAAGATCGGCGCCATCGGCGTGCGGGTCCGCAAATGGGTGACCCTGCACGGCCTCTCCATCAATGTCGCGCCGGACCTTGGCCATTATAGCGGCATCGTGCCCTGCGGAATCAGCGATCTGGGCGTCACCAGCCTGGCTGATCTGGGACGCCCGGCCGACATGCACCACCTCGATGCCATTCTCCAATCGCATCTGCTGGCCATGCTGGCAGCGCTTGACTCCGACGGCGGGTGAACGGCCGCAGCCATGGGGTGGTCGGGTTCCACGGCCCTTGAGCCCTGCGGCATCCCTCTTTAAGACCGGCTCTTCGTGCTGCCGAGGGGGCCTCGACCGATCGGGAAATCGGCCACGACCAAGAAGACCAGAAAGGATGCCGCTGATGCGCAAGACCCATGTTCCCCTTCTTCTGCTCGCGGCGATGGGCGGTCTCGCGCTCGCGGGCTGCGACGGCGCGCAGGATGCGCCGGGCAACACGGTCGAAATGCGGGACATGAACGTGCTGGAAGGCACGGTGAACGATTCGATGACCGACCTTGACGCCGTGAAGGCCGATGGCCTCGGCGCGGTCGGCAATGCCGGCAGCGTCAGCCGCAAGCAGACGAGCGAGCCCGCCGCCAATGCCAGTTCCGAAGACACCGAGACGGTCGCCTCGGAATAACTCTACTTCAGCCCGAGCAGCTTGTGGGTCTGGAGGGACAGTCGCCAGCGGCTGTCTGAGAGGACCAGCGCGATGGCGGCCTCCCGGTTTGCGGCATTCGCCTCCGGGGTGCCGCTGTCCATCGGCTGTACCAGAAACTGGCCGAAGTCCCAGCCGAGCAGCTCGGCCGGGTCGATTCCAGGCTGCGGCCAGACCAGCTTGAGTTCATCGCCCCGACGCTGCGTCACGCTACTGCCCGCCTTGGGACTGATGCAGAGCCAGTCGACGCCCGGCGTCGCCGCCAGCGTGCCATTGCTCTCCACCGCGATTTCAAAGCCGGCGGCATGGAGCGCGTCGATCAGCGCCGCATCGAGCTGCAACATCGGCTCGCCGCCGGTGATGACGACGAACCGCTGGCCGGTCTCATCACCCCATAGATCGGCCACCGCCTGCGCGAGCGCCGGTGCCGCGCCGAAGCGACCGCCATTCTCCCCGTCCGTCCCCACGAAATCGGTGTCGCAAAACCGGCAGATCGCACTCGCCCGATCCTGCTCCCGCCCGGACCAGAGGTTGCAGCCGGCAAAGCGCAGGAACACCGCCCGGCGGCCGGCCTGCATCCCTTCCCCCTGCAAGGTGAGGAACATTTCCTTGACGGCGTAGCTCATCGGCGCGGCTCAGGGATGCGTCGCGTAACGCGTCGGGTCGGGCAAGCCGGCTTCCTGATAGCCCTTCGCGCGCAGGCGACAGCTATCGCACAGGCCGCAATGCAGGCCTTCGGGCGTCGGATCGTAGCAGGACCAGCTCATGCCGGCATCCAGCCCCAACCGCGCGGCCTCGGCGGCGATCTGCGCCTTGCTCATATATTGGAGCGGCGTGGCAATCTGCACCGGCGCGCCTTCCACGCCCTGCTTGGTCGCCAGCGATGCCATATGCTGAAACGCGGCGATGAACTCCGGCCGGCAATCGGGATAGCCGGAATAATCCAGCGCATTCACCCCGATGTAGATGCGCTCTGCCCCCACCACCTCGGCCAGACCCAGGGTGAGCGAGAGGAAGATCGTGTTGCGCGCCGGCACATAAGTGATCGGAATGCCCTCGCCCACGCCCTCCTTGGGCACGTCGATGTCAGCGGTAAGGGCCGATCCACCGAACAGCGAGAGGTCGAGCGGCAGCACGACATGGCGCTCCACCTCCAGCGCGGCCGCCACGCGCTTGGCGGCCTCCAGCTCGACACGGTGGCGCTGCTGATAATCGATGGTGAGCGCGGCGAGGCGATAACCCGCCTCGCGCGCCAGTCCGCCGGCGACCATCGAGTCGAGTCCGCCGGAAAGGAGGACAACCGCCATGGGGGCGTGCGATGCAGACGATATCGGTGACATGATGCCCCGCGCTAGCGCAAATCCCCTGCCCCTGTCACGGGATGAGATGATTTCGTTTCGCGAGCGGGCGCTCGGGCGGGAGAGCGCCGTTGCGGCAGTGCTAGCCCCTCCTCTTCAGAGGAGGGGTTGGGGTGGTGCTGCAACTTCGAAGTCACTCTCTGGCTAAGCGATGCTGGCGCATCGCCGCCACCCCCTGCCCCTCCTCTGAGCAGGGGAGATATGTCTTCAGCTTCAGCGCCTCGCAGCACCGGGGCGGCAGGCGCCTACCCGTCGGGCTTCCATCTCATGCGCAAAAGGCAATCCATCCGACACCCCTTGCGACGAAATCTGCACGAGCCGCGAGGTTTCGATACGCAGATCGGTGCGACCACGGCCGCCCTCCCCACAGTCATAGGATGCCGCGACGGCACGCGGCGACTGGCGAATCAGGTAACGCTCGCACTGCCGATAGGGGTGCTTGGGCTGGAGCAACTGACTGCCATCGCTGATGCAAATCCGGCGCGCAGCCTGATTGCTCCCGCGCTCCAGCAGCTCCCACTCGCCCGATTCGACCGCGTCCAGCCCGCCGGCCTGCGGCGCCTGCGCCATGGACATGGGCGCCAGCAAGCTGCCCAGCGCGAGCCCTATCGCCAGCATCGCTGCCTTGAATGCCATGTCGCTTCAGCCACTTCTTCGTTCGCAGGCGGCAAAGACCGACGGGGTCGGCTACCGCAATATTTCAACGATGGAAATGCACGGCTTGTCGCAGATTGTCAAATTTGCCGGCGGGCGTGCGCCTCAGTGCGGGGCCTGCAACTCGGCCAAGGTGATATCGAAAATCCGCGAACAGAACGTGCAGTCGACCGCGATCACCCCGCGCTCATCGGCCATGGAGGTGCGCTCGGCGGGGTCGAACCGGCCCAGCACGCCGCGAATCCGCTCCGGGTCGCACCGGCAGCCCTTGCGCAAATCAGCGCTGGAGAGCGCGCGAATCTCGTCTTCCTCATGGAACAGGCGCCAGGCGATATCCTCCAGCCCCAGTGCGGGATCGGTCAGTTCTTCCTCGGACAGGGTATTGCCGAGGATCATGACATGCTCCCAATCGGGATGATCGTGCCGCACATGCAGCCGCTCCCGCCCCACCTCGCCTTCGGGCAGATGCTGCAGGAGCATGCCACCGCCAATGCAGCCCTCCTCCGCATCGTGCCGAACCGCGATTTTCACGATGCTCGGGATCTGCTCGGACTGGGCGAAATAATGCTCCGCCGCCGCGCCGAGGCCAGTGCCTTCGAGCGGGACGATGCCCTGATAGCGCTCGCCCGTGACCGCCTGATCGAAGGTGATCGCCAGATAACCCTTGCCGAACAGACCGAAGAGCGTCGGATTCTCGCCCAACTCGGCGAGGCGCTGCTCATCGAACTGCGCATATCCGCGCACCGCGCCGCCCATATAATCGGCGACCAGCAGCGACACCGCACCCTGCTCGGTCTGCGCCTGCAGGGTGAGTTGGCCTTCATCATCCTTGAGCATAGCGCCGAGCAGAGCGGCCAACACGAGGGCCTCGGCCACCAGCTTCTCGATGACGGGCGGATAACGATGGGCGGCGAGCACCGCGTTGAGCGCAGGGCCAAGGCGCACGAGCCGACCACGGACATTGCGGGCAGGCAGGGCGAAACCGAGGACGCGGTCCTCTGTGCGGGTAGGATCGAATTCTGACATGGCACCTAGATAGGCACTCCCCTCACGAAAGTCTAAGGGGCGAGAGTCTAAGGCGCCGCCTGCGAGGAAGCTGACGGATGAGGCCGCGCCTCCAGCCGGGCCCGCAACCAGCGCCGCGATGGTGTCTCGAACAGGCGGAAGGAGAGCACCGCGATGATGACCACGCTGGTCATAAAGATCAGAAAGAAGGCCGGCTCGCGCGCCAGCTGATGGTCAGTCGCCAGACCTGGCACAGCGAGCAGCAGCACCAGCTGGACGGGAAAGTGCCACAGGTAAATGCCGTAGCTGGCATCCCCCAGCCAGCGCGTCCGCTGTAACAGGCTCGCCCGCAGGCAGGGCTCCAGCAGGGCGGCCAGAAGCACGATCGCCATGCTGAACAGCGGAACAGAGAGATAGCGCCGGATGTCGAGACTTTCGTCCCAGCTCGTCCATCCCCCTGCCCCCAGCAGCAGAACGACCAGCACGGAGAGCCAGATGGTGCGATTGGCGTGAACTGCAAACAGCGCCGTGCCGCCGAAGAAACCTGCCGCGCACATGAGGAGGATGTAGCCCTCGAACATGAAACAACCGGCGATGGCCGCTGCGGCCAGCAGGGCGGGTCCAAGCACGCCCGCGCGAAACAGCACAGGCAGGCTCAGCCAGAACAGCGCGTAAACAAGAATCTCGATGGACACCGACCAGATCGGCGCGTTGAAACTGTAGACCACCGTCGGCCACCAGTTGGAGGCAAGACCAAGATGCAGCAGAAAATTGCCCAGCGTATTGTGCTGGTAAACGAGGAATGCGCCGAATTTCGCCTGCGCGATTCCCTGCAAGCCCGCCACGATCAGCAGCGTCAGCACGTGAAGCGGATAGAGGCGCGCGAGCCGGTTCACGACAAAGTCGCGCGTGCTGCTTTTCCGGCCATGATAGACATGGGCGAAGACGAAGCCGGATATCACCCAGAAGAGCTGCACGGCATATTTGCCATGCTCATAGAGCCAGCTGGCCTGCTCGAAAAAAGGCTGCTGCGGGCGGAAGCCGGCCATCGCCCGCTCGGCGCCCGGCGGGTAGAAGAAATGCTGATAGTGCCAGAAGATGATGACCAGCGCGGCCACGCCCCGCATCGCATCGATCAGCAGAAAATGCCCCGACGTCCGCTCGGGCGGCGTGAACAGCGTGGCTATCCGCCGTGCCCCGGCGCCGATCATGTGCGGGTTGTGCCGGAGCGCGCGTTGGGCGCCCCGGCATATCCTGTGGGACTCCGGCACGGCGCCGGATGTCCTGCGTCTGGTTTAGCACCGACCAACATTCAGATGATGGCCGCCAGCGCTGAATGTCGGTTGGCCCTAGCCAATCAGGCCCGCCGCCCAGAGCAGCACCGACTTCTGGGCGTGGAGGCGGTTCTCGGCCTCATCCCAGATCAGCGACTGCGGACCATCGATCACCTCTTCCAGCACCTCTTCCCCGCGATGGGCGGGAAGGCAGTGCAGGAACTTGGCATCGGGCTTGGCGCGGGCCATCAGCGCGGGCGTCACCTGATAGGGCATCATCGCGCGCAACTTGGCGTCGCCGCCGGCCTGACCCATGGAAATCCACGTGTCGGTCACGACGACGTCCGCGCCGCTGGCCGCCTCCACCGCATCGCGGGTGAGCGTGATGGTCGCGCCCCCAGCCCGCGCCGCCGCGGCAAAGCGCGGATCGGGATCGAACCCTTCCGGCACGCCGATGCGCACGTCGAACTTGAACAGCCCGGCCGCCTCGATGATCGAGTGCAGCACATTATTGCCATCCCCCAGCCAGGCCCACTGGCTGCCCGGCAAGGCAAGGCCATGCTCGATGACAGTCAGCAGATCGGCCATGATCTGGCACGGATGCGAGAGGTCGGTCAGGCCGTTGATCACCGGAACGGTCGCATGATGCGCCATTTCCTCGATCTTGGCGTGATCGTCGGTGCGGATCATGATGAGATCGACCATGCGGCTCAGCACGCGCGCCGTATCCGCCACCGTCTCGCCACGACCGAGTTGAGTCGTGCCGCTGTCCAGGATCAGCGACGAGCCGCCCAACTGGCGGATCGCCATGTCGAAGCTCACGCGGGTGCGCGTGGAGTTCTTCTCGAAGATCATGGCGAGCGTGTGGCCCGCCAGCGGCGCGTCCTTGTCGACAGCGCCCTTGGGCATGCCCGCGCGGGCCGCCTTGCGGTCCATCGCATCGTTGAGAATGGCCGCGAGCGCATCGCCGCCGGCGTCCGTGAGATTGCGGAAATGCCGGATCATGATGCGTTCGCCTCTGCCTTGATGCTGGCAGCCCCAGCGGAGAGCTTGGCGATCGCTTCGTCGATGTGAGACTGCTCGATCACCAGCGGCGGCAGGATGCGCACGACATTCTCGCCAGCCGACACGGTCAGCAGGCCATGATTGTCGCGCAGATGCGCCACGAAGTTGCGTGCCTCCACCTGCGGCTTGAGCTTCACGCCAAGCATGAGGCCGAGGCCCCGCACTTCCTCGAAGACGTCGTCATGATTGGGGATGAGCTGCTCCAGCGCGCCGCGCAGCCGCTCGCCGGTTGCCGCGACCTGCTCCAGAAAGCCCGGCTCGAGCAGCACGTCCAGCACCGCCATGCCCGCCGCCATCGCCAGCGGATTGCCGCCATAGGTGCTGCCATGGGTGCCGAACACCATGCCCTTGGCGGCTTCTTCCGTCGCAAGGCAGGCGCCGAGCGGAAAGCCGCCGCCAATGCCCTTGGCCACGGCCATCACATCGGGCTTCACGCCATAATGCTCATGCGCAAAGAACTTGCCGGTCCGGCCATAGCCACATTGCACTTCATCGAGCACCAGCAGCAGCCCGTGCTTGTCCGCCGCCTCGCGCAGGCCCTTGATGAACTCGGGCTTCCCGGCGGTCAGCCCGCCCTCGCCCTGCACCGTCTCCACGAGGAAGCCGGCGGTCTCATCGTCGATCTTGGAGAGCGCCGTCTCCAAATCGTTGAACGCGACATAATCGAAGCCCGGCAGAAGCGGCTCGAACCCGTCGCGCATCTTGGGCTGGTCGGTGGCGCTGATCGTGCCCAAAGTCCGCCCGTGAAAGGCGTTTTTGAACGTGATCAGCTTGTGCCGCTGCGGGTTGCCATTGGCGAAGTGATAGCGCCGCGCGGTCTTGATCGCGCATTCCACCGCTTCCGCGCCGCTGTTGGTGAAGAACACCGTATCGGCAAAGCTGTTCTCGACAATGCGCTGCGCAAACGCCTCGCCCTGCGGCGAGCCGTAGAGGTTGGAGACGTGCATGAGCGTGGCGGCCTGCTCGGCAATTGCCTTCACCAGATGCGGATGGCCATGGCCCAGCGCGTTGACCGCGATGCCGCTCGCAAAATCCAGATAACGCTCGCCGCGCTCGCCGATCAGATAGCAGCCCTCGCCTCGCACCGGACGCACATCGCACCGGGGATAAACGGGCATGAGCGGGGTGATAGACATAAGACTACTCTTCCTTCCTCGCACGGCTTTTCAAACAGAAAAAGGCGGCCCGTGCGAGGCCGCCATCGTCAGGGGGTGGCTATAGCTGTGCGCGGACTGGTTGGCAAGAAAAGCGCCTAGCGCACCTTCACCACCGCCGGGACACCGACCGCGAGGGCACCGGGGGGCACATCCGTCATCACCACCGCGTTCGCGCCAATGGCGGCCCCATCCCCGATCGTCACGCGGCCCATGATCACGGCACCAGCGCCGATATTCACATTCCGCCCGATAATCGGCGCTTCATCCAGCCGCTGCAGGGACCGCAAGCCCAGCGTGCAGTTCTGCCGAATGATCGATCCGTCGCCAATGATGCTGGCCCCATGCACCACGATACCACCCTGATGCTCGACGATCACGCCCCGGCCAATCGTCGCGGTGTAGGGAATCTCGATGCCATAGACATTGCGGCAATGCCGATAGCCCCAGCGATAGATCATGCTGAGCGGCGCCCGCATCAGCTTGGAGCGTACCGTCATCCGCCAGTTGCCGAACCGGTGCCAGAACAAGGTGCGGAAACCCGGCCGGGTCCATTCGCGCCCATGCGCGGCATAATCCTCGCGCACGAGCTGACACATGTCTTTGAAGCTCATGGCCGCGCACTCCCTTCTGCGCCCTTATATTCGATAAGCCGGGCAGGCCCTCCCCCCCGCGCGCGCAGATGATAGCGCGCCAAACCGCCGAATTGCGCGAACTTGCCGAGCATCATCCACAGACCATAGCCCATGGCGAAGCGCAGGGGCGACCCCGCCGCGCGCTTGCGGGCCGCGATCCGCACGACCTGCGCGGGATACATCAGCAGCATCACAAGCGCAGCCCAGATCAGCGGCGCAGTGCCCGATATCAGCCCGAGCAGGATCGCACCCAGGATGAGGAGCGGGATGACACCGCCCCACAGCAGGATGCTATTGCGCTGGCGGCGCCAGCTCGGAAATGCCGCATCGCCATGGCGCGCGACATGCTCTGCAAAGGCATAGCCGGCCCGGCGCGCGCGCAGCCATTGTTGGCGCGCATGGTGAATGTCGGCATCGTGCAGCGTCATTTCCGCGTCGATCCGCCGCACCTGCCAGCCCATCCGGCCCAGACGCAGGCAAAGGTCAGGCTCTTCGCCGGCAATCAGGCTGCCGTCATAGCCATCGGCTTGCGACAGAGCCGCCACGCGGAACAGCACATCGCCACCACAGGCCTCGACCAGCCCAATAGGGACATTCCATTCATCGTCGCACAGCGCGTTGTAGAAGCTGGCGGCGGGGAAGCGCTCGCGACGCCGCCCGAAGACTGCGCACAGGCTCGGCTCGGCATCCAGCGCCTTTTCGGCCCGACCGATCCAGTCCGGCGCAAGTTCGCAATCGCCATCGACGAACTGAACGAAATCGAGCGTGGGATGATCCGCCAGCAGGCGCCGCCATCCGGCATTGCGCGCACGCGCCGCAGTGAAAGGCGTCGCGACATCCAGCTCCACCACGCCGATGCCGAGGCTCTGCGCGAAGGCGATGCTGCCGTCGGTCGAACCCGAGTCGACATAGATCACTGGACAATCGGCCGGCGCGCTTCTGAGGCAGCGTTTCAAGCGCTCGCCTTCGTTCCGGCCAATCGCCACGATGCCCGTGCGCGGCACCACAACGCTCATGGCGCGGTCCAGCCCGGCGCGCGGCCTGCAGGCTCATCCCACCGGGGGATGGAGGCGCGCCCATCCGCCCGCTTGGGCCAGAAGCCATGCCGCAACGTCATCGACACCTCCTGCGGAACGGCGTCGGTCCTCGGCCCACGCAGCGGGCGCAGCGCCAGCGCGAGCGCCCGCCCGGCAAGCCAAGCGAGGTTGGCACAGAACAGCCGCGCAACGCCGCCGGTGCGCACAAAATAACGCCGCCGCGCCTCGAAACGATAAGCCGGATAGGGCCGCACCGCGACCTGCGCCCCGCTCGCGACGCCCGTGGCGGCTCCGGCAATATGGATCACGCGGCTGCCCGGCACGAACCACATCTCCCAGCCCGCGCGGCCCATGCGGTGCATCAGTTCGACTTCCTCGAAATACAGGAAAAAGCCGTCGTCGAACAATCCGGTCTCCCAAAGCGCGGCACTGCGGAACAGGACGCTGGCGCCGGTGAGCCAGTCTGCCGTGACAGGCGCGTCACCCTCGACCAAAGTCGGTGCAATGCCGAGCATCGTCCCGAGCTTGGCCATGCCACATCCCCGGACGAACTCCCGGCCCGGCGTCGGGAAGCGAAAGGCGGAGCCCGCCAGCGCGCCATCCGGCTCCAGCAGCCGGCTGCAGACGGCCCCGGCGCGCGGGCGCGCGTGCATGGCCTCCAGCAAGGCCGTGATCGCGCCGGGCTGGACCAGCGTGTCTGGATTCAGCACATGAATGAAGGCCGGCGGCGCCGGGCGCTGGAGCAGCCGCAACATCGCCTGATTATTGGCCCAGCCAAAGCCGCCGTTGCGCTCCAGCGGCAGCACCGTCACCCAATCCTGCCACTCAGGTTGAGCGAAATGCTCGGTGAGTTTTTCTGCCGACCCGTCAGCCGAGCCACCGTCAACCACGATGACCTCGAACGGCCCTGCCTGTGCTCGTTCCGAAACGAGCGAGTCCACGCAGCGGATGACATAATCCGCCGTCCGGTAATTGACGATGACGATCGCGAGATCGGAAGGAGAAGTGGCAGGCATGTCGGTTCCGATAAGGCATCATGGCCGGCGCGGTCGACGCCGCCCCGCCCCGCTCTTAGCGGCATTTCCTAAACGAAAGCTATGGTCAGCGCGCGGCGCTGTAGCGGGCGCCGCCCTGATGCAGCGTGCCGACCGCACGGGAGACCGCCTGCATCAGCTCCCAACGCTGTGGAATGCCCACCGTGGTCTCGCCGATCATCACCGCAATCGCATAGCTCGAGCCATCCGGCGCGGTCATGATGCCGACATCATTATAGCCGGTCGAACGCGGCGCCAGATCCTGCCCGGTGCCGGTCTTGTGGAGATAGGTCCAGCCCGCCGGAACCCCGGCCTTGATCCGTTGCGGACCGGTCTTGGCGCGCTCCATCGTCGCCAGCAGAATCTGCGTCGAAGATGGCGAGAGCATCTCGCCCTTCTGGAGCCGCGCAAGCGCGCCCACGATGGCCAGCGGCGCCGCGCCATCAGGCGGATCGGCCAGATAGCTGTCGAGCGCCCGCTCGCGCACGGAGCGCGGCAGGTTGGACCGCGCGGCATAGAAATTGCGCCCGGCGGACATGTTCTGCGACCAGGTCAGCCCGGCCGTCTGGCTCTGCAACAGCCGCTCGCCGGGGCCGAACCTGATGCTGTCCGTTCCGATAAACCGCCGCGCCAGATAGCTGCGCACGGCGTCCGGCCCGCCAACGGTGCGCAAAACCGAATCGTTCGCGGTATTGTCACTCTGCGTCATCGCCCGCTCGAACAGGCTGCGCAGCGAGGTGGTATAACCCTGCTCGCTGTTCACCAGCGCCGCGATGGGCTGATGGAAGAGCGTCAGGTCGGACGGACGGATGGTGACATCCCGGTCCAGCGTCAGCTTGCCGCGGTCGACGGCATCGAGCATGGTCATCGCCACCCACAGCTTGGAGACGCTCTGCTGCGGGAAGAGCAGATCGCCATTGTGCGAGACGGTCCACCTCGCATCCACGCTCTGCACCGCGATGCCGACCTTGCCATTGAACTGGCGCCCCAGCGCCTGAATGCTGGCGACCAGCGCGGGCGGCGCCGCCGTGACCGGCACGCGCGGCGTGGGAACGGCATTGCGATTGGGCAGCCAGGGCGCGCTCACCGTGCCGCCGCGCTGCACCCGCTGAACGGCGGCCTGCTGCGGGACCGGCTGCACGACTTCACGCGGCGGCGCGTAGCGGACGGCGGGCTGCGCCGGCGCCGCGATCCGCGCGCTTGGATGTGTCGATGACGGAATGGCGGTGCACGAACTCGCCAATGCAAGCACCGCGAGCCCCGCCCACAATGGCCCCAGACCCTGCCTCACGCGCTGAAATCTTCCTTGCCGAACATAGGGATATACTGACCGAGCCCTGCGCATAATTCCAGAACGAAGCGATCAGTTGCGGTGTACCGAATCCCTTTTGCGACAAAGTGAGGATGTCGCGGGAACAAGCGCTGCCCTAATTATTGCAAATCGCAACGGTTTGATCTCTGTCAAAGCGCGCACTGCCGGCATCGCACATAAACATTGTGACGCGACGATCCGCAGTCGAAGCGTTGAAGGCAGCTCTGCTGTTTTCCCTCCTAGTCAGAACCTCAGGGCGCGACGGCCTGGCCATCGCGCCCTTTTTTTGCTCATTCTGACGTCAGGGCACCAGCACCGTGTCGACCGCCTCCGGCAGCATGTCGGGATGATCGAGCGTGTAATGCAGGCCGCGGCTCTCCTTGCGCTTGAGCGCGCTGCGAATGATCAGCCGGGCGACTTCGAGCAGGTTGCGCAGCTCGATGAGGTCGGACGTCACGCGGAAATTGCCGTAATAGTCATCCACTTCGCGCGCGAGCAGGTCGGCGCGGTGCTGCGCCCGCTCCAGCCGCTTGGTCGAACGGACGATGCCGACATAATCCCACATGAACCGGCGGATTTCCTTCCAGTTATGGGTCACGACGACTTCCTCGTCGCTGTCCGTCACACGGCTTTCGTCCCACGCCCGGATCGGCGGCGGGGCGGGCAGATCTGCCCATGTCGCGCGGATGTGATTGGCGGCGGCCTCGCCGAAGACGAAGCATTCGAGCAGCGAGTTGGAGGCAAGGCGATTGGCGCCATGCAGGCCGCTTTCCGTCACCTCACCCGCTGCATACAGGCCTGGCAGGTCGGTGCGGCCATCAAGATCGATCACCACGCCGCCGCAGGTGTAATGCTGCGCCGGCACCACCGGGATCGGCTCCTTGGTGATGTCGATGCCCAGGCTCAGCAGCCGCGCATAAATGGTCGGGAAATGCTCCTTGATGAACTCGGGCGGCTGGTGGCTGATGTCGAGATGGACATAATCCAGCCCCAGCCGCTTGATTTCATGGTCGATGGCGCGGGCCACGACATCGCGCGGCGCGAGTTCACCGCGCGGATCGAACCGGTCCATGAACCGCTCGCCGCCACCGGGCACGCCCGCGGGCAGCTTGAGCTTGCCGCCTTCACCCCGCATCGCCTCGGTAATCAGGAAGTTCTTGACCTCCAGATTGTAAAGGCAAGTGGGATGGAACTGCATCATTTCCATATTGGAGACGCGGCAGCCGGCCCGCCAGGCCATGGCGATCCCGTCCCCGGTCGCGCCACGTGGCGCGGTGGAAAACAGATAGGTGCGGCCTGCCCCGCCCGTCGCGAGGATCGTCGCCCGACCCACAAAGGCTTCCACGCGCCCGGCCTTGCTGTCGAGCGCATAGACACCCCACACCCGGCCATCGCCGGAATAGCGCTCGCCATGACGGGAGGTGATGAGGTCGATCGCGACCATATTCTCCATCAGGGTGATGTTCGGATTGGCACGCGCGGCCGCCATCAGCGCGACCTGCACCGCATGGCCGGTCGCATCATCGACATGCACAATGCGGCGGTGCGAATGCCCGCCCTCGCGCGTGAGATGCCAGCGCTCGCCAAAGGCCTCGCCCGCGTTGAACGGCACGCCCAGCGCCGCCAGCCTCTCGATCGCGGCAGGCGCTTCGGATACGACGAACTCCACCGTCGCCCGGTCGTTCAGCCCCGCGCCGGCGACCATGGTATCCTCGACATGCGCCGCAAAGCTGTCCCCGCCATCGAGCACCGCAGCAATGCCGCCTTGCGCCCAGTTGGTCGATCCGGAATCGAGCGCGCCCTTGGCAAGCACCAGCACCTTGTGCGTCTGCGCCAGGTTAATGGCGGCGGTCAGGCCGGCCGCGCCCGATCCGATGATGATGATGTCATGCGTGGAAATGGTCATGCACAAAGTCCCGAGCGGCCGCGTGGTGGAATGGCGCGCAATGCCGTGTCCTAGCCTGCGCGCGGCGCTTTGCAATGCGGCAGCTCGTAATAGACTGATCGAGAACGATCTTTCCGATTATTCGGCGGAAACTCAAGGGAAGATAGTTAACGAAGAGGAAATATATCGCGAAATGGAGTACAAAGCGTCGTGTGACGCCTTGTGCGTTTGCGTGTGGGAGAAAAGATCATGAAATCACTTTATTTTCTGGGGACGGCTGTCGCGCTCGCCCTGACTGGCCCCGCCATGGCGGCCAATCTCGTAACCAATGGTGGCTTCGAGTCGGGCAGCTTCAGCGGCTGGTCGTTGAGCAATGTCGGCGGCGGCACGGCTCCGGTCGTGATCGCTTATGGTCAGGGCTCGGGTTACCCGACAGGTGCCTATGGCGAATCCATTCCCGCCCCGGCTGGCGGCGGCACCTACGGCGCCTATTTCTCGTCCGACACGGCCAACCCTGACTCGCTCTCGCAGAGCGTGAACGTGGTTGCCGGCGTGAGCTACTATCTGTCGTTCGACTATTTCGTGCCGCTGAATGGCTATGGCAATCCGTTCGACGCCTCGCTCCAGTTCCTGATCGACGACGTGCCGGCCGGGCTGAGCCTCACGGCGGGCAGCGTGAGCGGCACCACGCCGCAGACCTGGTACACCTTCACCACGCAGTTCACCGCGACGAACAGCGGCCCTGCCAATCTGAAGTTCAACTTCTTCGGTGACGGCAGCACGGCCGCCGACTTCGTGGTTGACAATGTGTCGATGGCTGCGGTTCCCGAGCCGGCGACCTGGGCTCTCATGATCGGTGGCTTCGCGCTCGCCGGCATGCAACTGCGTCGTCGTCGGGTTTCGACCAGCTTCGCCTGAGCCCCGCTCAGTCTGAACACATGAAAGGCCGCCGGTGCAAATCGGCGGCCTTCATTTTGCGCGTCGTGCCTGACGCGTGAGAGATTTCTTCAACCGTCCGCGCGGGTGAGAGTCAGGAAGACGTCTTCAAGGTCAGGATCATGCGTGGAGACGTCCACGATGCTGTAGCCCTGCGCCTGCACGACATTGAGCACATCGCCCGCCGTGGCCTTGTCCTTGAGATAGGTGATCTTGAGGCTCCGCGCGTCGGACCGCTCGACTCGCTCGAACCGGTCATGCGCGGGCAGCGTCCCGAGGTCGCGGTCGACGGTGACTTCCACCACCTTTTCCCGCGCCATGCCGACCAGCTCGCGCGTCGGCTTGTCCGCGATGAGCCGGCCGTGATTGATGATCGCGATGCGATCGCACAACTCCTCGGCTTCCTCCAGATAATGGGTGGTGAGCACAATGGTCACGCCCTGCGCGTTGAGCGAGCGGACATAGGACCAGAGCTGCTGGCGAAGCTCGATGTCCACGCCGGCGGTGGGCTCGTCCAGCACGAGGATCGGCGGGGCATGGACCATCGCCTTGGCGACCATCAGCCGCCGCTTCATGCCGCCCGACAACGTGCGCGAATAAGCCGATGCCTTGTCCTCAAGGTGCACCGCGCGCAGCAGGTCCATCGAGCGCCGTTCCGCCTTGGGCACGCCATAATAGCCCGCCTGATTTTCCAGCGTTTCCAGCGGCGTGAAGAAGGGATCGAACAGGATTTCCTGATTGACGATGCCGATCGAGAGCCGCGCGTTGCGCGCATCCTTGTCGATGTCGAACCCCCAGATCCGCGCCGTGCCGCTGGTCTTGTTGACCAGCCCGGCGAGGATGTTGATCATCGTCGACTTGCCGGCGCCATTGGGGCCGAGCAGGCCGTAGATGCTGCCGCGCGGCACGGTGAGGTTCACGCCGTCCAGAGCGCGCTTGCCGCCCTTGTAGGTCTTGCAGAGATCCTGAATTTCGAGAGCGGCTTGCGTCATGGTTCGCGCCCTAGACCAAATCGTGGAGCAAGGGAACGCTCAGCGCTCGGCCGCCAGCGCGCAATAGCGCGCCGCGTTGAGGAAATCTGTGCGACGACGTGCGAGCCGCGCGCTCTCTTCGGCATCCTCGCCCCATTGCTCGGCCTGCCAGGCCTCATCCAGGCTCGCCGCCGCAAACAGATCCTCCGCCGACAGCCTGCCTTCCATCAGCGCGAGCGAACCCACCAGCGTGCCGCTGATCTGCACGAGCGTGGCGAAGCCAGCCAGCAGCCACGGATCGAGCGCCTCGACGGCGGCGCGCAGGCCCGCCAATGTCAGCGCCGGCTGATCCACCGGGATGATGCCCTGCGTGACGACGAAGGCGATGCCAAAGCGCTCGCTCGCCCAATCCAGCAAGGGCTGCCATTGGGCTTCCTGCCGCGCGATCAGCGTCTGCGGTCCATCGGCGCGGTAGCAGAGCAGATCGCTCTCGGCATAAGCCGCCACCTGCCCGCGAAAGTCGCCTAAAGCCGGCAGTACGCGGTCGATCGTCGCATTGGCAAAGCCGGTCATCGGCATGGTGGCGGGGTCGATCTTCTCGCCCTGCCCGTTCCATTCCTCCGCAATCGCCTGCGCCAGCGCCGCACCGGGGACGACCAGCAGCGCGCGCGCGGGCGTGCGCACTGCGCGCCCGTCCAGCCCGATCGACCAGCCGTCCTCGCTCGCGATCGCCTGCGCGGAAGTCCAGAACCGCTTCATGTCGGGGCTCAGCTTTTGTCCTTCGGCGTCGCGAACGCGCGCGCCAGCATCCGGGGCACGATGAGAAACTGGATGAAGCCGACGGTGGAGACGATCACGCCCATCCACTTCGCCTTGTCGCCCTGCACCCAATCGAACCGCTCCAGCGAGATTGCCATGCCGAACAGCAGGATGAACGCGCCGGACAGCCGGAACAGGCTGATCGCATAGAAGCGCTGCTTGGCTGCCGCCGCTCGGCGGGTCTGCGCTGCGGCGTCGGACGGGTCCGGACCGGCGCTCTTGGATGTCGTCTCTGTCATGAAAGCCCGATATGGCGCGCCAGCTCGGCACTGTCCATGGCCACGGATGCAGCACCGGCTTCGATCAGCTCTTCGGCGCGATGATAGCCCCAGGCCACGCCCAGCGCCTGGACCCCGGCCGCCCGCGCCATCAGCATATCGAAGCTGGTATCGCCGATCATGACAGCGCTGGCCCGCTCGACGCCCGCCTCGGCAAGCGCCGCGCCGATCATCGCGGGGTCCGGCTTGGAGGGATTGCGATCCGCCGTCTGCAGCGAGATGAAGCGCTTCGACATGCCATGATGCTCGAGCAGCAGCCGCAAGCCCCGCTCCGATTTACCGGTGGCGATGGCGAGCAGCCAGCCTTGCGCTTCGAGCCGATCCAGCAGATCGGCGATGCCCGGGTACAGCGGCTCGCGCAGCCCACCAGAGGCGCGCAGATGCTGGAAGCGCAGCTTATAATGGTCGCAAATCTCGTCGCGCAGCGCGTCGGAGCCATCGGGCACCAGCCGGGCAATCGCATAAGGCAAGGAGAGGCCCACGACCGAAAGGCACTGCTGGCGGTCGGGCGGCACCAGCGACACCGCGCGAAACGCGCCATCCATGGCCTCGACGATGCTGTGCTGGCTGTCGACCAGCGTTCCGTCGCAATCGAAAATGGCAAGACGCAGGCTCATGACAGGCGAGGCATCCGGATCAGGCGGGTGTGGCTGGACGGGCAGACCGTCCAGCCGCCCGTGCCAGACGCGCCCGGGGCACGCAAGGCCAGCGATGGCTGCCCTTGCGGGAACCGCGCACGCCCACCACAGCCTCTCAGTCCAATTGCCGCGGGTCCTTCTCGCCCAGTTCGGGGTAGAACAATGCCCGATTATGGCGAGATTCGTTGAACACCGCGCGCTTGGAAAACAGCCACCTGCCGTCCTCCTTCACATAATCCTCGATGACATGGCCGAAGTAGAGCACCTGCACATCGGTTTGCGGCGTATTGTTCGTCAGCGCGAACCAGTAGACCCGGCCCGACGCGGTCTTGCCGTCCGGGTTCACCGTGATGTCGTGGTTGAGCACATAATGCCGCGTGCGTGGCTGCGACTTGGCGTCCGCTGGAATCGTCGCCTTTTTCGCGATCTGGCCGCGCCATTCCTCGATGGCCTTGCGGATCGCTTCGCGCCCATGTTCCACCCCGCCGATCCAGTCCAGCACGCCGTCACTGGCGAAGCTCTCCGCATAGGTCTCGGCATCCCGCGCGTCGGACGCGATCATGAGCCGGTTCGACAGGTTGACGATCTCGGCGCGCGCGACCGCATAGTCCTCCGCCGAAAGGCTCTGCGCCTGGGCATTACCGGTCATGACCAGCCCCATCGCGACGGCCGTCAGAGCCAGGCACCGCAGTCTCGTCATGGCCATATCTCTCTCCTCCTGTTTTTGCAGCCTCAAGGGCCTCGCTCTCATCACGCATCGATGCCTCCTGCTTTTGGAAATGGCGCCAGTTCGTCCGGCCGAACCCAGATGCCGTGAACCTGCGGACCTGCGCGGAACGGCAGGATCACGCGGGCGATGTCGCCCTCCTCCAGCCGCTGCGCATCGGCAATGATCAGCTCGGAGCGCATCTCCGCATAATTGGAAGCCGTGCCGATCAGATAGCCGTCGCCCTCCGGCGCATCGGCACTGCGCGGAATGAAGGTGCATTCCTGCAGGCTGTGCGTATCGCCGGGGAAATAACGATCGACCTTGTTCGTATGGAGATCGAACCGGGCATAGCTGTTCGTCACGCGCCCGCGCAGATTGCCCGCCCGCGCCTCGTCGAACGGCCGGGTCGGATCGGTGAAGCCCGTGAAGCAATAGCGGTTTTCCTGCGTCAGATAACGCGGATCGATCCGCCCCAGATCGCCGATGGGCAGCGGGAACAGGATCTCCTCCTCCCAGCTATCCTTCTTGGAATTGAGATCGAACGTCAGGCGGCGGACATAGGCCTTGGCCCGTGTCGGGTCCCAGGGCGAGCCATCGACATTAGGGAAGAAGGGGAAGAAATTGGAATCGTAGAAGGGGGCGTAGAACACCACCTTGTTGCCGATGGTCTGCGCGTTGAACGTGTGCATCATGCACCGCTCCGGGCCCTTGAACCAGCGGATGTCCTTGCCGTCGCCGTCGCGCGGCATGATGCCGATGTAGCTGTCCTTGCTGCGGTCCCACCCCCAGTGAACCTTGCCTTCGCGCAAGCGCTCCATGCTGGTGACATAACCACCGAACGGGAAGAGGATGTGCTTCTCGGTCAAGGCAATGTCATGCATCACCGAGACATAGGGGACCTCGAACCGGGTCTCGCGCGTCACCCGGCCCGCCTTGTCCATCGCATAGACGAACACGTCCTTGGAGGCAGGCCCGGTCGCCTCATAGCCGTAAGCGATCATCTCGCCGGTGAACGGGTCGATCTTCGGGTGCGCCGTGAAGGTCTGGCTCTTGTACTTGCCGTCGAAATCCCACGCGCCGATCGTGTCCAGCGTCACCGGATCGATCTGCTGGGGCAGCGAATCCTCCTTGAGCGTGAACAGCTTGCCGCCATGCACCAGCGGGGTGGTATTGGACACGGTGCCGTCGATGCCCTGCACGCTGGGATCGTCGGTAAAGCGATTGCGATAATAGCCAAAGAGCTGACGGCCCGCCTTGAGATTGGCCTGGAAGCGCGGCGTCCGGACGAACTTGCCCTTGTAGGAGACGCGCCCATCCTTGAACCGGAAGGTGCTGACATAGCCGTCGGTGTGCAGCATCGCATCGTCCGGCTTGCTCGGCGGATAATACCATTCGCCCCCCAGGCGTACGAAGGTGCCGACCAGATCGGCGGGCAGTGTGCCCTGCACTTCGCATTCGAGAATCTCGGCATCGTAGCGCTGCGCGGAAAAGAAGCCGCGCTTGGCCGGATCAGAAGAAAAATCGACCACTTGAACCTCCGGTCAAGGGCCGCCGCACATCTCGGCAGACCCGTTCAGACATAACAATTCACTCTGCGCAGCATCTCGTCGGACAGCGGCTCCACGCCCTCGCCGCTGCGGCACCCACACGGCGGATGCCAGGGCGCGGCGCGGCCGGTGCGGTCCAGCCACGGTTCGTCGGAATGGAAGGACAGCACGGCGTCCATCCGGGTTGGTCCGCTCGCGCGCGCCAGCACCGCAGAGCCGCCCGCGCCGATCAGCAAGGCGCCGACGCACGCCCCGCGCAACATCTGGCGGCGGCTGGCCAGAAGCCCCAGTTCATGCGCCAACCGGGGACGATGCGCCCGATTGTCCGACTCCACCGACACGTGCTGCTCTCCTGCAATTGCACATGGTCGTTAGAAGGGCCGGCCCCGCGGGGCTTTACTGGCGACGCATCGTGCTTTGCATTGCCGGGAACAAGCCGCCGGTGGGCAAACCGCCTTGCGCCACGTCCGGCAGCGGGCGGTCAGCCGAACCGGCGCAAGAGATCGCAAAGCTGGGCGATCCGCTCCGGCCCGATGCGCGCATCGAAATGCGCCTCGTAGGCATCGTGGCAGCGCCGCAACTCGGCCAGGAAATCCGTGCCCGCCGCCGTCATCCGCAGCAGGCGCACGCGACGATCCGCTTCGCTCACCTCCCGCGCCACGAAGCCGCGCTTGACCAGATCGTCGAGAAGGCGCGTCATGTTGTTGGAGGTGATGCCCATGATCTCCGAGAGGTCGCCCGGCGCGCAACCGGGATTGCTGTGGATCAGCAGGAGAACGGAATAAGCGCTCGGCGTCATGTCCGTGCCGGCGAAGAAGCGGTTGAAGGTCGTGGAGGCATCGCGCCAGGCCGCATGGAGCAAAAAGCCGAAGGTGTGCTCCAGCCCGGCCAACTGGAAGCCCCTCTCTTTCAGTTGCTCTGTTCGTTCCACCGCCGCCTCGCTCATGTCCGCTCCAGCCTTGGCGCGGGCGATGCGCCCTGTCGACCCTCATGCGCGCGCGCCGGCCATCTTCGGCAGCCCAGTTCGCCGGCAGACGAACAAGAGTTCCCTGTCCGCAAATTGCGAGGGGGCCGGACTTCCTAGAATGAGGCGAACCAGAGGAGCCTGCCATGCCCGCTCACCCCGGCGTCAGCAGACGAACGGCATTGAAAGCCGTCTTTGCTGCGACGACCGCTCCTGCCATCATTCTGCCAAGGGCTTTTGCGATGACATCATCCGAACCGATTGCCGACACGCACTATGGGCGCCTGCGCGGCCGCCTCGAAGGCGATGTGATGGCGTTTCGCGGCATTCGCTATGCGCGGGCCGAGCGCTTCCGCCCGCCCGTCGCGCCGGAGAGCTGGACGGGCATTGCCGATGCGCTCGCATTCGGGGCCAGCGCACCGCAATCCAACCCCAATCCGCCGCCCGGCCCGCCTTATGTCATCCTTGCGCAACTGCCGCGCCCGGCCAATGCGCCGCCCCCACCCCCGCCGATCCCGGAATCGGAGGGCTGCCTGTTCCTGAACATCTGGACCAGCGGGTTGCGCGATGGCCGCAAGCGGCCGGTGATGGTCTCCCTGCATGGCGGCTTCTTCTATGGCGGCTCAGGCTCGGCGGTGGACGGCAGCACGCTCGCTGCGCGCGGCGATGTCGTGTTCGTCAGCCTCAACCATCGCCTCAATGCCTTTGGCTACACCCACCTCGCCGGCCTGACGGAGGCCGACGAATTCGCGCATGCCGGCAATGCGGGAATGCAGGACATCATCGCCGCGCTCGGCTGGATCCGCAACAATATCGAGAATTTCGGCGGCGACCCGGCACGCATCATGGTGTTCGGCACCTCCGGCGGCGGGATGAAGACCAGCTTCCTGATGAGCAGCCCCGCCGCGCAGGGCCTCATCCACCGTGCCGGCGTGCAGAGCGGCCCGGCGCTGCGCTTCATGGAGCGGGACGATGCCGCAACAGCGACGGACCGGCTGCTGCACCGGTTGAACATCCCGCGCCACGACTGGCAGAGCCTGCTCACCCTGCCGGTCCAGACCCTGCTTGCCGGCTATCACGCCGTCGCGGACGATTTGAAGCCGCGCAACTTCACGCATCTGCCCTGTTTCGCCCCGGTGCTCGATCCGCTGTTGCTCCCGCAACACCCCTTCTCGCCCCGCGCGGCGCCGCTCACCAACGCCATCCCGATGCTCATCGGCTGCAACGCGCAGGAAATGAGCTTCTTCTGGGGCAACGATCCCGGCGCCTTCACGCTGGACGAGGCCGGCCTCGAGGCCCGCTCCCAGGCGTTTCTCGGCGACCGCACCGGCAGAGTCCTCAGCCGCTACCGGCAGGCCTATCCCGGTGCCACGCCGAGCCGGCTCTTCCTCCAGTTGTTCAGCGACTATTCCATCCAGGCACCGATCATCGCGCAGGCCGAGCGCAAGGAAGGCGCGCCCGCCTTCATGTACCGGCTCGATTATCAGAGCCCCGCGCTCGGCGGTAAGCTGGGCGCCCTCCACACGATGGAGACGCCGTTCATTCTGAATACGCCGCAGTCCGCCCGTGCCCTGCTGGGCGAGGGCGACGCCCCGGCCATGCTCGCGGCCAAGATGAGCAGCGCCTGGGTCGCCTTCGCCACCAATGGCGATCCCAATGATCAGGCGAGCGGATTGCCCCACTGGGCCACGTATGAGCGGAGCACCCGCGCGACGATGCTGTTCGACCAGTCCTGCCGCGTGGAGCCCGATGCAGGCCAGCTCGCGCGCGAGATCATGGGCGATCTGGTGGAAGGCTAGGCGCGCGGGGACCGCAAGGACATTCCCTCCGTTCGTCCTGAGTAGCCGCTGAGCTTGTCGAAGCGGCGTATCGAAGGGTCGGCCCTTCGATACGATGCTTCGATACGCCTCTTCGGTCCGCGCCTACTTCCCGTTGTCCGGCCCCCAGGGCGAGGTCGCATTATAGGGCGCCGTGATGAAGGTGGCCTCCACCCCGGTGATCATACCGCCCTGGATCTTGAACATTTCCAGCAGCGCCCAGCTATGCGGCTCGCGGAAGATGGATCGCCGCGGTGTGCCGTCGGTCAGGGTGTAATCGGCCAGAACGCCCTTGTGATCGATGAAGCCGCGGAACAAGGAAATGCCTCGCTCCTCATCGACGAGGATCGGTACCCGCCTGACCTTATTGTTGAAGGCATAGCGACCCAGTCGGAAATCCTTCTCGATATCGCCGAAGATCATGCCGTTTTCGTAGCGGATCGCATCGGGCGCAAAGCGCGTGTTGCGGATTTCGCCGATGTTATTCTCCAGCGTCTGGAAGTAGCCATCGCCCAGGCTCAGCAATTCCTCACGGCTATTGCGGCGCGCCTGAGGCACTGGTGCGGCACGGTCGGCGGGACGCACGAAATCCTTGGGCTCCGCAAACGGCGTCGGCGGCGAACTCAGGTTGCGCTTGGTCGAAAGCATGTGCTCGACCTCGGTGATCTTCCGGTTCTCGATCTTCAGCCGGACGGCGAGATAGCCGGGAATTTCGCTCTGGTTGATGGCCATGAACGCAGCGGCCTGGCCGGTCTGCGGGTCAGAGAGCGTCAGCGCCGTACCGACTTCCTCCGTCACAGTATCCCAACTCGCATCGGGAAACGCCATCTCGATATTGTTTTCCGTGAAGCGCACATGATCGGCAAAGGGCGCAGCCGAGACATCATGGGCCAGGTAGGCCGCCCGATATTGCCCCATAATTTCTTCAAGACAGGCTTTGTCGCAGCCAGCCTCGGCCTGCACCGCGCCACTCGACATCGCCATCATCATCAATGCTCCCACACGCGCCAGAACCAACCGCATCACACCCTCCACTCGATCGGCTGTCAGCCTAGCATCGTCACGTCCCCGCGCTTGTCAGGGCGGACCTGCGCGTTTTGTCCGTGCGTGAACCGGCATCCAGCATCTGCGCGCGGTACGCCTTGGGGGCGGTGCCGAATTTTTCCCGGAAGGCGCGGCTGAAATGCGCGGAACTGCTAAAGCCGTTCTCGAAGGCGATCTGCGTCAGCGTCGTCTGCGCCGCCTTGGGCGACGCCAGCGCGGCGCGGCAGCTTTCAAGCCGCGTTCCCCAGATATACTCGCTGATCGTCTCATCGCCATTGAAGACCTTGTGCACATAGCGCTTCGAGCACTTCATCGCCTGGGCGATCATATCCACGGATAGAGCGGGATTGCCGACGTTCCGCCGCACAAACGCACGGATGCGGTCCTGGGTGAGTTCGCGCATCGGCGCCACGTCGCTGCCCAGCCGCTGCTCGTGCAGCAGCATGCGCATGAAATCGATCATCGTCTCGCCAAGATCGGCATCAAGCCGGTCGTCCGTCTCGGCAGTCGTGGTAATCGCGCCGTGCAGGCAGGCCTGCAGCATCCGTGCGATACCGCCGCCGACCTGCAGCGCACCGGGCAGCCGGGCGATTGCGTCCTGCTCGTGGCGCGCCAGCCGACCGAGCGGCAGTTGCAACGCCAGCTTGCGCGAGGCTTCCAGATGCGTCGCCACATAGGGATATCGCCCGTCGCTCACAGACCATTGCCCGGCCCGCACGATATGTTCGCCATGGCGGGTCGAGACGATTGTCGAGCCGCGGTGCTGAAACCAGATGCGGACATGCGGATCGCCTTCGCCTGCGGCAATCAGGCGCCGCGTCCACGCCGCGCGATGCGGGGATGTGTCGAGCCGAAAGACCTTGGCATCGCCGAGCGCCCGCCGGACGACGACGCCCTGAAAGGCGTGGTCCTCGATCCGGTCGGCTTCGACGCCGCCGATAGCCGCGGCGCCGGCATTCCAGAACCCCAGCCGGTCGCGGTCTGGGATGTCCTCAGTCGAGACTCTGCGCGCTGCGCCCACTGCCCTCTCCCGTCCTCATGGCCGGGCCGCTCGCATCCCTCTTAGGACCGGCCGCCCGCATTATCTCTTTGCGAGAGATTGTTTCGTGAGACCGCTTCCAAGTCAAGCCGCTTACAGTGCAGCCACTGTTGCGCCCGTGCATCATGAAACAAGTCCGCGTGCACCATTGGAGAAGGCAAAGGCCTTTGCCTGCCGTAATTTGGCGGCGGTCTGCCCGATCAGGGTCCCTCGACCGGTCGGAAGAAAGAAACGGCCAGTCCCGATTTTGCGCTTCGCATCCTTAGATATCCCAATTATAGTAGGACAAAATAAATTACACACAGGGGAGATGTCATGAGAAAGTTCCGTTTTGCGCTCTTGTCGTCCGCGATCGCGCTGATCTCGTCGACCAATGCTTTTGCTCAGGAAGCCGCGCCGCAGGCGGGCAATACGCAGGCCGCGAGCGACGGCGACATCATCGTCACCGCACAGTTCCGCGAGCAAAATCTGCAGGATACGCCTATCGCCATCACCGCGGTGAATTCGGCGATGCTGGAGGCACGCAGCCAGACCGATATCAGCCAGGTCGCCAACCAGGCCCCCTCTGTGACACTGAAGCCACAGGGCGCTGCCTTTGGCCCATCGCTCGGCGCCAATATCCGCGGTGTCGGACAATTCGATTTCAACCCGGCGGTCGAACCGGGCGTCGGTTTCTATGTGGACGACGTCTATTACGCCACGCTGACCGGCTCGATCCTCGATCTGCTCGACCTCGATCGGGTGGAAGTGCTGCGCGGCCCGCAGGGCACGCTGGCCGGCCGTAACTCCATCGGCGGCGCGGTGAAGCTCTATTCGCAGAAGCCGGAAGGCACGAACACCGGCTATGTCGCCGCAGCCTATGGCAGCCGCAACCGCATCGATCTGCGCGGCAGTGCCGACTTCAATCTGGCACAGGGCGTTGACATGCGCATTGCCGGCGTCGCCAAGAAGCAGGAAGGCTATGTCGATCGGCTCGACTTTGGCTGTATGTATCCCGCTGGCGGCACGGCGACCTTCACGCCGGCCTTCGCCACCGCAGCCAATCCCACCCGCGCTCCGCAGCTGATCAATCCCGTCGGCGGTGTGCCCGCGCGCACCAATCGTCCGGACTGCGTGCTCGCCAAGGAAGGAGAGGTCAACTACATCGCAGCGCGCGCGCAACTGCGCCTGCGCCCCAGCGACACGATCGATATCAATATTATCGGCGACTACACCGACGACGATCGCGTCGCGGCCGGCTCGGTGCTGCTGCTGCGCACTTATCCGGATGGCACGGTGGCCTCGCCGCGCTACCCGCTGCCGCTGACCCCGGCGCCCGGCTCCTCACCGGCGCAGAACTATGCGACCGCCTCCGCACAGCGGGACATCAACCCGTTCCCGATCGGCAATACCGCCAATGCCAACCAGTTGGCCTATGACAACCGCTTCATCTGCGGCAATTACTGCAACTTCGCGACCTATGACATGCCCGCGGACACCGCGATCGGTCAGAACGGCCAGCCGATCCTCGTCGGGGGTCAGCCGCTCACCTATCGCGCCGCCTCTGGCGACGGACGCGTGCGTTTCAAGGGTTGGGGTCTCTCCGGACAGATCGACTGGGAAATCTCGCCAAATTTCCAGCTTAACTCGATCACCGCCTATCGCGAGTACACGTCCAACTTCTCCAACGACAACGACGTGTCGCCGATGGCCCACAGCCTCGGCTATGGCCCGCTGACTTTCCGCTTCTTCAGCCAGGAACTGCGCCTGAACGGAAAGGTCAACGACCAGATCAACTTCACCCTGGGCGGCTATTACAGCGATCAGAAGTCGGTCTACACATCCTTCCAGGACCTGCGCTCCTCTGGCCTGCAGTTCCAGCAGAGCGATCCGGTAGATGCAGACAGCAAGGCTGTGTTTGCTCACCTATCGTGGAACCCGGTCGAACAGCTGACCCTGACAGGCGGCATTCGCTATACCGAGGAGTCCAAGACCTACACCTATGTCCGCCAGCGGCCTTATCTGGATGCGACCTCGCTTGCGGCGAACGGCGTGTTGCCGCTGAACGGCACCGTGGGCAAGTATAGCGGAAATCGCGTCGACTATCGCGCCAACGTGCAATATGCCTTTACGCCGGACATCATGGCCTATGCCCAGTTTTCCACCGGGTTCAAAGGGGGCGGCGTGAATCCCCGTCCGTTCTTCGTCCAGCAGGCCCTCTCCTTCGGGCCGGAAACGCTGAGCGCGTACGAGCTTGGGTTCAAGACCGATCTTTTCGATCGCATGGTACGCTTCAACGTCGCGGCCTTCCTCAGCAAGTATAAGGGAATCCAGCTTACCCTCAGCAATTGCACGGCGATCACCGGGGCTGGCTTCGGTGCGCCTTGCGCGCTTCCCGTCAACGCCGGCGATGCCGACATCAAGGGTCTGGAAGCGGAGATCACCATCCGCCCGGTCGAGGGCATGACGCTTGATGGATCGCTGAGCTACATCGACTTCGACTACAAGAAGTTCGGGACCTACACGTCCGGCACCTCCACGGTGGCCGTCGGTGGACCCACCAACCTCAATGGCCCGCAGTTTGGCGATTATGCGCCTTACACGCCCAAGTGGAAGTGGAGCATCGGCGCGCAGTATCGCATCGATCTGGGTAATTCCGGTTCGCTGACGCCGCGCATCGACGCCTCGTACCAGAGCAAGGTCTATACGGTCTCGGCCAACCGCGCGAGTAACCGCATCGACGCCTATGGCGTGGCAAACGCCCGTCTGACCTGGCGGAATGCGGATGAGGATCTCGATGTCTCGCTCGAAGTGACCAACCTGCTCGACGAATATTATCTGCTGACCATCTATGACCAGACGGTCGGTGGCCAGGGTTACTCCAATGGCCAGCCCGGTCGTCCGCGCGAATGGGCTGTGAGCGTGAAGAAGAAGTTCTGATCTCTCTCACTACGATTTGAACGGAGGCCGCGGCCAGCTCATGCTGGTCGCGGCCTTCTTCATTCCTGAGCGCTGTGTCACCCGGCCCAAGATTCCAGAACAAAAACTGTGGCTTCCGGGCAACGCTGCCGGAGAGTTCCGAGCAACCCTTCAATCTCCAGCGCCAGACTGGTAGGACCGGCCCATCGACGCGCCACGAGCCGTCGACCATGGGAACCATATAGGGACCAGTGCTATGTTCGCGGAGGCCGACGCTCTCCTGCTGGCGCGTATCCAGTTCGCTTTCACGGTGAGCTTTCACTTCATCTTTCCGGCCTTCTCGATCGGCCTGGCCAGCTTTCTTGCCGTTCTCGAAGGGCTGTGGCTCAAGACGGGCAAGTCGGTCTACATCGACCTGTTCCGCTACTGGCTGAAGATCTTCGCCATCGTCTTTGCGATGGGCGTCGTCTCGGGCATCGTCATGTCCTACCAGTTCGGCACCAACTGGTCGGTCTTCTCGGATGTCGCCGGGCCGGTCATCGGGCCGCTGATGGCCTATGAAGTCCTCACCGCCTTCTTTCTGGAGGCAGGCTTCCTCGGCGTCATGCTGTTCGGCATGAACCGCGTCGGCAAGAAGCTGCATTTCTTCGCCACGTTGATGGTCGCCATCGGCACCTTCGTCTCGGCCTTCTGGATTCTGTCGGTCAACAGCTGGATGCAGACGCCGCAGGGCCACATCATGGGCGCGAACGGCCAGTTCCTCCCCGGTGACAGCTGGCTGCCGATCATCTTCAATCCCAGCTTCCCCTACCGCCTCGTCCACACCGTGACCGCTGCCTATCTCACTACGGCACTGGTCGTCGGCGCGGTCGGCGCCTGGCATCTGCTGCGCGATCGCGCCAATGCCCATGCGCGCAAGATGTTCTCCATGGCCATGTGGATGATCGCGCTGGTCGCGCCCATCCAGATTTTCGTCGGCGACATGCACGGGCTGAACAGCTGGGAGCATCAGCGGCCCAAGGTGCTCGCCATGGAGGGCCATTATGAGAGCTATCCGGATGGCGCGCCGTTCATTCTCTTCGGCGTGCCGAACGCCAAGGAAGAGCGGGTGGATTATGCCGTGAAACTTCCCGGCATGACCTCCCTCATCCTCGAGCACGACATCCACGCCCCGATTGAGGGCCTCAAGACCATTCCCGTTGACGAGCGCCCGCCGGTTGGCGTCGTTTTCTGGTCCTTCCGCATCATGGTCGGGCTGGGCATGCTCATGCTCGCGCTGGGCATGACCAGCCTGTTGGCGCGGTGGCGCAAGGGCCTGTATGACTGGTCGCTGCTGCACCGCTTCGCGCTGGTCATGGGGCCGGCGGGCTTCGTCGCCGTCATCGCCGGCTGGGTGACGACCGAAGTCGGCCGTCAGCCTTATGTGATCTATGGCCTGCTCCGCACTGCCGATGCGGCCTCTCCGCTCGCCGCGCCGGCCGTCGCCGCCTCGCTGCTGGCCTTCGTCGTCATTTACTTCGCCGTGTTCGGCGCAGGCACCTGGTATATCCTGCGGCTCATGAACACAGCGCCGCACCCGGGCGAGCCGGGCGTGGAGGAGACCGAACGCGGTCCGATCCGGACCGCCGGCATCACACCTGGTCCTGCACAAGGCGACCCCAGGTCGACGTCACCAGTTCAGCCGACAGTACAGGGGAGGGCCGACTCATGATCGATCTCACGGTCATCTGGGCGTTCATCATCGCCTTCGCCGTCTTCGCTTATGTGGTGATGGACGGGTTCGATCTGGGCATCGGCATCCTGTTCCCCACCATCACGGTCGGCCACGGGCGCAATCGCGCGATGAACTCCGTGGCGCCGGTGTGGGATGGCAACGAGACCTGGCTGGTGCTCGGCGGCGGTGGCCTGATGGCTGCTTTCCCGCTGGCTTATGCGATCATCCTGCCGGCCACCTACCCGCTGGTCATCGCCATGCTGCTGGGGCTCGTCTTTCGCGGCGTCGCCTTCGAGTTCCGCTGGCGCGATCCGGGCCACCGCGCGTTGTGGGACATGTGCTTCTTCGGCGGCTCGGTGGTCGCCGCGCTGGCGCAGGGCATGATCCTCGGCGCGCTGCTGCAGGGCATCGACGTCACCGGGCGCTCCTATGATGGCAGCTGGTGGGACTGGCTGACGCCCTATACCCTGCTCACCGGCGCCGGCGTGGTCGCGGGCTATGCCCTGCTCGGCGCCTGCTGGATGATCTGGAAGCTGGAAGGCGAGGTGCAGGAGCATGCCTATCGGCTCGCCTTCAAGGCGGCGATCGCCACGCTGCTGCTCATGGGTGCGGTGAGCGCCTATAATCTGCTGCTGCTGTCCGATTATCGCGCCCGCTGGCTGGAAATGCCGAACATCCTGTTCGCCAGCCAGGTGCCGCTGCTCACCGCCATCGTCGCCGGCGCGCTCTTCTACGCGCTCAAGACGCGGCGCGAACTGATGCCGTTCCTTCTGGCGCTGGCCCTGTTCTTCCTCGGCATGGCGGGTCTTGGCGTCACCATCTGGCCCTATGTCGTGCCGGATCAGATCACCATCTGGGATGCGGCAGCGCCTGAGAAGAGCCAGATCTTCATGCTGGTCGGCGTCGCGATCACCCTGCCGCTCATCCTCGCCTATACCGGCTGGTCCTATTGGGTCTTCCGGGGCAAGGTTGGCCATGAGGGCTATCATTGACCCGCATACCGGAAGAGGCACCGCTGTGGCAGCGCCTCGGCTGGATGGCGGGCATCTGGCTGGCGAGCGTGTGCGTGCTCGGCGTCGTGGCCTGGGTCCTGCGCCTCTGGATCGCCTGACACGCCGCCACGCCTAACCATCCGGATGATAATAATCAGCCGGCGCGCCGGGGGCCAATCCGCCTCTCGCTCATTGTGCTCCTGCAACAGGAGCACCGCCATGACTGCCAACCCCTTTTCGATGTGGTTCGATTTCGCGCAGACCTGCATTCGGGCCACCGAGACGATGGTGAGCACGCACAATGTCCTGCTCGCCCGCACGCCGATCATCATGGCGGCATGGCAGTCCCCCTTCACCGCCGATGGTCGCGAGCTCAGCCTGATGGTGACGGAAAAGACTGACGCCTTCGGCAAGGCGGCCCGCGCGCAGGATCGCGGCGCCCGCCGCTTGCGCCAGACCGGCGCGGCCAACGCCCGCGACATGCAGCGCCTCGCCTCGGGCCAGCCCTTCTGGCCCCATGACTGGATGCGGATGATGGAGCGCAATGTGGCGACGACCGTCGCCATGATGGCGCTACCGGGCAAGATGCTCGCGCCTTATCACAGCGCCGTGACGGCCAACGACCGGCGTTTGCGCTGAGGCGGCTGCGCTGGTTGACGAAGCGATAGCGAGCGCGACCTGAGCCCTCCTCTTCAGGGGATCGTTGCGAAAGGGGTAATTGGGTCTTTTTCGTAAGCGACCGTGGATCTGGGTACGTACTGTGCCCCTGAAGAGGGCGGGGTTCCGGCATCGGGAGGCCGCCCTCTTGGCGTTCTGGTGTCTGGCTCAGGCCAGTTTAAGCGATCGCTTCATGTTGTAGGCAAGGGCGAGCAGAAAGCAGTGACTTCGGTTTGCTTTCAGGCCGTTATAGCGCACCGCCGTAAACCCCATCCATCGCTTGAGCGTGGCGAACACGCCCTCGACCTGGGCACGGATGGGGGAGATCAGGTCGTTGTGGCGGCGCTGCAAGGGTGTAAGCGGCGGGCCGCCGCCCCAAGTCTTGTGCATGATCCGCGGCTTGATCCCGGCTGCCTTGAGCCACTGTCGCCGCGCCCGCTTGGCATAGGCCTTGTCGGCATAGACCGCCTGCTCGTCGCCGCACACGAGGCGCTCTGCCATGTCGGTGTCGGCCACGTTTGCTCCGGTCAGTACCAGCCGGCGGATCAGGCGGCTGTCCTGATCCGTGCCGATATGCACCTTGTAGCCATAATGCGCGCGATGCTTGCGCATGGTCAGCGTCGCATCATCGTCCACTGCCTCGCGCGTGCCGCTGCTCGAGCCGGGGCGGAAGGGCGTTGCCACCAGCGAGGCATCGATCATCGTGCCGCGCTTGAGCACGATACCGCGCGCCTCCAACTGGCGCGAGAACTCGCCAAACAGCTTTTCACTCAGCCCGGCCTCGACCAGGCGATTGCGGAACCGGCACAGCGTCGTGTGATCGGGCGACGAGGCTTCGAGCGGCAGGCCGATGAACCGCCGGAACGACACCCGATCGTTGATCGCCTCTTCCAGATCGGCATCCGACAGCCCATAGAACTGCTGTAAAAGCAAGGCCTTGAGCATCAGTAACGGTGGAAACGGCGGCCGTCCGCCCCCTTGATCGAGCCGCACCAGCAGCTTCTCGAACCGATACCACCGCACGTCCTGCGATAGCCGATCCAGGCTCTCGTTCCGACCAAGTTTGGGCGATACCCAACCCTCCGCAAAACCGAGCTGACCTGTCATCACCTGCCTCCTCAACGCAAGGCAAGTGAATCAAATGTCACACCGTTTTGCAACGATCCCCTAAAGAGGAGGGGAGACCGGGTCGCAACGCCCTAAACCAGATCTTCAACCATATAATCGATCGGCCGAAAGCTCCCGCCATTGCTGGCATAAGCCGAGCAGGCCGTCAGGCCGATGATCAGATCCATCTCCGCCTTGAGGACAATCCGGTCGCCCGCCGAGCTGAGCGGCGGCAGAACACTGATCTTGCCGTCCGCCCCCACCGGCACATTCATGAAGCAATTGAACGCGACCGGGATCATATCGGCCGTGATTCCATAGGGCGCGAGCGCCGCTGCCAGATTGCCGAAACAACCCGGAACGACCGGCTTGTCCGGATAAAAATGTAGGAAGGTATCGGTGCTGCACGGCGTCAGCAGAAAATCATGGCAGCCGACCGTATCCTGCTCGATCGTCAGCAGCACATTGGACCGGTTCGACCACAGCCTGTTGCCCGTCGTCAGCCGAATGGTCTCCTCATAATCCAGAGTGCGCCCATTGCTGAGCACCTCGCCGATATCCGCGCGATTATAGGCCAGCAGGTCCGCCACCTGGCACCCTTCCGGGTCGATCACGGTCAGATACTGGCCGGCACGCAGTTCGAACGCCACGCCCGAACGGGGCGGAATACGCTCTGCCATCACGCGACCTCGCGGGGGTCATGGAACGGGCATTTCCAGTCTTCGCCGACATGCCGCCCGCTATACTGCGCGGCCTCGCTACTCGTGCCGTGGCGTGCAAGCATCGGGTTGGCTTCACCGGCAAGATCGACATCGCGGGCGATGATCGTCTCGCGGATCTTTTCGTAGCGCCCTTCCTGACGCAATTGCTCGAACTGATCGTGCAGGTTGAACACGATCACCGGCCGCTCGAAACGCCGCGCCGGCCGGCTCGCCGCCGGATGCAGGCCCACTGCGAAAAAGGCTTCGCCGCCAAAGCTCAGCGAGAAATGGGGATCGTCCGGATCGCGGCTCACCCGCTCATCATAGGGCAGGCCAAGCCATGCGTCCTTGTCGGCCAGCGATTGCAGGCGGTCCCACATCGCCTGCTCATAGGCCTTTTCGTCCAGCGGCGCCGCATGCGCGAAAATGATCGCGAGGCTGCGGAACAGCCCCGGGTCGCTCGCATAGGATTGCGCCCAGGCCATCAATTCGCCGTGCAGCCGCAGGTCATCCCAGCCGCTGTCGATGGACCAGCCCACCAGAATGTTAAGCGTCCCGCGCGAGAGAGCCGATTTGGCCCCCACGCACGGAAAACTCCGGTCCATGATAAACGCCTCGAAAGAGGCGCGCAGCCGCGCTTCTTCCTCCTGTGAAATCAGCATCCGTCCTATATCCGCTATCTACTCAGTCTAATTCAGAAATCCTGCCCGGGGCATTCGTTCCAAATCGAGGCGGGTTCCCCGCACTAACAAAAAGCAAATCGCACGGATTGAGGCGGGATTACTGCGCCGGAACAGGGAAGCCCCGCTTGCGCAGCAGCGCATTCACATCCGGGTCGCGACCACGGAAGGCGCGGTACGCTTCGGCCCGGTCGGTCTCGTTGCCGGTCGAGAGCAGCGCCTTGTTGAAGCGCGCGGCCAGCGCCGGGTCCCAGACATTGCCGGTCTCCTCAAAGGCAGCCCAGGTGTCCGCATCCATCGTCTCGGACCACAAATAGCTGTAATAGCCCGCCGAATAGGCATCGGATGAGAACAGGTGATTGAACTGCGGCAGGCGGTGCCGCATGATCATCTCCTTCGGCATCCCGATTTCCGCCAGCGTCTCCCGCTCGAACGCGTCGATATCGGTCGGCGCGTCGGGACGATTGTGCAGCTTCATGTCCACGATGGCCGACGAGAGATATTCGACCGTGGCAAAGCCCTGGTTGAAGGTATCGCTGGCCTTGATCTTGTCGACCAGAGCCTTGGGGATCGGCGCGCCCGTCTGGAAATGGCGCGCATAGGTCTCGAGAATATAGGGCGTCAGCACCCAATTCTCATGAACCTGGCTCGGATATTCCACGAAGTCGCGCGGCGTCGTGCCCAGCCCCGGCCAGGTGATGTCATAGCTCAGATAATGCAGCGCGTGGCCGAACTCATGGAACAGCGTGGTCGCATCGTCGAGGCTGATCGTCGTCGGCACCCCGGCGCTGCCCTTGGCGAAATTGTTATTGTTGGACGCCAGCACATATTCATTGCCGTTGAGATGATCCTGCCCCTTGTAGGTGGTCATCCACGCCCCGGAGCGCTTTCCGGTGCGTGCCCAGGTATCGAGGTAGAACAGCCCGACAACCTTGCCACCGCGCGTCACCTCGAAGGTCCGCACATCGGGGTGGAAGACCGGCACGGCGCCGCTATTCTCGGTGAAGGTGAAGCCGTAGAGCCGGTTCGCCATGTCGAACATGGCGGAGACCATCTTGTCGAGCTGGAAATAGGGCTTCACCTCATTCTGATCGAGGTCGTACTTCGCCTTGCGCACCTTCTCGGCGTAGAAGCGATAGTCCCAGGGCTCGATGGTGATCTTCGGCCCCTTGCCGGCCTTTGCCTCCGCATCGGCGATAGCCTGCATGTCCGCCACTTCCTCGCGCACGCGGGCCACGGCTGCCGGCCACACCTTCATCATCAGGGCCATCGCCTTGTCCGGCGTCTGCGCCATGGTGTCGCGCATGCGGTATTCGGCATGTGTCTTGAACCCGAGCAGCTTCGCCCGCTGGGCACGCAGCGCCACGATCCGCGCGATGGTCGCATTGGTGTCATTGGCATCGCCATTGTCGCCACGATTGGCGAACGCCTCGAACACGCTCTTGCGCAGGTCGCGCCGCGTCGAGCTTTCGAGGAAGGGCTGCACATAGGAACGGGTGTTGATCAGCAGCCAGCCATCCACGCCCTTGTCCTGCGCCGCAGACTTCATCGTCGCCACGAAGTCGGCCGGCAAACCCACGAGATCGGCCTCGCTGGTGAAGGTGATGAACTTCTCCTCATCGGCCAGCACCTTGTTCTGGAAGCTGCTGAACTCCTGCGCCAGCGCGGTCTCAATGCCGATCAGCTCCTTCTTCTGCGCGGCATCCAGCATGGCGCCGTTGGCGACCAGATCCTCATAAGTGCGGGTCAGCAGCCGCATCTGCTTGGCATCGAGGCCCAGCGTGTCGCGCTTGTCGTAGAGCGCCTTCACCCGCGCGAAATAGCGCGGATCGAGCGTCAGTTCGTTGAAGAAGGCGCTGAGCTTCGGGCTCCACTCACCCTGAATGCGGCGGATGTCGTCATTGGAGAGATTGGAGACATACACGCCCCAGATCGGCATCACCCGGTCGGACAGCGTCTCCTTCTGAAGCGCGGTGATGGTATTGTCGAACGTCGGGGCGGCCTTACTGGCCAGCACACCCTCGAACTGCGCCTTCACCGAGGCCATCACCGCCTCGAACGCGGCAGGGAATGCCGCCGGGTCCACCTTGTCCCATGCGGGCACGCCGCCATAGGGGCCGGTCCATGGCGCGGTGATGGTCTCCGCCTTCTGGGCGGCGAGCGGCGTGGACAGCGCGAGCGCGACGGCGCTCAACGGGGCAAGAACATGCTTTGAAGGCATTTGTCGGAAAACCTCAATCCTTGGGAAAACGCAGTGTCGCGTCACATGAGGCCAAACTTATCGGCTACCCGCTTGGTTTCAACCCCTTGCGGGCGACGCGACAGTCCCCTCGACAAGCCTGCGTGCCCGCCGGCACGACCCGGACGCTACGGCGCAGCGTGATCGCCCTGCGCGCAGACCGCATGCCCGCCAGATCAGAAAATCGTCGTCACGCCGATGTCGAGCGCGTACGGCGGTAGGCGTAGAGCGCGATATTGCTCTCGTTGATCGTATGCGAGACGCCCACGCGCAGCGCAAACCGGCCAAGCGTCACCTTGCGATTGAGCGCGCTCACGCCAAGGCTGTAGCTCGTGTCACGCCGCGCCGTGCCGAACGCGGCAAACACGCCATCGAAGCGGCTGTAGGAAAAACCGGGCTGCAGCGAGAGCGAGAAGCCCATCGGCAATTCGCGCGCGTAGATAGCGCCCGCCGTGTAGGAGGTCTGGGCAAAAGCGCGGTTGGCCGCATCGTGACGATTGATGCCGACGCGCAAATTGCCGAGGCTCTGTTTGTCCAGCGAGCGCGTGACGCCCAGCGACAGGCCGAGCAGCGCCCCATTCAGATGCGTGGCGCCCTTATGGCGCAGGTCGCTCGCGCTGGCTTGCAGGCTGATCGCCGTGCGGGTGCCCGGATAGTAAGCGACATCCGCCTGACCGCCGAGCATCCGGCTATAGGGCTGCCCCCCATACCAGCGGCGGGAGGCCGTGCCGGCGGCGGCCAGCGCGAACCGGCCCAGCGTCACGCGCGGGCCGAGATAGGCGCTCAGCACCATGTCGTCGAACTGCTGCCCCTGATAATCGCGCCGCGAGAGGGATGCGCCAAATCGCTGCCGAACCCGGGCGGACAGACGCGGCGCCCACTCCGCGCCGATCTGCCCATAGACCCCCACCCCGCTCGACCGGCGGGCTGCTTCCGACAGGTCAAACGGCAGGCCGTAGAGCTCGATCGTTTCCGCCGCCGTCGCCGCATTGATGTTGGTATCCGGCGCGAGCGCGAAGGAGGCGCTGAACGACCAGGATCGCATCTCGCGAATGGACTTGAGGTAGCGATCGACATTGGCGGAGACGATCGCGGGCAGATTGGCCGCGCCGGCCAGACGGAACTGTCGCTCGGCATTGGCATAATCCCGGGCGACATAATAAGCGCGCGCCAGCTCCAGCCGCACACGCACGGCCTGCGGCTGATCGGCCAGCAAATGTCGGAACTGCCGGATCGCCTCGCGCGTTCGCCCCGCTTCCATCAGCGCCATGCCGAGGCGAAACCGCAGCTCGGGATTGGCCGGATCACGCGCGAGCCGTTCGGCATAGGCCTCTGCCGACACCGACATGGCCGCCGCTGGCGCTGCCGCTTCCGGCGCGCTGCTGGCCGCCGCATCGGGATGCGCGGCGATGGCCGTTGGTGTCCCGGCCATCGCCATCGCCCCCACCTGGGACATCAGCATGAATGCTCCCACTGCAGACATGTGCTGCCGTCCCATTCGATCCGCTGCCCCCACCACGCCCTCGGCGCCCCACGCGCGGGCAGCGGATCGCCCCTCGGGTTACTGCTTGATTCCGGCGATCGTCCCGAGCGCCGTGTTCGTGCCGTCGGAGAGCGACCAGATCGCGCCAATCTCATCGGCTGCCGGCCCGTAGAAGCTGCCGCCGATCGTGCCGACCGCGCCGCTCTGCAGGGATGCCGCACCGCTCGGTGCGCTCGTCACCGCCGTAGTGCCCGAGAAGTCATTGCCGGAGAGCGAAGCCGTGAACGAGGCATCGTTCCACGCCGCCTGCTGCCAGTTGCCGTTCTTCTCATAGCCAACCTGCATGTTGGACGTGGTGCCGGTCAGGCTGTTGGCGGCAAAGTTCACGCTGATCGCGGCATTGCCTTCCAGCTCGCCGACATTGCGGGCACTGCCATCGACAAAGCTGACATAGCCCTCCACCTCGCCGGCATAGGTCGCGGTGCCGCTCGTCGGCATGCCGGCGTTCGGCGTTTCGTACCCGCCGATCAGCGGCGCATAAGTTCCAAGCTGGCCGTTCTGCCCAAAGACCGCCCATTCGCCGAAGCGCAGATAGCTCAGATCGCCATTATCCAGCTCGCCATCGAGCACGACCTCCAGTTTGCGACCGTTGGAGAGGTTGGCCGAGTAGCAATCGTCGCAATCCTCGACGAGGGCCACATTGGTGATCCCGGCCGCGGGGACATTGACGGTGAACTTCAGGCCTGATGAGTCCCGGCTGATCGTGACGCCATTGGCGTTGGCAGTCGCCGCGGCGGTGGGATTCCCCCGTGCGTCGAAATTCACCGCAAGCTGGCTGAGCGGAAAGCTGATCGTTCCCGACGTCTGGGTATCGAACGAGGCGCCATTGGTGGCCTGCACGACCGGCGTCGCGTTGCTGCCCGGCCCGGCGACGATGTTGGCGATCGGCCCCGCAGCAGGCGTGGGAGTCGGCGTGGGGGTTGGGGTCGGCGTGGGGGTTGGGGTCGGCGTGGGTGTCGGTGATGGCGTGGGTGTCGGCGCAGGCGTGGGGGCGGGCGTGGGCGTCGGCGTCGAGTTCACGCCTTCGTCTCCGCAGGCAGACAGGGTGAGTGACAGCGCCGCTGCCGAAACGAGCAGCAAGGCCCTGGAATAAGTCCGTGAAATTATCATGATGCACCCCCTGGCAAAGACATGGACCGGCTCGGGATTTCATCCGTTCGCCGCTACAGCCTGCGCCTGCCAGAAGGTGATCGACCCGGCATCTCCCAAACGGGATATACGCGCGCATCCACAAGAAAGGGGCGCCCGGCCCGTGCCGAACGCCCCTCTCAAACCTTCAATGCGTGGGCTGCGATCAGGCTGCCTTCGCCTGCTCCTCCGCCGGCGCGAGGCGGATCAGATAATCGAAGGCAGAGAGTGCGGCCGTAGAGCCCTGCCCCATCGCGATCACGATCTGCTTGTAGGGCACGGTGGTGCAATCGCCCGCCGCGAAAATGCCCTGCTGCGAGGTATGCGCCCGCGCGTCGATTTCGATCTCGCCGCGATTGCTCAGCGCCACCGCATCGGTGAGGAATTCGGTGTTGGGCACCAGACCGATCTGGACGAAAATGCCCTCCAGCTCGATCAGATGCGATTCATCGCTGTTGCGGTCGCGATAGGTCAGGCCCACCACCTTTTCGCCATCGCCATGCACCTGCGTCGTCAGGGCGGAGGTCACCACCGTCACATTCGGCAGGCTGTGCAGCTTGCGCTGGAGCACGGCATCGGCGCGCAACTGGCTGTCGAACTCGACCAGCGTGACATGCTTGACGATGCCGGCCAGATCGATTGCCGCTTCCACACCGCTGTTGCCACCACCGATCACCGCGACGCGCTTGCCCTTGAACAGCGGGCCATCGCAGTGCGGGCAATAGGCCACGCCCTTGTTGCGATACTCATCCTCGCCGGGCACGTTCATCGTCCTCCAGCGGGCGCCAGTGGCGAGGATCACCGCCTTGGCCTTGAGGGTCGCGCCGCTCTCCAGCTGCACTTCGGCGAGGCCGCCCGGCGCCTTGGCCGGCACCAGCTTGCTGGCTTTCTGGAGGTTCATGATGTCGACATCATAATCCTTCACATGCTGCTCCAGCGCGGCAGCCAGCTTCGGCCCCTCGGTGTGCGGCACGGAAATGAAGTTCTCGATGCCCATGGTATCCAGCACCTGCCCGCCGAACCGCTCGGCAACCACGCCCGTGCGGATGCCCTTGCGCGCGGCATAGATGGCCGCAGCGGCACCGGCCGGCCCGCCACCCACCACGAGCACGTCGAACGGCTCCTTGGCGGCGATCTTCTCGGCCGCGCGGGCGACGGCACCCGTATCCAACTTGGCGAGGATTTGCTCGATATCCATGCGTCCGGAGGCGAACGGCTCGCCATTCAGATAGACGCTCGGCACCGCCATCACCTTGCGCTCATCGACTTCCGCCTTGAACAGCGCGCCATCAATGGAGACGTTGCGGATGCGCGGATTGAGCACGCTCATCAGGTTGAGCGCCTGCACCACGTCCGGGCAGTTCTGGCAGGAGAGCGAGAAATAGGTCTCGAACTGATAGTCGCCCTCCAGCGCCTTGACCTGTTCGATGACCTCATCGCTCACCTTGGGCGGGTGCCCGCCGACCTGCAGCAGCGCCAGCACCAGCGAGGTGAACTCGTGCCCGAGCGGAATGCCGGCGAAACGCACGCCAATATCCGTGCCGACACGGCGGATGAGGAAGCTGGGCTTGCGCGCATCGCCTTCCTCGGCCGCAATGGTCACAAGATCGCTCAGCCCGGCAATGTCTTCCAGGAGGCCCCGCAGCTCCGACGCCTTGGCGCTGTCGTCCAGCGACGGCACCAGCTCGATCGGCTGCTTGATGTTGGCCATATAGGCCTGCAGCTGGCTCTTGATATTGGCTTCCAACATGGGATTTCCTTTGAATTTCTCCTGCTTTCAGCAGGGTGGGGCGGTGGCGATGCGCAGCACCGCGCAAAAGCGAAAGGTCGCAGCGTCGCCGTACCACCCTCTGCCCCTCCTCGCATGAAGAGGGGAGAGAACGACGGGATCGCCACGCGACCCCGTCGCGAAGCAGTCTTAGATCTTGCCGACGAGGTCGAGCGAAGGTGCGAGGGTCTTCTCGCCTTCTTCCCACTTGGCGGGGCAGACTTCGCCAGGGTGGCTCGCCCAATATTGCAGCGCCTTGATCTTGCGGAGCAGCTCGGCAGCGTTGCGGCCGACGCCTTCCGGCGTGATCTCGACCAGCTGGATCGTGCCTTCGGGGTCCACGACGAAGGTGCCACGGTCAGCAAGGCCGACGCCTTCGCGCAGGATCTCGAAATTGTTCGAAATGCTGTGGTTCTGGTCGCCCAGCATGTAGTAGCTGATCTTGCCGATGGCCGGCGACGTGTCGTGCCAGGCCTTGTGGCAGAAGTGCGTGTCGGTGGAGACCGAATAGACTTCCACGCCCATGCCCTGGAGCGTCGGGTAGATGTCTGCCAGATCCTCAAGCTCGGTCGGGCAAACGAAGGTGAAGTCAGCCGGGTAGAAGAAGAAGACGGCCCACTTGCCCTTCACGTCCGCCTCACTCACGTCGACGAACTTGCCTTCCTTGAAGGCCGTGGCGGAAAACGGCTTGATCGGGGTGTTTACGAGACTCATGTCTGCTCCTCTTGGTGAATTGACGCCTTGCACATAGGCATCATTGTTGTTCAGGCAAAATTGATTAATCTCAACGCAAAGATCGATTTTGTCGATCTTTGCGCTGTCAATTGCGCGCCTGTCACACAGTTAGGGAGAAAACATGTCGGCTAAAGGACAGGCGCGACCATCCAACGCACATCGCGCCCTGCCGGTCTCGAACCGGGCAGGGCGTGTGGGGCCAGAGCGGTGCCGCGCTCGCCTTTCGCGAAATCAATCCTTGGCGAGATGCTCGGCAAAGAAGGGCAGGACGAACGCCCGGAAGCGCTCGCGCACGCGATTGCCATGGTCGCCCTCATAGACGGTATAGCTATGCGCAACCCCCATCCGGTCAAGCAGCTTGGCCATATCGCCATTATCCTTGATGAGGGTGTCCTTGTCCCCCACGTCAATCGCGATGGCCTTGAGGCTCTTGAGCGCCGGCAGATATTGCGGGGCCATGGCAAGCGGCGCATTGGCCGCCCATTGCGCGATGATCTGAGGCTGGACGACGCCCTTTTGCGTGCCAAGGTCGAGATAGAAGGGCGCTTTGTCCGGCGCGGGCGACCATGCCGAGGCTGCCGCGAAGTCGGCCCGCACGCCAAAGTCGCCCTTGAGCGCTTCATCCATGCTCATCGCTTCGAGGCGCTGGCTGCGCTCTGCATCCACCGGGCGGGCGGAGAGGCAGCAGGCGCTCATCGCGTAGATGCTCGAAAACACGCCGGGATATTTCATGGCAATGCGTAGCGTCCCGTAGCCGCCCATTGAGTGGCCGCTCAGGCCGCGCGACTCTTGCTTGGCGAGCGTGCGATAGTGCTTGTCGACATAGGCAACGAGATCCTGCGCAATGAAACGCTCGAAATTGCCAGTGGTCGGGGAGCTCGAGTACATCGAGCCGCCATGGCGCGAGTTGGAATCCGGCACGACCAGAATCGCCTGGCGGTTCTTGGCCTCGGCGGTGTTCAGCGCGTCGGCAAAGCCGATATATTTGTCATAGCCCTCGGCCGATCCCATGAAGCCGTGCAGGAAATAGACAACCGGATAGCGCTTGGTGCTCGTCGCATAATCTTCCGGGAGGAAGACGATCACGTCGCGGTCGGCGCTGTTTCCTTCCAGATTGCCTTCCACCGCCTGCGAGTGGACCTTGATGTGCTCCACCTTCACCTCGGCCCGGCTGGCCGTCAGTGGGAGAAGCATCAGAGACGCCGCCATCAGGCAGCGGGCAAACAGGGATTTGGGCGGCATCACTCTCTCCTCAACGCGCGACCCGCCCTTGCGGGCGGATCGTTAGACCATAGCGTTAGCAGGAGTTGCACGACCGCCGCCGACCGCGCAACGCATTATGCGGTTGCGCGGTCGGTCTGATCAGCGTGCCTTGGCTTTCTCTTCGGCAAGCAGCGCCTTTGCCTGCTGGTTGAGATAAGCGCGGATGGCCTCGGCTTCTTCGGGCTTGAGATAGGCCGCGAAGCTCGCCATGCCATTCTGTGCCAGCGCGCCGCCAATCACCACCTGCTGCCACAGATCCTTGTCGGCAATCAGCGGTGAGCGCCGCAGGTTGGGGTTGACCGGACCGCCATGGCAGATCTGGCAGAACTGGAAGAAACCCTTCTGGCCGGTCGCGATCTGCGCCGCCGTGAAGGTCTCGTTGCTCGGCGTCGGCTCGGGCTGCGGGATCGGCGTGTAGGGCGGCAGCTTGCCGCTGCCCTTGATCTTGAACGCCAGCACGAGGCCGTTGGGCATCTTGTTCTTCATGAACGGCGTGCCGCTTGCCATACCCATCGAGCCGCCATAGCCGGCCATGACGGCAATATATTGCTCGCCATTGACGCGATAGGTGATCGGCCCGGCCAGCACGCCGCGATGGGTCTGGAAGGACCACAGCTTCTTGCCATTGTCCGCGCTGAACGCCTCGAAGTCGCCATGCGGCGTGCCCTGGAAGACGAGGTTGCCAGCGGTCGCCAGCGTGCCGCCATTCCACGGCCAGTCGCGCTCGACTTCCCAGCGCGGCTTCTGCGTCACCGGATCATAAGCGACGAGCTTGCCCTTCACCATGGATTCGAGGGCCTTGCGGCGCCCTTCCACGGTATCGGGCAGACCCGGCATCGCCGGCGGATCGAGGAAGGACACTGCCGTATTCCAGCGCCCCTCATGGATCACGAACGGATCGGCATCGCCATAGACCAGAGGATGCTCCATCGCCGGAATGTAAACGAGGCCGGTCTTGGGCGAATAGCTCATCGGCATCCACGCATGGGCGCCGATGCCCGAGGGGATGACCAGCGCCGGCCCATTGTCATAGCGCACGCCGGGCTTCTCGATCGGCCGCCCCGTCTTGAGGTCGATGCCCTCAGCCCAGTTCTGCCGCGCATAGGGCTTGGCGGAGATCAGCTTGCCGTTCGTCCGGTCGATCACATAGAAAAAGGCGTTCTTCGGTGCCTGCATCAGCACCTTGCGGTCGCGCCCGTCGATCTTCAGATCCGCGAGCATGATCTGCTGGGTGGCCGTGTAATCCCAGGTTTCGCCGGGATTGATCTGATAGTGCCACTTATAGGCGCCGGTATCCGGGTCGAGCGCGAGAATGGAGGAGAGGAAGAGATTGTCCCCCTTGCCGGCGCTGCGCCATTTGTGATTCCAGGGCGAGCCATTGCCCACGCCGATGAGAAGCTGGTTCAGTTCCTGATCGTAGACCACGCTGTCCCACACGGTGCCGCCGCCGCCGAGCTTCCAGTAATTCTCGCCATACCAGGTCGGCCGGGCCAGCTTCTCCAGGATCGCGTCGGAGGCAGCGCCATCCGGTCCGTCCTTCGGATTGCCGGGCACCGTATAGAAGCGCCAGACGAGCTTGCCGGTGTTTGTATCGTAGGCGGAGACATAGCCGCGCACGCCCAATTCCGCGCCGCTATTGCCGATGATCACCTTGTCGCGCACCACGCGCGGGGCCATGGTGATGGTATAGGGCTTCTTCTGGTCGACCGTGATGGTCTCCCAGACCTTCTGGCCGGTCTTGGCGTCGATGGCAATCAGCCGACCGTCGATGGTGCCGACGAAGACGCGCCCCTTCCACACGGCGACGCCGCGATTGACGACGTCGCAGCAGGCGTGCGCGGCCTTGGAGCCTTCATTCTCCGGGTCGAACTGCCAGAGCTGCTTGCCGGTCGCGGCATCGATGGCGACGACCTTGGACCAGGCGGTGGAGGTGTACATCACGCCATCGACCACGATGGGCGTGCCCTCCTGCCCGCGCGCGGTATCGAGTTCCAGCGCCCAGGCGAGGCTCAGCTCGCCGATATTGCCGTCATTGATCTGGGTGAGCCGCGAATAGCGCTGCTCATCATAGGTGCGGCCATAGGTCAGCCAGTTGTCGTCATCCTTGCCAGCCGCTTCGAGCCGCGCCTGATCGATGGCGGCGGGGCCGAGAGACGTTTCGCTCCCCTCAACGCCGCTGCACGCCGCCAGAAGCATCGTCAGCACCGCAATCGGCACAGGCCGGATCGACCGCAACACCATAATCCACTCTCCTCTTCGCGCGGCCCGCTCCGGCCCCGGCCTTGTCCTGAAACAAAGATAAGAGGGGAATGCCCGGCAGGCAGTCCCCTCTTTCCCCCTTTTAGTCCGTCATCCTCAGAATTTGAACGACGCGCCGAGGTAGAAGCGGCGGCCATTCATATCATAGAAGTAGGCATTGAACGGGCTGGCACCCACGCCATTCCCGAGCGGAGCCGCTGTATTATACTCGATCAGCGGCGGCGCCTTGTCGAACAGATTGTCCACACCCCAACGCAGCGTCGCATCCCGTGTCACCGCGAACGAGCCGTTCAGATTGAACAGATCGTAAGCCGGTGCGCCCACAAAGGTGGTGGCGTTGTTGGAAGTATAGGTGATCGACTTGGCGGCAGGCAGATGCTGCCACTGTACCCCAACCGTGACAGGCCCAACCGCATAGCTGAACGAGTTCAGCATCTTCCAGCGGAAGGAGCCAGGGTTGATGCCGTTCTCGGCAATGGCTGCGCTGCCCACCGGCCCCAGCGTGCCGGCATATTCAACCAGCTGCCCGGCCGGTCCGGCCGAAGCCGGAAGGGGCGCAGATTTCATCGAGAGCAGATAGTTGAACACCGAGTTCACGCTGAACGTGCCCGGTCCCACCGGAACGGACCAGTCGAGTTGCACATCGATACCCGAGGTGCGGAAACGTCCGTTGTTCAAGTAGGTGACCTGCACATTACCCAGCGCGCCATCGCCGGCCACGCGTCCAATGGCTTGGCAGGTCGCTGCTGCGGCAGCAGCGGCCGGATTGTTGCTGATCGCCGGATTGAACGCGGGGTCGAAACAACGGCGTTGTGCGGTGTCGAGCGTGAGGGGGCCGATGGCGTCGTCCACCTTGATATTATAATAATCGACCGTCAGTCGCAGGCGACGCAGCAACTCGCTGGTCGCTGTGGATTTGAACACGGCGCCGAGAGTCCAGGTCTTGGCCTTTTCGGGCTGAATGCTCGGATTTCCAACGAGGGTCGGGAACGCAAAGGCCGGGCCCTGCGCATTGTAGAAGGCCGGGTCGGAGTAGAAGGTGTTTGCGGTCCCGGCGATCGTCTGGTCCATCAGGATGCGGCAGACCGCCAGCACATTGGCGGCGTTCGGATTGGTGGCCGTATTGGCGGACCAGCCCAAGGTGTTATTCAGGCGACAGACGTCACCACCACCAGCCGCTGTGAAGGTCTGCTGGGGTGCCAAGAACAACTCGGCCACGTTCGGTGCCCGGATAGCCTTGTTGAACCCGCCACGGATGGTGAGAAAGTCGGCAACTTCCCAATCGGCCATCGCCTTCCAGGTGAAGGCATTGCCGGTCGTGTTGTAGTGGGAGTTACGCGCACCCACGGTCACGTCCAGCTTGCGGATCAGCGGCAGATCGGAAAGCACCGGCACGAGCAACTCGCCGTAGAATTCATCCACGCGGATGAGCCCCTTCGAGTTGCCGCTCGGATAGATGCCGATCGCCTGATCCTGGAAGGACGTGCCCTGCGAGGTCAGCGTATCGTTCTCGAACTCATAGCGGTTCTGACGATGGCTCGCACCGACCGCCGCACGAACCTGACCGGCCGGCAGGTTGAACAGCCCGCCCTGCGCGTTCGCTTCAAACACGCTCTGCTGCATGACTGCCCGGTTCTTGAGGTCGGCGCGGATGGCGTCGATACAATCCTGGGAGATCTGCGCGGCCTTGTTGAACGGATTGAAGCCGCTCGTGCAGGTGGCCGATGCCGCACCGAAACCGCCAAAGGCTGCGTTCCCCTGTGAGCTGAATCCGGCGCCCCAGTTGGGCGATTGGATGACAGCCCGGAAGCGCGCGAGCGAGGCCGTACCCGTAATCAGGGCATTGGTTTCGGACTCACCCTGAGACGCATAGGCTTCCCAAGTCCAGTCAGTGCCAGGCACCTTGCCTTCCAAACCGGCGACCAGATTGTAGGTGAACACATCTGTACGAGATTCGCGGTTGGCGTAATTGAGGTAGTAAGTGAGCTGCCAGGGCGCAGTCGGATTACCGCGCGAAGCCAGCACCTGCGCCAACTCGGTTGGGATTGCTCGCCCATCGACGGGAATGAGCGCGGACCATCCGTTCACGGATGGCGAGGGCTGCTGGACCGTGCGGGTCTGAACGCGCGTGAACGTGCCTTGCGCGAAGGCGCCGATCCAGTCGTTGATCTCGTAATTGCCGCGCGCATAGAGGTTGTAACGGTTGAGCGGCAGAACCAGCAGCTCGTCCTGGAAATTCTGCCCGAGCGTTCCGTCGCCCTGACGCTTCCATTTCAGGCCGGTCAGATCGCCCTTGAAGCGCGAAACGCCCCCGGGAGGGCTCTGGAAGAAGCCGGTGAAAGCCGTGCCATCGTCGTTGAAGTAAAGCCGGCTGCCGGCCGCAACGCGCGCGGCGCCGCCCGCAGTCGTTCCGAACAGGTTGTTCAGCGCAGCCTGACTGGGATTGTTACCGCCGACCGGCTGATAGCCCGAGAAATCGGGGAAGAACTCGGTGCCGGTGAAGCGGGGGTCCTGCCACGCGCTGCGGAACCAGGGCCGGTCGCGGCGCAGGGCGCTTTCGCGATCGTTCATGGACAGGCCAATCGTGATGTTGCCTCGGCCATCGTCGAAGTTCGCGCCCATGATCCCGCTGATCGAAAACTCACGACCGTCGCCCCGCTGGGAGATGCCCATCTGGGTATCGAACTGAAGACCCTGGAAGTTCTTCTTCAGGATGAAGTTGACCACGCCGGCCACGGCGTCCGCGCCGTAGGTCGCCGAGGCACCGCCAGTGATGATCTCGACCCGCTCGATAGCCGCTGCCGGAATCGTGTTGATGTCGACAACGCCAAGCCCATTGGCCGGTGTTGCCCGGCGCCCATCGACCAGCACCAGAGAACGGTTGGTGCCGAGGCCGCGCAGCGAAACCGTCGCAGCGCCGGGCGTGCTGGTAGCGGTCGGCTGAATGTCGCTCGCAATGGCGGGGGTTTGGACCGGCGTGAAGCCGGGAAGCTTGTTGAGGTTGGTCTCAAGCGCCGCGGTCGAGCTGTTCTGGAGCAGTTCCTGCCCCGCTGTGACGATCGGGCTGCTGGCTTCATAGTCGCGTCGAACGATGCGCGAGCCGGTGACCACGATGGATTGCTCGTCAGCGCCATCGGCCTGCTGCGCGATCGCGCCCGATGGCATGGACAGAACCGTCAGTGCCGTCGTGCACGCCAATGCCGCGCGCACGCAAAACGAGTCCATTTTTACAGACATAAGTTTCCTCTCCCTTTTCTCAGCCGCCTCCCGACGACTGCACTCCCGCCCACTTTCCGGAGCCCGATTCTGGATCGTCAGGTCGCTGACACAGCCTTGTCGGCACACTCTCGTAGTAAGCTAACTAATAGGCTAGGCGACGATCCGGGACAAACTCAAGCGGATAATATCATCGATAACGCAATCGAACGGAGTGTTGCCAATTAGGCACAATTTTCAGAGTTCCTATTTCTGCTTTAAAACCAGTGCTTTGCAGATATTTCCAGTCCAAAAATCGCCGATAAACAAGGAGATGATGCCGGCCAATAAGTGGATGAAGTCAATTTTCGGAAAAACGCTTTCGACAATTCTGCCGGATTTCATGCAAATTCCGGACTGCGATCCCGCGTAGCCTCCGTCGCGCGCCGCACGCGTTCGCCAAGGCTTGTGGCGTCGGCCAGCAGAGCTTAGATTGTGAGCATGGCCACCGCTGACCATCATATTCACAACCATGCCGAGCCGACGGGCATCAAGCTCTCGGCTGCGGCCCGCGCCACGCTCGAAGCCAAGGGCGAGCAGTGGACGGACATGCGCAGCGACATTTTCGATGTGCTCGCGGCCGAGGAAAAGCCGGCCTCTGCCTATGATATCGCAGACAAGGTCTCGCAGAAGCGGGGGAAGCGCGTCGCGCCCAACAGCATCTATCGCATTCTCGACCTGTTCGTGGCGACCAACCTCGCCCAGCGGGTGGAAAGCGCCAATGCCTATATCGCCAACGCCCATCCCGGCTGCCTGCACGACTGCATCTTCCTGGTCTGCAAGGCCTGCGGCGAGGCCACGCATATCGACAATGACAGGCTGACCAGCGAAGTCCGCCGCATCGCCGGGGAAGACGGGTTCGCAACCGAACGTCCCGTTATCGAAGTGCTGGGCACCTGCGCCAAATGCGCCTGACCTGAGGCGCTCGCAGGCACTGCGACATAGCGCCCTGCCCCTTAGACCAGTTGCGGCGATATGCGATGAGCCTATCATCACAGGTTGGATGACCGTTCGACAATGGCCGGTTAACGCACTAGATAAGAGCCGATGATGGACCAGCCCGAGACGCCCCTGCTCGATCAGGTGCGCACCCCCGCCGATCTTCGCAAGCTCGCCCCCGAACAACTGCGGCAGTTGGCCGATGAGTTGCGCGCAGAAACGATTTCCGCTGTCGGCACGACCGGCGGCCATCTGGGCTCCGGCCTTGGCGTCGTCGAGCTGACGACTGCCATCCATTATGTGTTCAACACGCCCGACGACAAGCTGGTTTGGGATGTCGGGCATCAATGCTATCCGCACAAAATCCTGACCGACCGGCGCGACCGTATTCGGACGCTGCGCCAGGGCGGTGGCCTGTCCGGCTTCACCAAGCGCGCCGAGAGCGAATATGATCCCTTCGGCGCCGCGCACAGCTCCACCTCGATCAGCGCCGCGCTCGGCTTTGCCATCGCCAACAAGCTGAGCGGCCAGCCCGGCAAGGGCATCGCCGTCATCGGGGATGGCGCCATGTCGGCCGGCATGGCCTATGAGGCGATGAACAATGCGCGCGAGGCCGGCAACCGGCTCGTCGTCATCCTCAACGATAATGACATGTCCATAGCGCCGCCGGTGGGCGGCCTCTCGGCCTATCTGGCGCGGATCGTCTCCAGCCGCGAGTTCCTCTCGGTGCGCGAAGCGCTGCGCAAGCTGGCGCGCAAGCTGCCCCGGCCGCTCCACCAGGCCGCCCGTAAGACGGACGAGTTCGCCCGCGGCATGGCCATGGGCGGCACGCTCTTCGAGGAGCTGGGCTTCTATTATGTCGGCCCCATCGATGGCCACAATCTTGACCAGCTGATCCCCGTGCTAGAGAATGTGCGCGACATGGCGGACGGGCCGGTGCTCGTCCATGTCGTCACGCAAAAGGGCAAGGGCTACGGCCCTGCCGAGGCGGCCGCGGACAAATATCACGGCGTGCAGAAGTTCAACGTCGTGACCGGCGAACAGGCCAAAGCCCCCGCCGGCCCGCCCAGCTACACCAATGTCTTTGCTCAGGCCCTGATGGCCGAGGCCGAGCGCGACGAAAAAATCATCGCGATCACCGCTGCCATGCCCTCGGGCACCGGGCTCGACAAGTTCCAGAAGACCTTCCCGAACCGCTGCTTCGACGTCGGCATTGCCGAGCAGCATGCCGTGACCTTTGCCGCCGGCCTCGCTGCGCAGGGGATGCGCCCGTTCGCGGCGATCTACTCGACCTTCCTGCAGCGCGCCTATGATCAGGTGGTGCATGACGTGGCGATCCAGAACCTGCCAGTGCGCTTCGCCATCGACCGCGCCGGGCTGGTCGGTGCGGATGGCAGCACTCACGCCGGCAGCTTCGACATCACCTATCTCGCCACTCTGCCCAACATGGTGGTGATGGCGGCAGCCGACGAGGCCGATCTGGTCCACATGGTCCACACCGCCGCCTGCCATGACAGCAGCCCCATCGCGCTGCGTTACCCGCGCGGCAATGGCGTCGGCGTTCCCCTGCCCGCCAAGCCGGAGCGGCTGGAGATCGGCAAGGGCCGCATCGTGCGCGAAGGCAAGCGCGTCGCCATCCTCTCGCTCGGCACGCGGCTGGAGGAAGCGCTCAAGGCCGCCGATGCGCTGGACGCGCGCGGCCTCTCCACCACCGTCGCCGACTTGCGCTTCGCCAAGCCCTTGGATGAAGCGCTGATCCGCAAGCTGCTCACCACCCATGATGTGGCGGTGACGGTCGAGGAAGGCAGCATCGGCGGCTTCGGCGCGCATGTGCTGACTCTCGCAAGCGACGAAGGCCTCATCGACGCCGGCCTCAAGCTGCGTACCCTGCGCCTGCCGGATTTGTTCCAGGATCAGGACAAGCCGGAAAAGCAGTATGACGACGCCCGGCTGAATGCGCCGCATATCGTCGAGACGGTGCTGACGGCGCTGCGCCATAACAGCACCGGCATCGAGGAGACCGGAGCGCGGGCGTGACGGCCGGCGCTATCCGCACCGGGATCGGCGGCTGGACCTATGAGCCGTGGCGCAGCACCTTCTACCCGGCCGATCTGCCCAAGGCGAAGGAGCTGGACTACGCCGTCAATCATCTCGCGACGATCGAGATCAACGGCACCTTCTACCGCACCCAGTCGCCGGCGACCTTCGCCAAATGGCGCGACGCGGCGCCGGACGGGTTCGTCTATGCGGTCAAGGCGCTGCAATATTGCGTGGCGAAGAAGAAGCTCGCCGAGGCCGGCGAATCGATCGGAAAATTCCTGAATTCGGGCCTCTCCGAGCTGGGCGACAAGCTCGGGCCAATCCTCTGGCAGTTCCGCCCGACGCGTCAGTTCGATGCCGACGACATGGCCGCCTTTTTCGCCATGCTACCGGACAAGATCGATGGCGTTCGCACCCGCCACGCCGTCGAGGTGCGTCATCAAAGCTTTGCGTGTCCCGAGTTCGTCGCCCTCGCCCGGCAACATGGCGTCGCCATCGTGGTCGCGGACCATGACGAGCACCCGCAGGTCGCCGATCTGACCGCCGATTTTGTCTATGCCCGCCTGATGAAGAGTGATGAACAGGTCGAGACCGGCTACGCAGCCGCCGATCTCGATCAATGGGCTGCGATCGCCCAATCATGGGCGGCCGGACAGGCGCCAGAAGCACTGACCTATGTCACGCCAGACAAAGCGCCCGCGCAGTCCCGCGATGTCTTCGCCTACTTCATTTCCGGTGCGAAAGAGCGCAATCCCGCAGCGGCCATGGCGCTCGCCAAGCGCCTGACCGCGCGGGATTGATCCGACCGATCAAACCGGCATCTGCGCGTGATCGCCGGCTTCCTGCGGATCGATGCGGCTGCCCGTCAGCAGCTTGAGACGGCCCTTGATGCCAAGATCGGCTGTCCAGATTTCGATGTCGCCAAGGTCCATCCGCAGCACCAGCAGCTTGGGGTCGTCGCGGCCGTCGAACCACGCTTCGACAGGGTTGCTCCAAAAGCGGTCGATCAGCCCCTCATCGGTTTCCTCGACAAGCTCACCTGAAACGCAGGCGAACACATCATGCCCCTTGGACATGAACTGCGCCATGGCCGGCCCGCCGGACGCAAGGCGATTGTCGCGCTCGGTAAAGAACCAGACCGCACCGCCATAAGCCGGGCCGAGATCCTTATCCAGGCAGGCATGCATGGGCAGCGCGTGCTCGTCGCTGCCGTTGCGGCGGACCATCAGCACCGGGCTGGCGGCCAGCGCCTTCCAGAAATCATCCTTGATATCGTGAGACATGAGTGACTCTCCTTTCCCCCGCTCAACGAGCCGCTGAGCGGAAAGGTTGCAGCGCTGCCCTTCGGGGCGGCGCCGTCACTCATGCTGATAAGCTGCGCCTTATTGCGCGGACGCAACCACGCGCGCGAACTGGCCGTCACCCTCGGGCGCGGCAATGATGTCCTGCGTCACACGGCCCTTTTCGAGCACTTCCGTCTTCGGGTCGCCAACGACCGAGCGGATGCCGACCTCGGCCAGCGAGCGGCCGGCTTCGCGCAGCGCCGAGGTCTCAGCGCCGCTGCGCGCAGCGGTACCGCCGAACATCGCCTCGAGCGCCTGCTGGTTGAGATTCTGCTGGCTGGCCGCTGTACCGGGCGCCGGGGGCGAGAGCGAGAAGTCCGGCGGAATGACCAGCGGCGGCTGGCGAGAAACAGCCATTTCGTCCGGCCGGTCACGGTTGAACAGGCTCGTGCCTCCGCAGGCGGACAGCAGGGTCAGGCCGGCGAGCACAACCGGAAGACGATAAGACAGACGCATGTTAACGGGACTCCTTCGCTGCGGTCTTTTCGCGCAGCAGCAGCGCGCGTGCAAGCAGGATGACGACGCCGATACTGATTGCGGCATCGGCAAGGTTGAAAATGAGGAACGGCCGCCACTCGCCAATGTGGAAATCGGCATAGTCGATGACATAGCCCAGCCGCACCCGGTCGATGATGTTGCCGATGGCGCCGCCCAGCACCAGGCCGAGCGCCAGCGCATCGTCGCGCTCCTTCTCACGCCAGATCCACCAGAGCACGAAGGCGGAGACAGCCATGGTCATGGCGACCAGCGCCCAGCGCATCACGTCGGTCTCGGCGTGGAAGAAGCCCATCGAAATGCCGCGATTCTCGGCGTAGGTCAGCTTGAAGAACGGGATCAGCTCGATGCCGACAAGGCCGCGCTCGTGCAGTTCCAGCACCTGCGTGACGAAATATTTGACGAGCTGGTCAAGCGCAGTCACGCCGAGCGCAAGCGCCACCGCCGCCTTGCGCCAGGCCCCGGCAAGCGCCGCGCTCATGCGAGCACCTCCGCGCAACGCCCGCACAGGTCGCCATCCGCGTCCACCTCGGGCAGATGGCGCCAGCAGCGGCCGCATTTGTGCTTGTCCGTCGCGGTGATCGCCGGGGCGGCCAGATCAGCATCCTGCGTCACGCTGGCCACGATGCACATCTCCGCAAAATCCACGTCCTCGGGCACATCGGCCATCCGCACATCCGCCGCGAGGCTGGAGCGCACGACCTTCTCGCGCCGCAGAGGCTCAATGGCCTCGTTCACCTGATCGCGCGATGAACGGATCGCCGCCCAGCGCACGCCGAGCGACGGATCGCGCCACAGCCGGTCCACCTCGGGCCATTCGAGCAGATGCACCGAGCCATCCTCGCTCGGATAGCGCGCCTGCCAGACTTCCTCGGCGGTGAAGGGGATGATCGGCGCGGCATAGCGCACCAGTGCGTGGAAGAGATGGTCCAGCACGGTGCGATAAGCGCGGCGCTTGTCCGTCTCCGCGCCCGTCGCCGGGTTCACATCGCAATAGAGGCAATCCTTGCGGATATCGAAGAAGAAGGCCGAGAGATCATTATTGGCGAAGTCGTTGAGCGCGCGGGTATAGCGGCCGAACTCCAGCCAGATGTCCCGCTCCTCGCCCTTGTCGACCACCGCGCGCAGCTCCACGTCCAGCTCGGCGAGGCGATGTAGCATATAGCGCTCCAGCTCCGGCATGGCAGAGGTCGCCACCCGATCCGCCGCCTCAAAGCCGGCGAGAGCGCCCAGCAGATAGCGGAAGGTGTTGCGCAGCTTGCGATAGGCATCCGAGGCGCCGGCCAGCACTTCCTTGCCGATGCGCACATCATCGAAATAGTCGGTGGAGGCCGCCCACATGCGCAAGATGTCGGCGCCGCTCTCGTCCATCACCTTGAGCGGATCGACCGTGTTGCCCAGGCTCTTGGACATCTTGCGGCCCTGCCCGTCCAGCGCGAAGCCGTGGGTGAGCACCGCGCCATAAGGCGCATGACCGCGCGTACCGCAGCTTTCCAGCAGCGAGGACTGGAACCAGCCGCGATGCTGGTCCGATCCTTCGAGATACAGGTCGGCGCGGGCACCCTCGCCATAGCGCGCCTCGACCACGAAGGCGTGAGTCGAGCCGCTGTCGAACCACACGTCGAGAATGTCGTTGACGACCTCATAGTCCGCCAGCGCATAGTCCGGGCCGAGCAGCGCCTGATGATCCGCGCCGAACCATGCATCCGCCCCGCCCTGCTTGAACGCCTCGACAATGCGGGCATTGACGGCGGGATCGTTGAGATACTGGCCGGTCTGGCGGTTCACATAGAGCGCAATGGGCACGCCCCAGGCGCGCTGGCGCGAGATCACCCAGTCCGGGCGGTCGCTGACCATGGCGTGGATGCGGTTGCGTGAGCGGGCCGGCACCCAGCGCGTCGCCTCGATGGCATCGAGCGCCACTTCGCGCAGCGTCGGGCCGTTGCTGAGCGGCGCAGCGGCGTTGACGCCCAGCGCGATGCCCGCACCAATGCCAGCGAGCGGCGCGATCTCGACGTCGGACGCGGTGCTCGCCTTGTCCATCGGAATGAACCATTGCGGCGTGCAGCGATAGATGATCCGCGCCTTGGAGCGCCAGCTATGCGGATAGCTGTGCTGGAAATCGCCGGCGGACAGCAGCGCCCCGGCCTCACGCAGATCGGTGAGGATCGGGCCATCGGGACCGTTGAACTTCGTATTGATGACACTACCCTGCCCACCGAGCCACGCCCAGTCGTCACGGTAGCGGCCATCATCGGTGACGGCGAACACGGGATCGATGCCGACCGCCTTGCAGGCGATGAAATCTTCCTCGCCATGATCCGGCGCCATGTGAACGAGGCCGGTGCCGGCATCGGTGGTAACATGATCGGCGGCGATGAACGGGCGGGGACGGTCGAAGAAATCCCCGCGCTCATGCATTGGATGACGGGCGACGGCGCCAGCGAGTTGGGCACTCTTAATGAGGGTCCATTCGGCTGCCGGAGTAAAGATGAACTCCGACGATGAATCGGCGTTCTTTTCAAGTTCCTTGCGCCAGCGATCAAGGAAACTGGGCACCAGTTCCTCAGCAACGAGGACACGCTTACCAGCGAGCTTTTCCAAGGGCGCATCCTCGTTGAACTCACCACGCTTGTGAGCGTCCAACCGCAGATCAACGAGCGCGTAGGAAATCCCCTCCCCATAAGCGATCGCCTGGTTCACAGGGATCGTCCACGGGGTCGTCGTCCAGATCACCGCATAGGCGCCGACCAGCTCCGGCGCATTCGGCGCTTCCACAATCTCGAACGCCAGATCGATCTGCGTCGAGGTGACGTCCTCATACTCAACCTCAGCCTCGGCCAGCGCAGTCTTTTCAACCGGCGACCACATCACCGGCTTGGCGCCGCGATAGAGCTGGTCGCTCTCGGCGAACTTCAAAAGCTCGCCGACAATCGCCGCCTCGGCCTCGAACTTCATGGTGAGATAGGGGTCTTCCCAATCGCCCATGATGCCGAGGCGCTTGAACTGCTCCTTCTGCACGCCCACCCACTTGTCCGCATAAGCGCGGCACTGGGCGCGGAATTCCTGTGGGGGAACCTCGTCCTTGTTCAGCTTCTTCTTGCGATATTCCTCCTCGATCTTCCACTCGATGGGGAGACCGTGACAATCCCAGCCGGGCACATAGGGCGCATCCTTGCCGAGCAGGCTCTGGCTGCGCACGATGATATCCTTCAACACCTTGTTCATCGCATGGCCCATGTGAATGTCGCCATTCGCATAGGGTGGGCCATCATGGAGGATGAAGCGGGTGCGGCCCTTCCGCTCCGCGCGCAGCTTGCCGTAAAGATCCTGCGCCTGCCAGCGCGCGAGAATGCCCGGCTCCTTCTGGGCGAGACCGGCCTTCATCGGGAAGTCGGTCTGCGGCAGGAAGACGGTGCTCTTGAAGTCTTCGCTCTTCTGGCTTGGCTGGTCGGTCATGGGCTTCCGGCAATCGCTATGGCGTCCGCATCGGGCGAGGCGCGGCGTCCGCCCCTAGCTGCCCTGCGCAGACGAACAGGAAATCAGCGCCCGCCCCTACGCGAGGGCGCGCGCTGGCGCAAGCGACGGGCGGCTCCACCGGCGCCGGCAAGGGCACATCGCGCCGCCCGCCGTGGAACTACACGCCGGGCCGGACGTTCCTTTGAGCAGCATCTGGGATGCGCGCGCGGGACACAGCCTGGGAGATCGCTGTCGTCCAGCCGTTTAAAAAGACCGGGAGGGTTGCATGTCGCTTCTCAACATCATCATCATCTTGATCGTCGTCGGCGTGTTGCTGTGGCTCATCAACACGTACATTCCGATGGACGGCAAGATCAAAAGCATCCTCAACATCGTCGTGGTGATCGCGGTGGTGCTCTGGCTGCTGCAGGCCTTTGGCGTGCTAGGCTCGCTCGGCGGCGTCCACGTCAACTAGCCGACGCCGATCAGCCCTATCAAATCCCCATTTCAGCGGCGCGCAAGTCCGCCGCGCAGCAATCGAACGAGGTTATCCATGAAACTTCCCGCCACTCTCGCCAGCCTGGCCCTCATCTCGCTGCCCATCGCAGCCTGCAGTGAGAAGGCGCAGCAGGAAACCAGCGAAGCGGCCGATGCCGTCGGCAACGATGTCGAGCATGCCGGTGACCATGCCGCGCAGGAATCTCGCGAGGCGAGCCGCGAGGCCGGCGCCGCCGCAGACCGGATCGGCGACGACATCCAGCAGGGCGCGCGCGAAGCCGGCGCTGCGGCGGATCGCGTGGGCGACGACATCAGCCGTGGTGCCGATGCCGCAGCCGACCGCACGGGCGCCGCGCTGGAAAACACCGGACGCGCAATTCGCGACTGAATCTGAGGGGTAGCGCCTCCCGGCGCTGCTCCGCGTATATCACAGAAGGGCGGCTCGGTTTACGGGCCGCCCTTTTTGCGTCTGGGCAGCACCGCCCACATTCTCATTCTTTATCAAGATGATCGACGCGCTCTCAGAAGACCGCTTGTCAGGCGATCCATAATTCCGTACATCAGGAATTAACGGTCGCTGAGAGCCGTCTTGGGAGAGTGAACATGAGAGCTTTGTTGTTGTGCACCGTCGCGTGCGCCGCCTTCATCCCCACCGCTGTCGCTGCGCAGGGCGCCGCGGTTTCGCCGGCCGATACGACCAATGATGGTGGCCTGGTCGACATCATCGTCACCGCCCAGCGCGTGGAAGAGAACAGCCAGCGCACCCCCCTCGCCGTCGATGTGATTCGGCCCGAGGAACTGACCCGCCAGAATGTGGTGCGCGCGGAAGACCTCTCGCGCATCTCCCCGTCCCTGTCCGCATCCGGCGGCGGCGGGCCGACGACGGTCTTCTTCGTGCGCGGCGTGGGCAACTCCACCGTCAACGCCTATTCGGACCCGGCGATCTCGTTCAACTATGACGGGGTCTACATCGGCCGCCCCACCTCGACCTCGGGCGTGTTCTACGATCTGCAGCGCGTCGAAGTGCTCAAGGGACCGCAGGGCACGCTCTATGGGCGTAACGCCACGGCGGGCGCCATCAATGTCATCCCCAATCGGCCCAAGCTGGGCGAGACATCCGGCAGCGCGACCCTGGGTTATGGCAATTATAACTGGTTCACCGGCCAGGCCGCGCTGAACGTGCCGCTCGGCGAAACTGTCGCCCTGCGTGCCGCCGGCACATTCTCCAGCCACGATGCCTTCCAGACCGACGGCACCGGCAACCAGCGCGAACATGGCGGCCGCCTGCAGATCTATGCCGAGCCGACGCCGGATCTCTCGCTTCGTGTCGCTGCCGATTATGCCCACCAGGGCGGCGCGAGCAGCAGCGGCTATTATCTGGGCGCCGTCAACCCGACCTTCGGCCCGAACGGCCCCTCGGGATATCAGTTCGTGCCCAGCAACTTCTCGACCCAACAGGGCCTGCTCGATCCGGCCTCCAACGCCTATCTGGCGCCGCGCTTCTTCACGCAGGTCGGCCGGGCCGGCGCGGTCGTGGATGGCGTGCCGTTCAACGACAATGACTATTGGGGCATAACTGCCGAGCTGAACTACACCACGCCCGCCGGTACGCTGACGGTCCAGCCCGCTTATCGCGAGGCGGACCTCGAATATGCCTTCAACGGCGTGTTCCGCCAAGGTTACACCAAGGAAAAGGACAAGCAGACCAGCGTCGAAGCCCGCTGGACCGGCGACTTCGGCCCCTCGGTCGATTATCTGATTGGCGCGATGTACTTCGATGAGGAAATCGCAGCAGTCGCCCGCTATAACCAGCAGAGCCTCTCGCCCTACCAGAATTTTCGGACGAAAACGGAGAGCTGGGCAGGCTTCGGCAAGCTCACCGTGCGCCCTGTCGAACAGCTGAGCCTGACGGCCGGCGCGCGTTACACCTCGGACAAGAAGCGGTTCGACGGCACCTCGAATGTCTACATCCTGTTCTGCGGCAATCCCGCGCCGCCGCAGGATATCTGCCCCACCCTGCCGTTCATCCCTCTGGCGGAGACGGAAGCCGATTTGCAGGCCTTCTATGGCCAGCGCGGTATCCCGATCACGCCGGTCCCGCTCTTCGCCCTGCCGCCGATCGCGGGCGGATCACAGACCGCACCTTTTGTCCTGCGCTCGCAAATCCCCATCAATTCCGGCCTGACGAACAACAAGTTCACCTATCGCCTGGCCGCGCAATATGATTTCTCGCCGCGCAACATGGTCTATGCCAGCTTCGAGACGGGCTATCACGCCGGCGGCTTCAACTTCGCACGCGGCCTTGAAACCTATCGGCCGGAAACGATCGACGCCTACACCATCGGCACCAAGAATCGGTTCCTCGACAACCGCCTGCAGGTAAACCTCGAGGGCTTCCTGTGGAAGTACAAGGACCAGCAGTTCAGCCAGTTCGGCTATGATCTCGGCACGCCGCCCTCGACCGTGTTCCTGACGCGCAACATCGGCAACAGCACGATCAAGGGGCTGGATCTCGACGTGGAGTTCATGGCCACGCCGAACACCCTGCTCTCGGCGAATGTGCAGTATCTGGACACGAAATATGACAGCTTCGTCTACTTCGCGCCGAATCAGGGCCTGCCGGCCAACACCACCTGCGCCTCCACACCGCAGCAGCAGGTGACGCCGGGCGGCACAATCAACGTGTTCCGTATCGATTGCTCGGGGAACCAAGCATTCAACTCGCCCAAATGGTCGTTCAATCTCGACGCGCAGCAGACCATTCCGCTCGGCACCTACAAGGCTGTGCTGCAGGGCGGCACGCGCTATCGTGGATCGAGCTATTCCACGGCGGACTATCTGCCCTATCTCCGGTCGGAAGCGGCGTTCGTGAGCTATGCGTCGCTGACGCTCGCAACGGAGGATGACCGGTTCTTCGTCACGGCGTACATCAACAATATCGAGAACAATCAGCGCCTCATTACCGGCAACATCACATCGGCCTCGCTGGTCACGGCCAGCGCAGAACAGCCCCGGACCTACGGTCTGCGTATCGGCGGCAAGTTCTGAGCGAGGTCAGACTCATCCAGGGAGTTATGCATGGTTAGCGTTACCGATCTTCATTATGTCGCCATGGCCGTGCCGGACCTTGCCAAGGAACGCGAGTTCTACGGCAAGACCTGGGGGCTGATCGAGGTTGCCGAGCAGGACGGCCGCGTCTACTTCGCCGCCGAAGGCATGCCCCATCCTTATGTGATCGTGCTGCGGGAAGACGTGGAGAAGAAGACCGATCTCGTCGGCTTCTCCGCCGCCTCCAAGGAGGACGTGCTCGCCATCTTCGAACAGGTGAAGGCAGCCGGCGCAAAGATCATCAGCGAGCCCGCTCCGGCCAGCGGCCCGGCCGGGGGCTTCGCCTTCCGCTTCTTCGATCCTGACGGGCGAGCGATGGAAGTGATCTGCGACAGCACCCCGCGCGAGTTCCGCAAGCTCGACAAGGGCGAGGCGATCCCCATCGGCATCAGCCATGTGGTGTTCCACTCGCCCGACCATGTCGCCCTGGCAGACTTCTACCAGAAGGCGCTGGGCTTCCGCCTGTCCGACTGGATCGGCAAGTTCATGGTCTTCCTGCGCTGCAACTCGGCGCACCACCGCCTCGCGATCCTCCCCGGACCGCCGGCACTCAACCACATCGCGTTCGACGTCAGTTCGGTGGACGAGCTGATGCGCGGCCTCGCGCGGATGCACGAAAGCGGCATCAAGCTGAGCTGGGGGCCGGGCCGGCACACTGCGGGCAACAACACCTTCAGCTACTTCGTCACGCCCAACGGCAATGCCGTCGAGTACACTTCCGACCTTGAGGAAGTGGACGAGGACAGCTGGCAGGTCACGCATTATGAGCCGGGGCCAAACACCATCGATCAATGGGGCACCGGTCGCATCATCACCGGCAATGTGCCCCATGCCGAAATGCAGCCCGACAAGGGCCTGTGGCAGGTTCCGGCCTAAGAAAGGCGCTTACAGCATGATCCGTACAGCATTGGTCGTCGGCGGCGGCGTCGGTGGCATGAGCGCGAGCCTGTCGCTCGCCAAACGCGGCGTCGCCGTGGAACTGATCGATATCGATGCGCAATGGCGCGCTTATGGCGCTGGCATCAGCGTCACCGGCCTGTCCTTACGGGCGTTCGATGACCTCGGCATTCTGGATGAAATCCGCGAGCAGGGCTTTGTCGGCACCGGCTTTCGCCTGCGCACGCCGGACGGCGCGGTGGTGATGGAAACGCCGCGGCATGCCGGGCTCGCTCCCATCGATTCGAGCGGCGGCATCATGCGCCCGGTGCTTCATGCCATCTTGCAGAAGCATGTTCGCAAGGCCGACGTCACCGTAACGCTGGGCGTCGAGCCGCGCGGCTTCAGGGAAAACGGCGACGGGGTGACCGTTGCCCTGTCCGACGGCACGGAGCGCACCGTCGATCTGGTCGTCGCGGCCGATGGCATTCAGTCCAAGACGCGCAAGGCCCTGTTCCCCGATGCGCCGGCTCCGCAGTTCACCGGACAGGGTTGCTGGCGCATCGTCGCCGACCGCCCCGAGGGTCTGGACGGCGCCGAAATGTATATCGGCGGCCCGGTCAAGCTCGGCCTCAACCCGATCTCGCAGGATAAGCTCTACGCATTCATCCTCGAGCATGTGCCGGACAATCCCTGGTATGCCGATGAGGACATGCTGCCGCGCGTCGCGCAACTGCTCGCGCCTTATGGTGGCGACATCGTCACAATCCGGGAAAGCCTCGGCGAAGACTCGCTGGTCAATTACCGCCCGCTTGAATGGCAGCTCCTGCCCCTGCCCTGGCACAAGGGGCGCGTGGTGGTGATCGGCGATGCCGCCCATGCGACCACGCCGCATATGGCGTCGGGCGCCGGCCTCGCTGCCGAGGATGGCCTCGTGCTCGCTGATGAGTTGGCGAAGACCGACGATGTCGAAGCCGCGCTGACCGCCTTTGGCGTGCGCCGGTTCGAGCGCGCGCGGATGGTTGTGGAAAACTCGGTGCGGATCGGCGAAATCGAGATGGCCGGCGGCAATCAGGTAGTTGCCAACAAGATGCTCGGCGGAACGATGCAGAAACTCAAGGAGCCCTATTGATGACGGTTGGTTTGGCGACAGTGGGCACGGCTGCCGTGCTCGTCCGCGACGATCGCTTCGTCCCGCTCGCCCATTGGGGCGAGCAGCGCGACCTGCCCGGCCTTCTGGCGGCGTGGGACGAGATCCTGCCGCAGATCGAGCGCTGGGCCGCTGACGAGGCGGCCTTTGCCGGTGCACAGAGCTTTGCCGAGGCGGATGTGCGGGCGCCCTATCGCCCCGGCCAGGTGTTCTGCACCGGCGCCAATTACAAGAAGCATGTCGTCGGCCTGGTCATGGGCGACCCCTCGATGCGCACGGCCGATGCCGAGGCGATGAGCGACGACGAGCGCCGCCGCAAGGTCGAGGAGATGATGGACGCCCGCGCGCAGGCGGAACCCTATTGCTTCATCAAGCTGCCCTCCTGCGTGGTCGGTCCGCGCGACGCCGTGGTGCTGCCGCGCAACGTGATCAAGCCGGACTGGGAACTGGAACTGGGCGTGGTGATCGGCAAGCCGGCCCGCCATGTCTCAGCCGCGCAGGCGATGGACCATGTCGCGGGCTTCGTGGTGGTCAACGACGTCACCGCGCGCGAGCAGATTTTCCGGCGCGATGCCGGCGGGTTGGGCGCGGACTGGCTCTCGGGCAAATGCTTCCCGACCTTCCTGCCCTTCGGCCCGATGATCGTACCCCGGCAGTATGTCGCCGATCCCTATGATCTGACGATCACCCTGTCGGTCAACGGCAAGGTCTACCAGAACGAGTCGACGCGCGACATGATGGTCAGCATCGAGCGGCAGATTGCCTATCTCTCCGACCGCGTGGAGTTGATGCCGGGCGACGTGATCTGCACCGGCTCGCCTTATGGCAATGGCTCCGCCTTCGGCGTGTTCCTGCAGCCGGGCGACGAGATGGAAGGGACGATCACTGGCCTTGGCACCCAGCGCAACCGCTGCGTGGCGGAAGGCGCCAGCTAGGTGCGGGGCCGCAGGCCGTTCATCAGCAGGTCGACGACGAACTCCTCATATCGGCTGGTCAGCTCCTCGGCAGCGATATCTGCCGGGAAGAGCTGCCTGACCACCGGCTCGGCAGTCGCAAAGAAGTCGAACAGTCCGAGGACCGCGACGTGAAGCAGGGCAGGATCGACGTCCCTGATCGAACTGGAGTCCCGCGCGAGCACTTCGCCCAGCCAGGCGACAGCCTCGCGGTTCATCTCGCCGAGGCGCTCGCCCACGTCGGACGATTTCGCGTCGGCCAACTCGTCGACCATCAGCCGGTGGATATGGCGGTTGGAGCGGGTAAACCGCGCCGTGCGGCGAATATTGTCTTCCACCACTTCATGCGCCGGGCGCGGATCGCGGGCGCTGTAGGGCACCCGGTCCATCATCGAGGTCGCAACCGCCAGCAGCAGGTTGCTGCGGTCCTTGAAGTAATAGCGTACCAGCGCCGGATCGACACCCGCTTCTCGCGCGATCATGGCAATCGAGATGCGCTCGGGCGGATGCTCCTTCACAAGCCGTTCCGCCGTTTGCAGCACGACCTCGCGTCCAACCCCATTTTCGGCCGGCCGGCCCTGCCCCCGTTTGCGCGGCTTTTTCGCTTCACCCATGATGCTACGCTTGGCGCGAAAAATATATTCCTGCAAATAGGAATTGCTGGACCGCGCGCAATCGCTAAGCTTTGACGGATATCGACAGGAGAGCAGGATGGCCAACTGGCCTTTCACCCAAGGCATTCATGACATTGGCAATGGCCTCTATGGCTATGTCCAGCCGGACGGCACATGGGGCTGGTCCAATGCGGGCCTGATCGCCAGCGACGGCGAGACATTGCTGGTCGATACGCTGATGAGCATGCCGCTGACGCGCGAGATGCTGGACCGGTTCAAGGCCAAGGTGCCGGAAGCCGCGAAGATCGACCGGCTGGTCAACACCCATGCCAACCCCGATCATTTCTTCGGCAATGGCCTGGTGGCGGATGCGGAGATCATCGGCACCAACGAAGCCAAGAAGGAAATGGCCGGCTTCAACCCGAAGATGCTCGCCAACCTGAAGAACGTCTACACCGAGATGGGCGATACCGGCGCGTTTCTCTATGAGACCATGGGTCGCAAGTTCGATTTCTCCGGCGTGGATGAGCTGACGCTGCCCAACCGCACGTTCGACGCACAGCTCGATCTCAATGTCGGCTCCAAGGCGGTCTCGCTGATCGACCTCGGCCCGGCGCACACGGATTCCGACACGATCGTGTGGGTGCCGGAGGATCGCGTGGTGTTCACCGGCGACCTGCTGTTCAACGAGGGGCATCCGATCATGTGGGCCGGCCCGGTCGAGAACTGGATCGCCGCCTGCCAATATATTGTCGATCTTGGTCCGCAGGTGGTGGTGCCCGGCCATGGCCCGGTCACGGACACGACGGCCGTCCGCAACATGCAGGCTTATTTCGAATATGTCCGCGATGAATCGCGCAAGCGGTTCGAGGCCGGCCTTTCCTATGAGGATGCCGCGCGCGACATCAACATGCAGGAGTTCCGCGGCTGGAGCGACCCCGAGCGGATCGTCGCCAACGTCTTCTCGCTCTACAAGCAGTGGGGCGCGCAGTTCACGCCGGAGCAGCAGCGCGATCTGTTCGGCGCGATGGGCCGCTACCATCACGAAATGCAAAGCCATGCAGCAGGGTGCGACCATGCCCATTGAGATCAACGCGACGCATGATCCCGCGCGCAAGAGCTGGGTCGAAAGCGCAAACGCGGCGCACAGCGATTTCCCGATCCAGAATTTGCCCTTTGGCCTGTTCCGTCACCGGGGGGTGGCGCGCGGCGGTGTGGCGCTGGGTGCTTACATCATCGATGTACCCCAGCTCCACGCCGCCGCCCTGCTTGATGGCGACGCGGCGGAGGCTGCGGCGGCCATGGCCGGCCCCTCGCTCGCGCCCCTTCTGGCCGCCAGCCCGGCCTCGATCAGCGCCTTGCGGGCCCGCCTCTCCGACCTGTTCCGCGCCGATGGGCTGGGCGACCGGCAGCAGCTCGAAGCCATGCTGGTCCCGCAGGCCGAAGCGGAACTGCTGATGCCGCTCAAGCCCACGGCTTTTACCGATTTCTGCACATCCTACGATCATATCGCTCGGATGGCGCAGAAGGCGCCGCCGCTGGCCGCGCTCTCGCTGCCGGTTGCCTATAACGGCCGCGCCAGTTCCGTGCGCGAAGATGGCACGCCGGTCGTCCGGCCGCAGGGCCAGTTTGAAGCCCCACCTGGCAGCGGCAACGTCCAGTTCGCGCCGGAGCCGATGCTCGACTTCGAGCTGGAGTTCGGCGTGTGGCTGCGCGGCGGCAATCCGCTCGGGCAGCGCATTAGTGTGGCGCAGGCGGAAGACCTCATGTTCGGCTGCTGTCTCGTCAACGACTGGTCAGCGCGCGGAATCCAGTTCTTCGAATCCATTCTGGGGCCGCATCTGGGCAAGAGCTTCCTCACCACGATCAGCCCGTGGATCGTGACGATGGAAGCGCTCGCGCCCTTCCGCGTGGCCGCGCGCGGTCGGCCGGGCGACGAGCCGGCGGTCGCCGCCCATCTGCTCGATGCGCAGGATCGCGCGGCAGGCGGCATCAACATCGAACTCACCGCCGACTTCGCCAATGCGGCAGGATCGAGCGCCCGCATCGTGCGCAGCAATCTCGCCGAACTCTATTGGACGCTGGCACAGATGGTCGCGCATCAGGCCTCCAACGGGGCACCGCTGGAAGCGGGCGACCTGATCGCGACCGGCACCGTTTCGGGCGCCGCCCAGGAAGCACGCGGCTGCCTCGCCGAGATCGTGCTGCGCGATGGCGAGACCATCGAGCTGCCAGACGGCACAACCCGCCGCTGGCTGGAGGATGGCGACACCCTCACCCTCAAGGGCCGCGCGATGGCGGAAGGCTATGTGCCCATCGGCTTCGGCCCGTGCAGCGGCACCATTCATCCCGCAGGAGCAAACGCATGACCATCACCACCTGTGGCGACCGCCAGCCGATCAAGGTCGCCGCGCGCGGCAAGCATCTGGTGGTGGACATCCATTGCCACCTCGGCATTCCCTCTGCCGACGCCATCGTGCAGGCCCGCCACCCCGGCCCGCCGCCCGGCATCAACGATTTCACCAGTGCGAAAACGAGTGAGGTCAACCGCGCCCAGTTCGCGACGATGGGCCGCACGCTCAATACGCTCGACCAGCGGCTGGCCGATATGGACCGGCTCGGAATCGACGTGCAGGCAATCAGCCCCAGCCCCGGCCAATATTTCTATTATGCCGATGCCGATGTCGCACGGGAAGCGGCGCGCACCGTCAACGACGGCATGGCGGCCGCGGTCGCACAGCACCCTGACAGGCTGGTCGGCATGGGCACGGTGCCGCTGCAGGATGTCGGCCTTGCCGTCGAGGAAATGCGCCGCTGCGTGCGCGAGCTCGATCTGCGCGGCATCGAGATCAGCTCCAACGTCAATGGCCGCGATTTCCATGCCGAGGAGTTTCGGCCGTTCTTCGCGGCCGCCGAGGAGCTGGGCATCCTGCTCTTCATCCACCCGCTGGGCTTCACCCATGCCAACCGGATGAGCGAATATTATTTCAACAACCTCATCGGCAATCCGCTCGAATCGACGCTGGCCATTGGCCATCTGATCTTCGGCGGCGTGCTGGATCGCTACCCCGGCCTGCGCATCTGCGTGGCCCATGGCGGCGGCTACATCCCCGGCTATTGGGGCCGGATGGACCATGGCTGGCGCGCGCGCGGCGATTGCAGCGAGCATTGCCAGCACGAGCCATCCAGCTATCTGCGCAAGCTGTGGCTCGATACGCTGGTGTTCGATCAGGACCAGCTCGACAGCCTCGTGCGCACCCATGGCGCCGACAAGCTGTGCCTGGGCACCGACTATCCCTTCGACATGTCTGAGCCCGATCCGCTGGGCTTCCATGCCCGCCTGAGCGACGAGGAGCAGCGCAAGATCCTCGGCCTCAACGCCGCTGAACTGCTGGGACTGGAGACTGCCGACAAGAGCTGACCCAGCCACATACGACCACCACCAAGGCCGCCGCACGAAGCAGACCTCCCATAAGAGGCAGGGCCGATCAGGAGAGAAGACGGTGACGAAGACGCAGCACGGCGGGGCCTGGTTGCCCGGCTATACTCTGTTCCTGCTCTTCGTGAGCAATGTGTTCAACTATGCCGACCGGGCGCTGCTCGGCATCGTCGTCGATCCGGTGAAGGCCGATCTGCAGTTGAGCGACACGGCAATGAGCCTTGTGTCCGGCACGGCCTTCGTGCTGTTCAACCTGATCGTGGGCATCTTCATCGCCCGCTGGGTGGACCATGGCAATCGCAAGAAAATCTTGCTGCTCGGCGTCGCCATCTGGTCCGGCGCCACGGCGCTGACCGGCCTTGCCGAAGGCTTTGTGTCGCTTGCGCTCACCCGGGTTCTGGTCGGTGTCGGCGAGGCGACGGCCTTTCCGGTCGCCATCTCCGTCATTGCCGACCTGTATCCCAAGGATCGGCGGCCGCGTGCGCTGGGCATCTATCAGTCGAGCGCCTTTGTGGGCATCGTCGGCGGGTCGATCGCGGCGGGGATATTGGCCGCGATATTCGGCTGGCGGACGATGTTCTTCATCTGCGGCGGCGCGGGCCTCGCCTTCGTGCTGCTGCTCGCGCTGACCATGAAGGAGCCGCAACGTGGCATGCATGACGAGCCAGACGCGGCCGATAACGGGATGCGAAACCTCCCCCAATCCATCCGCTTCCTGCTCGACGTGCCGGGCTTCCGCATGCTTGCCGTCGGCATGGGGATCTCGGCGATGGGCGCGGGCGTGCTGCCGGTGTGGGCGCCGGCGTTCCTGCTGCGCAGCCATGGCGTCAGCCTTGCCGAAGTGGGCGCCCTGATCGCGCCCTCGGTCGGCCTGGGCGGCATCGCTGGCGCCATTGCATCCGGTTTCATGGCCAGCTACTTCACCAAGAAGCACGGGCGGGAGATCGACAGCCTCATGGTGCCCCTGATTGCGCTGCCCCTGTCCATCCCCTTCTTCATCGCCTTCTGCTTCGCGCCGTCGCTGGGCCTCACGCTGGGCGCGGCGGCGATCATGAACTTCCTGCTCTCCAGCGGCATCACCCCCTGCTTCTCCGCAGCCATGGGACTGGCCACGCCGCAGACCCGCGCGGTTGCATCGATGTTGTTGCTCGCTTCGTCGGGCATCATCGGCTCGGCGCTGGCGCCGCTCATGGTCGGTGCGGCCAGTGATGCGCTGACGCCGCAGTTCGGCACCGAATCGCTGCGCTATGCCATGTCTGCCGTGACGGTGGCTCCGCTGCTGGGCTGCGTCTTCCTCTGGCTCGCTTATCGCCGCGCCCGCGCGACGGCCATGGCTGAGACCGCCACCGCGTGAGCACGCCAGCATCCCCGTCCGAGTTCCGCCATGGCTGGCCGGTGGTCCTCGCCGCCGCTTGCGGCTCGGGACTGGGGATTGCCGGATTGCTGACCTACTCGGCGGGCATCTTCGCGAAAGATCTCGAGAGCGCGATCGGCCTCAGCCGCACGACGCTGGGCGCAGCCTTCTTCCTGGCGACGGTGGCGCTGGCCATCGCCCTGCCCATCGCCGGCTGGCTGATCGACCGCGTCGGCCCGCGCTGGCCTGCCGTCGCCGGCTCACTGGCGCTGAGCGGCGGATTCGCGCTGCTCGGGACCGTCGTCCATTCGGTCGCCGGCTATATGAGCGTGATGGCAGGTATAGGCCTCCTGGCCGCCTGTTCGTCGCCCGTAGCCTACACACGCGCCGTCAATGCCGTCTTCGACCGCGCACGCGGACTGGCGCTCGGCCTGACGCAGGTGGGCATCGGCATTTCCGCCGCCGTCGTGCCGCCTGTTCTGGCCATCATTGTGGCAGAACGGGGTTGGCAGGCCGGCTATCTGGCGCTCGCCGCCATTGCCGCGATGGGCGTCATCCCGGCGCTCAGCCTGCCCAACCTCCGCAGCCCCCGGACGCCCGATAGCGCAGGCGGCATGGCCCGCGCCCAGATGCGCTCGCCCCTCTACCTGCTGGTGCTGGCATCCTTCGGCATGATGGCGCTCTCCTTTGCCGGCTTGCTGCCCCATTTCGTCCCGATGCTGCGGGAATCCGGCCTGGATGCCCGCTCCGCGGGATCGCTGGCGGGGCTCATCGGCGGCTCCGTGATCGTCAGCCGGATCGTTGTCGGCTGGCTGGCAGATCGGGTGCCTGCGCCACGCATTGCGGCGGCCTGCTGCGCCTTGTGCGCGCTGGGGTGCATCGCGCTGGCGACCGGCGGCGCAACGCTCGCCTGGGTCGGCGCCATCGCGCTTGGCACGGCCATGGGCGCGGAAGCCGACCTCATCGGCTATCTGACCGCCCGCTACTTCGGCATCACCCATTATGGTGCGCTGTACGCCGTGCAATATGCCAGCTTCATGCTGATGGCCGGGCTTGGCCCGCTCTGGGTCGGGGCACTGGCGGATGCCACTGGCGGATATAATGCCCCGCTCTGGGTGGCCGCTGCCGGCCTTGGCGTTTCCATCTTGCTGTTCCTGCGCTTGCACAACCCACAGACGAGCCGCTAGATCCAGCGACAAGGCAAGTCGCAACCAAACGACCGCCGCGACCATTCACCCGAGGTCGAAACGGCTTTGATCCGGCGCATGGCCGGGCCAGACTGACCGTCACCCCAAAACCGGAGGCCTGCGCCTGATGCCTTTCTGCCCGCCATCTGCTCCCTTCGCCCGTCCTGTCGTACTGGCGCTGACGCTCGGCCTCACGCTCGGTGCCTTCGCGTCGACCGCCTCCGCAAAGGAGAAGGAACCGCGCCGCGTGCGCATCGCCATCGGGCCGGAAATCCAGCCCAGCTTTCCCGGTGCGGACAGCCTGTCCGTCCGGCCTTTTCTGGAAGGCGACATCGCACGCGGCGATGAACCTTTCGAGTTCGAAGCGCCGGACGAGAGCTTCGGCATCCCGGTCGTGAGTGTCGGCGGTTTTGAGGTCGGCCCATCCATGGCCGTGGAAGGCAAGCGAAAGGCGGACGAGGTTCCCGGCTTCGTCAAGGTCAACCGCTCGCTGGAGCTCGGCGGGTTCGTGCAGATGTTTCTCGCCCCTTCCTTCCGCCTGCGCGCCGATCTGCGCCAGGGCGTGACCGGCCATGAGGCGCTGGTCGGATCGGTCAGTGCCGACTGGATCATGCGCGATGGGGACCGTTGGCTGGTGTCGGTCGGCCCGCGCGTGACGCTCGGCAGCGGCAAGCACCAGCGCACATGGTTCGGCGTGTCGCCCGCGCAAGCCGCCGCCTCGCACTTGCCGGTGTTCGAGGCGAATGGCGGCGTTCAGTCCGTCGGTGCCGCTGCCGGCCTGATCCGCCAGCTCGATGCCCGCTGGAGCCTCCATGGCTATGCCCGTTACGACCGGCTAGTCGGCGATGCCGCCGATTCGCCGGTCGTGCGGGCCTATGGCGCGCGCGACCAGTTTTCCGGCGGACTGGCGCTGGGCTACACCTTCTGGTGGGGCAAACGCTAAGCCGCGCGGGGCACCTATCACCCCTCCAGCCGCGCGTAGGCCGGCGACCGGGTCAAAGCCTCCCAGCGCGTGCACCATTGGCGCACCGGCTTGGCATCCGGCCAGAAGGGCGTCCAGATCTCACCCGGCTCGGCGCCCAGGGCGCGCGCGACCTTCTGGCTCGGCACATTGTCATCGGCGATCATGTGCAGCGTCTCACTCTGGCCAAGGGCCTCGTGCGACCAGCGGAAGGCGGCGGCTGCCGCCTCCGCTGCATAGCCCTTGCCCTGTGCGGACGGAAAGATGCACCAGCCGATCTCGAACGCCGGCCAACCGGGCGGGTTCATCGGCCCGACATGGCCGATGAATGCCCCGCTCGCTTTCTCTTCCACCGCGAAATTGCCATAGCCGCGCGCGACCCAATGGCCGGCGAGACTGCAGAAGCGTTGCCAGCTTTCGCCATAGCTAAGGCCGCGCCCTTCCTTGGTGATGAACCGCGCGAAGTCATCGTCCGCCATGGCCGCGCACAAGGGCTCGGCATCGGCAGCACGAAACGCCCGCAGGATCAGCCTGGGCGTTTCGATAGTCGGTGCGCGATCGATGGTTGGGGCAGTGCCGTTCTGTTGGGTCATCCGTGGCCTCTCCTTGTCAGCGCAAGTCTTGCTGGAGACCTGCGCGGTGACAAGGCATGATTAGGCCCCGAGGATGATCCGCGCCCGCACGACATCGGCGCTCATCTGCTCGACCAGTGCATCCAGGCTGTCGAACTTGCGCTCGCCGCGCAGCCGTTCGATGAGGGCGATCTCCAGCGTCTGGCCGTAGAGGCTGCCGGAGAAATCGAACAAATAGGTCTCCAGCAGCTCGCGCGGCGGCACGAAGGTCGGGCGGATGCCAAGATTGGCCGCGCCGCAGACGATTCGCCCATCGGGCAACCGCGCGCGCACGGCATAGATGCCGTAAGCCGGGCGCAGATAATGGCCCATCTCCATATTGGCGGTCGGGAAGCCGATGGTCCGGCCGCGCTTGTCCCCATCGATGACTTCGCCGGCAATCGCGAAAGGACGCGTGAGGAGGCCCGTCGCCGTGGCGCAGTCACCGGCCAGCAAGGCCTCGCGCACGCGGCTGGAGGAGATGATCTCGCCCTGCTCGTCGCGCACCGGCGCCACGGCCTCGGCCGCCAGGCCATGCACCGCGCCAAGCGTGCGCAAGGCGGTGACGTTGCCCGAGCGCCCGCGCCCGAAGGTGAAGTCCTCGCCGGTCACCACCCCCGCCGCGCCAAGTTCCGTCGCCAGCATGGCCACGAAGTCCTCCGCGCTGTGCGAGGCCAGCTCAGCCGTGAAGTGGAAGACCAGCATGGCATCCGCGCCCGCCTCGCCGAACAGGCGCTCGCGCTGATCGAGCGTGGTCAGGCGGAAGAAGGGCGCATCCGGCCGGAAGAGGCGCATGGGATGCGGATCGAAGGTCGCGACAATGGCCGGACGGCCCTGCGCACGGGCCAGTTCCACGGCGCGGCCGACCACGGCCTGATGGCCCCGGTGAAAACCGTCGAAATTGCCGAGGGCAATGATGGCACCGCGCAAATGTGCCGGTATCGGCTGATCGCTGCTGATCCGTTCCATGGCGGGCGCCTATAGGCGGAGCGACGCGCGGGCGCCAGCCCCGATGGCGGCTCGCATGCGCACCGCGATCAGGCTCCGCGCCGCAGAAATGTGCGGTAGCTGAAGGCGGCGACTGCGCCCTCCGCCGGGTGATCCTCGCGCATCGTCTCATCCCACCGGGCGGGATCGGGCGCATCGATGCGCGCGTCGCCGGGCGGCGAGAGATGTACTTGCGTGATCTCCAGCCGGTCGGCCAGCGGTTCGAACAGCCGATAAACTTCCGCACCGCCAATCACCGACAGCACCGGCGCCTGCGCGGCGGCAAGGGCTTCATCGACGCTGTGGACCACCTCTGCGCCTTCCGCCTGCCAGGCACGGTCGCGGGTCAGCACGATGTGGCGACGGCCCGGCAGCAGCCCGGGCAGGCTGTCGAAGGTCTTGCGGCCCATCAGCATTGGCGTGCCCATGGTCATGGCCTTGAAGCGCTTGAGATCGCCGGGAATCCGCCAGGGAATGTCGCCCTCGCTGCCAATCACGCCATTGTCGGCGCGCGCGAGCAGCAGCACGATTTCTGGACGCGCGTCCATCGTCATGCCGCGCTATCGCTTGTGTGCACGCGCGTCACATGGCCCATCTTGCGGCCGGGGCGTGCTTCGTTCTTGCCATAGAGATGGAGATGCGCGGTCTCGTCGGCCAGAATCGCTTCCCACTCTTTGGCCTCGTCCCCGATCAGATTCTGCATGGAGACGGCCGGCGCGGCGAGCGCCGTCGATCCGAGCGGCAGGCCGCAGACGGCGCGGACATGGTTCTCGAACTGGCTGGTGACAGCGCCCTCAATGGTCCAGTGCCCGCTATTGTGGACGCGCGGCGCCATCTCGTTGAAGATCGGCCCGGCGGCCCCGGCAAAGAACTCCAGCGTAAGCACGCCAACATATTCCAGAGCCTGAGCGACTCGCGCAGCAATCGCCCGCGCTTCGGGCACCTGCGCGAGCACGACCGCCGGAGCCGGCAGCGTGGATGTCGCGAGAATGCCGTCGACATGCACATTATGCGGCGAATCCCAGAAGCGCACGTTGCCATCCTGTCCGCGCACGAGCACCACCGAAAACTCGTGGTCGAAGGTGACGAACCCTTCCAGGACAGCCGGATTGCAGCCGATCGCGTTCCAGGCGCTATCCAGAGTCTCGGGCGCCGCATCCATCAGCCGGACCTGGCCCTTTCCGTCATAGCCAAAGCGCGTTGTCTTGAGGATGGCCGGCGCGCCGATCCGCGCGATTGCATCCTGCAGTACCGCGCCGCTGGAGACGGGCGCATAGGGAGCCGTCCGTCCGCCAAGGCCGGCGACGAAGCTCTTTTCCAGCAACCTGTCCTGCGCGACCGCCAGTGCGCGGGCATTGGGCCGGACGTGCCCGAGCTTAGCGAGCAAGGCGACAGCGTTGCTCGGCACATTCTCGAATTCATAGGTGATGATATCGACCGCGTCTGCAAAGGCCGTGAGCGCGGCGTCGTCCTCATAGGGCGCCTGCGTCCACGCACTTGCAATGTCTGACGCGGGGCCGCTCTCCTCTGGCGCGAAAATATGGACCCGATAGCCAAGCTGGATCGCGGCCATGCCGATCATCCGGCCAAGCTGGCCGCCGCCGACGATGCCGATGGTCGACCCCGGCGCAATCGTCATGGGGGAGGTCATTGCGGGCTGCCCGCCACCGAATCCGTTTGCGCCGCGCGCCATGCATCCAGTCGATCCGCAAGCGCCGCGTCGCTGTTCGCCAATATTGCAGCTGCGAGCAGACCGGCGTTCTTGGCGCCGGCCTTGCCGATGGCCAGCGTCCCGACCGGAATGCCGCCCGGCATCTGCACGATCGAAAGCAGGCTATCGAGGCCGGAGAGGGTTGCCGATTGCACCGGAACACCAAGCACCGGCACGCGAGTCATGGCCGCGACCATGCCGGGCAAATGCGCCGCTCCGCCGGCTCCGGCGATAATGACGTGCAGACCTCGGCCTGCTGCCGTCTTGGCATAATCGACGAGTCGATCCGGTGTGCGGTGAGCCGAAACAATCCGCGTTTCGCATTCAATTTCAAGGTCTTGCAGAATATCGACGGCATGGCGCATCGTGTCCCAGTCGGACTGCGAGCCCATGATCACACCGATTTTCGCCATTCTTCGCCGCCCCGTCCTCATGCTGCCTGGCGTCAACGGGAACGCCGGCCGGAAACTTCTCTTTAAGTCTCAGCCCATAGACACCAGCGCCATGGCGCACAACCGGTCAAAACGCTCTGATCATACGGCGGAACGCGGGTTCCGCAGTGCACAAAGGCAAAGCTTGGAACTATACCCAGTTCACAGGGTTACATGCTGCGGTCGCGCACAGGAGATAGAGCTTTGATGGAAGCCACTGCGCGGACGGTCGCACTCGATCTTCCCGCACCTGACATTTCAGCGCTTGAGCAGGAGTTGGATATACTCCGCCGGGAGCTGTCCCTTCTTAAAACCGCCAACAAGGAACTTGAACGACTCGTCATTCGCGATACGCTCACCCCGCTCTACAATCGGCGGCATTTCATGAACTGCCTTCGGGATCGGCTGGACCGGCTCGAACGGCATGAAGGCAAATGCGCACTGGTGTTCATCGATGTGAACTCGATGAAGCGGATCAACGATCGCTTTGGCCATGGCGCCGGCGATGCCGCTCTGGTGCATATGGCGCGCCTTCTCGCGAATGGGCTGCGGTCTACAGACGTCGCGGCCCGCATGGGCGGTGATGAGTTCGCGTTGTTGCTGGACGATCTTGACCCTGAGGCCGTGGAGGAAACCACCCGGCGGCTCCAGCGCATGATCGCGGAATCGGCCTGCTTGCACGAAGGCGTGCTGCTGCCGCTGTCTATTTCCGTCGGCTGGACGGCCCTCGAACAAGGTGACACGGAATTTTCCGCCCTTACTCGCGCGGATATGGCGATGTATGCTGCCAAAAGACCCGGCAGCACCTTTGCCGAGGCAGCAGAATAAGGAGCAGGTCATGGCCCACGCGGTTCAGGACAATGCCGAGCGCAATCGATACGAGATCATAGTGGACGGCGAGATCGCTTTCGCTACCTATGAGCGCGATGGCGACACGCTGGCGATCACGCACACCTTCACCCCACCGGCTTTGCGGGGGAAGGGCGTCGCGGCCGATCTGGTCGCCGGGCTGCTCGACGATGCGCGCGCACGCGGCCTCAAGATCCGGCCGGTGTGCAGCTACGTCGTCACCTATTTCGAGCGCCACCCCGATCAGCGCGACCTGCTGGCCGCCTGACGCGCGGGCCGTCCGCTCACGGTCAGGCCCCCTCTAGCTCGGCCTTCTCGCGGTCCATCATCGCCTGGAGGATACGCCGCCCCTGCACCGCCGTTCCGTCGCTTTTGAGCATCAGCTCGGGCGGGAGGACGTCCAGCGTGGAAATGATCTTCTCGATTTCCTCGGTCGCGAACTTGTCCTCATCCAGCACCGGCTCGAGACGCCGGCGGGCGTCGTCCACCCGCGCCTGTGACGGCGCGCTCATCGCAAAGAAGTAGTTGCAGCTGGTCTTCTTCGCCGGGGTGACGGCATGCCAGACCCGGCTGGTGTGGAGCACCTCGCCGGCCTTCTCATGACCCTGCGGATAGCGGGATTCCCCAATCCCTGCGTGAAAGCCGGGGAAGAAGAAATCCATGCCGGAGATACGATCGACCAGCCCGTCGTGCACGCTGCGGTCATGATAAGGCGGCATCGGCGTATCGCGCATGATCCGCCGGCTCGACAGGCGGCGATCATTGAGGTCGCGTACTTCGGGCGTCGCGGCATCATCGGGCGTGCCGATCGACGTGGCATGGAGATAGCCGAGATGGCTCAGGTCCAGCAGATTATCGTTGAGCAGTTGATAGCGCCCATCCACATGCATGGAATAAAAGGCATCCGGGATCATGCCGGGAATGTTGAAGCCGATCTCGTCCAGCGTCGGGATGAGCGACTCGTCCGCCTTGTCGGGATCGCCTGGCCAGATCCACGCCCATAGCCCGCGCTCGACCAGTGGGTGGCTCTTGATCCGGTAGACACCGGGAATGGTGCTCTGGCTCGGCACCATCGTGCAGGCCCCAGATGAATCGAAGGTGATGCCGTGATAGCCGCATTGGATCGCATCGCCGACGCGCTTGCTCGCGCCCAGGGGATAATGCCGGTGCGGACAGCGCCCCTCCACCGCCACGGCCGTGCCATCTTCCTTGCGGTACAGAACAACCGGCTCGTTCAGAATCCACCGGCTGAGCAAATCCTCGCCGATTTCGCGCACAAATGCGGCGACGTACCAGCCGTTGCGCGGCGCGTAGCTGCCAGGGGTGAAAGGATACATGGGGCCCGCTCCTAATCGAACATCGTTCGTTTAGCGATTGATGCTTTTTCACCGGCAAACTGTCAAGGGAGCAGCATGTCATTCGCGAAGCTGGATCAGGACGGGATCGTCGAGGAAGCCATTGCGCTGCTGAAGGAAGAAGGGCTGGCGGCGGTCAGCCTGCGGAAGATCGCCACCCGGCTCAGCGTCAGCGTCTCATCGCTTTACTGGCATGTGGAGGACAAGCAGGCCCTCCACGCACTCATGTCCATCTCCATTTTCAAGGCCTGCCTTGACTCGGTGCCGCCGGCAGAAAGCTGGTGGGCATGGCTGCATGATTTCGGCATCGCCTTATGGGACGCGCAGACATCCATACGCGATGCGCGTCAGCTCATTGCCGTCACCCGCGCGCAGCGGGGAGCTGGCAACCATCTGATCGGCCAGATCGTGAAGGAGTTGACCGCGCTCGGCCTGAGCGCGGAGATGGCCGCCGTCGCACAGCGGTCCGTCCAGGCGCTCGTCACGGGCTGGACGACGCTTCGCGCGGTTCAGGTCGAGGCGGACCGGGACAGCTTCATCCTGGCGCTGGATGTTCTCATCGACGGCTGGCGAACACGCGCAGCCACAGATCAGCCGTGACGGACACGCCAAAACGCCCGGCCAGCAACTGACCGGGCGCCTGATTGGCAGAGGCAGGGCGAAAGCGCCCCGCCGCGCGTCTTCAGCCCTGGCGGGCCTTGAAGCGACGCTGCGTCTTGTTGATGACGTAGGTGCGCCCACGACGGCGGATCACGCGGTTGTCCCGGTGACGGTCCTTGAGCGACTTGAGCGAGTTGCGGATCTTCATGATCGGGTCCAAATGATTCTTGGGTGACGGAAAATTCGAAGCCGCGCCTCTATGGGTCAGCCTCCGGAAAGTCAAGGCGGCGGTGCAAGTTTTGCGCAGCCCCGTCCCCTCATGTCGGCAACCGCTTTCCTGAACAATCGTTAAGCCATCATGCAGCATTTCCGGTGCAAACTCGACCGATGAGACGCCATTTCAGAGAGATGGCCAGATGATAAGGGATGCAAGGCCATGACGAGCAGTTTTCCCATGCCGCCGCTCCATGGGCGGGCGACTCCCAACATCGAGAGTCGTCGGCGATTCGCCTCACGCAAGGCCGGCGTCGCGGCCATTGTGCTCGGCGCGCTCGCCCTGGGTGGCTGCGCGACATCCACCGGGCCTGTCGACGTCACCCGATTTCATCAGCCGGACGTCGCCCGGCAGGGAAGCGTGCTCATCATGCCCGGCAATCCGGACGATAGCGCCAGCCTCGAATTCCGCACCGCCGCCAACGCCGTGAGCGCGGCGCTGGCGCGGACGGGCTTCTCTCCCCTCCAGCCCGGCGCATCCGGTGCAGGGGCAGCGCAATATGAGGCGGTTGTGGACATGGGGCGGGAAACGATCGCGCCCCTGCCCGCACGCTCCCCGGTGAGCGTCGGCGTGGGCGGATCGACCGGTTCTTATGGCAGCGGCGTCGGCCTTGGCATCGGCATCAATCTCTCCGGTAAACCCAAGCCGGTGATCGTGAACCGGATGCGCGTGCAGTTGCGCCGCGCGGGCGACAAGGTGGTTGTGTGGGAAGGTCGCGCTGAGACGCAGGCCAAGGAAGGCACGCCGGCCGCCCAGCCCGGCCTCGTGGTCGGTCGCCTTGCCGATGCGCTGTTCAAGGGCTTTCCCGGCACGTCCGGCGAGACTATCACGGTGCCATGACCGCACAGCAGACAGGCAGCACTCCGCCCCTTCGCATCAACAGCAGCTTCGATAGCGGCAACATCCGTGTCGAGGCGATCGACGGCACCACCGCGACTCTCTCCATCCACAAGGACCATGAGAGCGATTTCTTCCAGTGGTTCCACTTTCGCGCTGCCGCGCCGGCGGGCACGCGCCTGACCTTGCGCATCACCGGACTTGCGCAATCCGCTTACCCCGATGGCTGGCCCGGTTATGCTGCCTGCGTATCGGAAGATCGCGAGCGCTGGGGCCGTGCCGCCAGCCGCTACGATCCCGGCGTCGATGGCGGCACCCTCACCATCGACTACACGCTCGTCGGTGATGCCGCATGGTTCGCCTATTTCGCGCCTTACTCACAGGAGCGGCATCATGATCTCGTGGCGCAAGCGGCGGCCTGCGAAGGCGTATCGGTGCGCCAGCTGGGCGAGAGTCTGGACGGGCGCCCGATCGATTGCCTGGAATTGGGGAGCGGCGACAAGCCGGTCTGGCTGATTGCCCGCCAACATCCCGGCGAAACGATGGCGGAATGGTGGATGGAAGGCGCGCTCGACATGCTGACCGACCCCACCAACGCCCACGCGCGCGCCCTGCGTGCCGCCTGCCGCTTCTACATCGTGCCGAATATGAACCCGGATGGCGCCTTTCGCGGCCATCTGCGCACCAATGCCCGGGGTATCAATCTCAATCGCGAATGGCACGAGCCGCAGGCCGACCGCGCGCCGGAAGTGCTCTGCGTGCGCAATCGCATGGACCAGACCGGCGTCGCCTTCGCCATGGACGTGCATGGCGACGAGGCGATCCCCGCCGTCTTTCTCGCCGGGTTCGAGGGCATTCCCTCGATCAAGGACACGCAGCTCGCACTGTTCCGTCGCTATCGCGACACCCTGGCCATCCGCACGCCGGACTTCCAGACCCGCTTGGGCTATCCCGAGGCGCGGCCGGGCAAGGCCAATCTCTCCATGGCCACCGCCCAGATCGCCGAGCGCTACGGCGCGGTGGCGATGACGCTGGAAATGCCGTTCAAGGACAATGACGACCTGCCGGACACCGCCCAGGGCTGGAGCCCGGAGCGCTCCATGCAACTCGCGCGCGACTGCCTCGCCACGCTGGCGGAGATGGTCGGGGATATTTGAGGGCGGTCTGAAACTGTCCTTTAGCCCCTCCCCTGAAGGGGAGGGGCTTTTCTATACGCCGAGCCCTCGCTCGTCGGGCCGCTCTACTTCACTTCACCCCAGCTCATCGCCCAGAAAGGCCATCGCCGCGCGCCAGCTCCGGCGGTTGGTTTCCGGCTCGAAGCCGAAGCTGCGGTCCGCATTCAGCGGCACATCGTCCGCCGTGAAGGCGTGACCGGTGCGGCTGTAGGTGGTGAACTGGAAGTCCACGTCCGCCGCGGCCAGTTCCTTGCACAGCGCCAGCTTGGCCTCGGGCGGGCAGAGATTGTCGTTCCACCCGTCGCAAATCATCAGCTTGGCAGTGATCGGCGCATTGGCGAATGGCGGCGCGTCATAAACGCCATGGAAGGAAACGCCGACCTTGATGTCCGCCCCGGCACGCGCGAGATCGAGCACGCATTTGCCACCGGCGCAAAAGCCGATGGCGCCGATCCGACTGCCATCCACGCCCGGCAAGCCGCGCAGCTCCGCAAGGGCATCGAGCAGCCGGGTCTTCACCGCCTGCCGATCCGTCATGAAATCATGCAGCAGCTTGCCAGCGCTTTCCATATCCGTAGCGCGCTTGCCCTGCCCGTAATAGTCCACGACCAGCACCTTGTAGCCCTGTGCCGCCAGCGTCTCGGCCTTGGCGAAATCCCATTCCTTGGTGCCCATGAAGTTGGGGAACAGCAGCACACCTGGCTGATCGCCTGCATCCGCATCGCCGACGAACATCGATTCAAAGGGACCGCCGGGGCCTTCATGAAGGTGGACAGTGCGGGTGATCGCCATGGTTCCTGCTCCTTTGCTGCAATGGGATGATGCGCTCATCCATGGCGAATTGTGCTCGGGCGGACAAGGGCGCTTGCGGCAGTGATCCCGGTCGAAAAGACAGCCCGCGCCGGTGGTTTCTCAACATTTAACGCAGCCGATCGCTTTTGCCGGAACCAACCGGCCCCGGCGCAGTTTTCTGCCAGCAATATGGGAGTTTACGAGATGAAGACGTTGTGGGATCCGGGCTTTCTCCAGAGCCAGATCCAGCAATTCGAAGCGCAGGCCACAACGGCGATGCACCCGGATGAGAAAGCCGCCTATCAGAGCTATGTGCAGCATTATCAGACGATGCTGAAAGCGCTTCAAGCGCGTGGCCACGCCGCGACCCTCGAGCACGCCTGAAGCGTCTCTGCGCGTCTTCAAGACCCGCCCGAACGGATTGCGCTCACACCAAATCCCGCTATCAGGCCCGATAACGGTAAAACCGCCGAAGATCGGGAGATAAGACCTCATGCCCACCCTCGTCCTCATCCGCCATGGCCAGTCGGCCTGGAACCTGGAGAACCGCTTCACCGGCTGGTGGGATGTCGACGTGACCGAGAAAGGCGCTGCCGAAGCCAAGGCTGCCGGCGCGCTGATGCGGGACAAGGGCCTCGATTTCGACCAGTGCTTCACCTCGCTGCAGACCCGCGCGATCAAGACGCTCAATCTGGCGCTCGAGGAAATGCAGCGGCTCTGGCTGCCGGTGGAAAAGGACTGGCGGCTCAACGAGCGGCATTATGGTGGCCTGACGGGCCTCGACAAGGCCGAGACGGCAGCCAAGCATGGCGATGAGCAGGTGAAGATCTGGCGCCGCAGCTTCGACGTGCCGCCGCCGCCACTGGAGGCCGGCAGCGAATTCGACCTGAGCAAGGACCGGCGCTATGCCGGCATCGCCATCCCGGCGACGGAGAGCCTGAAGGATACCATCGCGCGCGTGCTGCCCTATTGGGAGGGCCGGATCGCTCCCGAGCTGAAGGCCGGCAAGCGCGTGCTCATTTCAGCGCATGGCAATTCGCTGCGCGCGCTGGTCAAGCACCTCTCGAACATCCCCGACGACGAGATTACGGGCCTCGAAATCCCGACCGGCCAGCCCATTGTCTATGAGCTGGCCGACGATCTTTCCGCAAAGGACCGTTATTATCTGTCGGAGCGGTAAGGGTTAGGCGGCCGGTCAGGCCGCCACCTTCACCTCAAGCTGATCGACGGCGGCGAGCGCCGCCTCGATGCCGGCAGCGCGATGCTCTGGACCGACGGCAGCGCCTTCTGCCACGATGAACTCGGGCACGATGCCGATGAAGCCGAAGACGGCGCGCAGATAGCTCTCCGCATGTTCGACAGCGGCGGCAGGCGTGCCCGCGCCGTAAAAGCCGCCGCGCGAGAGCGCGACGATCACGCGCTTGTCGCCTGCCAAGCCGATGGCATTGCCGCTTTCATCATAGCGGAAGGTCTTGCCGGCCACCGCGATATGATCGATCCACGCCTTGAGCTGGGTGGAAATGGTGAAATTGTACATCGGCGCGCCGATCACGACGGTGTCCGCGTCCAGGAATTCAGCCAGCACCGCCGCCGCCTCGTCCGTGCCGAAGCCGGGCAGCGTCAGGTGGGGCAGCGGCTGGGCGGCGAGATCGCGATAGCGCACGTCCGCGCCGGGCTGCTCCGCCTTGAGGCGCTCGAAAATGGCTGCCGAAATCTGGCGGGTGATGGAGTTTTCGCCCTGAATGCTGGAATCGATATGCAACACGGTCATGGTCGGCCCTTTCGTAAATTGCTCTTGAGAGACGGATCAGGAAGATCAGTTTCTGTTTGCAACCAGCTAGGGTGGACCTCTAGAACCAACAAGAACGCATTTTTTCGAGACCTAGTCACATGGATATGACCACCACCCGCCTCACCGTGACGTCGCACAAGGAGTGCATGCGGATCACGCAGACCCTCGCGCGATTCGGTGACAGATGGACGCTGCCGGTGGTTGCGGCTCTTGGTGACGGCACGATGCGCTTCAACCAGATCCGGCGGGAGGTGAGCAGTATCTCGCAGCAGATGCTGACCCGCACGCTGCGCGCACTGGAGCGGGACGGCATGGTCAACCGCACCGTCCATCCGACGACCCCGCCGCAGGTGGATTACGCCCTCACCCCGCTCGGCCATTCGCTGGCCCGCGAAGCGATCCGGCTCGGCAAATGGGCGCAGATGCATCGCGAAGAGATCGACGCGCATCGGGAGCGGTTCGATCGCCTGCAGGAAGGCTGACGCGGTTTAATCAGCATAGTGCTCCTGCGAAAGCAGGAGCCTAGGGCAGCAAGGCCCGGCTTTTGCGCCCTGGGCTCCTGCCTTCGCAGGAGCACTCACGCCTTGCTGCGGACGAACGCCACGGCGATGCCGGCGATGAACAGCGGCAGCCCGAAGGCCAGCGCCACGCCGAACGGCCCAACACCCTGCGCCAGCAGCCAGCCGCCGGTCGCCGGCCCGATGATCGCGAGCAGGCGCCCCGCCCCGGCCGTCCAGCCAAGCGCCGTGGAGCGGATCTGCGTGGGATAGGCGGCTGAGATGAAGGCATAGAGCCCGCTGATCGAGCCGACCACGAAGGCGCCGAAGGCAATCGCCATGAAGGCAGCCAGTGCAGGCGTGAACGGCTGGACCATGTAGACGAGCATCGAGATGCCACCCGCGAAATAGCAGAAGAGCAGGGTGCGCTTGACGCCGATCCACCCGACCAGCGCGATCATGATGAACGGCCACACGATCGCGCCCACTGAGGAAAGGGCGAACAGCGCCGCCGCATCCGCCATCGGGAAGCCGGCCTGCATGTGCCAGAAGGTCGGCGCCCAGGAGGCCACGGCATTGCCGACGAACATCATCATGCCGCCCGCCAGCATGAACAAGAGCGTCATGGCGAGCCGCCCCTCGGCAAAGACGGACTTAAGTGACGCCCGGCCGGCTGGCGGTTCATCGAGAAAATAATGGGCCGTGTCGCTGACGTGGCGCGTGATGTGCCGCAGGACGCGGTTGACTTGTGCAGTGCTGCGCCCGGCGGTGACGAGAAAGCGTGGAGATTCAGGCAGAGTGAAGATCAGCACCGGCAGGAGCAGCAGCGGTGCGGCGCCACCCGCCAGAAACGCGCCCCACCAATCGAGCCGATGAACGATCAAAGGCGCAAGCGCACTGCCCATCGCCGAGCCGAATGCAAAGCAGGCCGTGACCAGAATGATCTGGCGGGGCCGGATGCGGCGCGGCGAAATCTCCGCCACCATCGCGATGATGTTGGGCGTGATGCCGCCGAAAAACGCAAAGGCGACCAGCCGCAGGAGCGACACCGCCGTCAGGGTCGATGCCAAGGCCGTGACAAGCGTGACCAGGCCGAAGCCGAGCACGCACAGAATGACGATCGGCTTGCGTCCAACCCGATCTGCCAGCGGTGCGATGAAGGCGTAGCCCAAGGCCAGGCCGATGCCCTGCGCCACGAACACGGCGGAAATCGCGGCTGGCTCGACAGCAAGACCCGCAGCAAGAGCCGGCACGATGGCCCCGAGCATGTACATGTCGAAGCCCTCCATCGCCATGGCGATGCCGCAGAGCGCAAAGATGTACCAGCGCCAGGCCCCGTAAGGCCGGTCCAGAATGGTCTCGATGTCGATCCGCTGCCCGTCTGCATGGGACTGCGCCATGTATCTCTCCCCCGAAGGCTGGTCGGTCTGTATTCGAGGGTCGAATGATGAGAACCGCCCCCGCCGCATGTGCGCTCCTGCGGAACCGCTGCCCGTCTGGCAAGCCAGAATTCACCGTGACCAACCGCGCGCGAAGCAAGATTTTGCGCCGGCGAACAATGCCTTGCGGCTGCCTCCCATAGCGCCGGTTGAAGGAATTCTGGCCCTTCGCGATCACGTAAAGGTAGAGCGCTCCCCTGCGCTTTCATCGAAAACGGGTCCGATTGTGCGGTTGCACCAAAGTCGTGCGCCTGTAATGTCCCGCTCAGGTGCGCAATTCATCAGGCCACGAAGGGTCCCCAGTCTTGTTCGAAAAGTCCGCGACACTCATCCTGTTCGGCGCCACCGGCGATCTGGCGCACCGGATGCTGTTTCCTTCGCTCTACCATCTGCTGTGCGACGGGCTGCTGCCCGAGCCGTTCAACATCCTCGCCTCCGGCCGGTCCGAGATGGATGACGCGGCCTTTCGTGAAACCATCCGCAAGGCGCTGGCGACCTATCTCGCCGATGAGCATCATGATGAGGCGCGCGTCACCGCTTTTCTCGAAAAGATCAGCTATTGCGCCGTGTCTGCCGGCGAGCAGGCGCATTTCGATGCGCTGGCGAAACGGGCGAAGGCGCTGGGCGAGGGTCCCATCGCAGTCTATCTGTCCACCCCGCCCTCGCTCTTTGCGCCCACCGCCCAGGGTCTCGCCGCCGCTGGTCTGGTCGATGCGCACACCCGTATCGCCATGGAAAAGCCCATCGGCAAGGATCTCGCCTCGTCCAAGGTGGTGAACGACGCCATTGGCGACCTGTTCGATGAAGAGCAGATTTTCCGCGTCGACCATTATCTGGGCAAGGAAACGGTGCAGAACCTGATGGCGCTGCGCTTTGGCAACCGCCTGTTCGAGCCGCTGTGGAATGGCGGGGCGATCGATCATGTCCAGATCACCGTCGCCGAGACGGTGGGGCTGGAGGGCCGCGTCTCTTATTATGACGGCGTCGGCGCGCTCAAGGACATGGTGCAAAACCACATGCTCCAGATCCTCTCGATCATCGCCATGGAGCCGCCCGCGCGGATGGATTCCACCTCGGTGCGCGACGAGAAGGTGAAGGCGCTGCGCTCGCTGCGGCCGATGACGCCCGAAACGGTCCGCACCCACAGCGTGCGCGGCCAGTATCGCGACGGCGCGGTGAAGGGCAAGATCATCGCCGGCTATGCCGAGGAACTGGGCAAGGAGAGCGATACCGAGACCTTCGTGGCGTTGAAGGCCCATATCGACAATTGGCGCTGGACGGGCGTGCCGTTCTACCTGCGCACCGGCAAGTGTATGCCCAACCGCCAGTCGGAAATTCTCATCCAGTTCAAGCCGGTGACGCACAGCATTTTCCGCCGCAACGGCTATGATCGCGCGCTGGAGCCCAATTCGCTGATCATCCGCCTGCAGCCGGACGAGAACATCCGCCTGTGCATCATGGCCAAGCGGCCGGGGCTCGACCGGGATGGCGTGAAGCTGCAGGAAGTCGGCCTCGACGTCTCGCTCACACACGCCTTTGCCGGTGAGCGCCGACGGATCGCCTATGAGCGGCTACTGTTGGATCTGCTGGAGGGCGACACCACATTGTTCGTGCGCCGCGACGAGGTGGAAGCGCAGTGGACCTGGATCGATTCCATCACGCAGAGCTGGCAGGAATCCGGCCAGCAGGTCGTGCATTATGCCGCCGGCACCTGGGGGCCATCCGCTGGCATTGCCTTGATCGAGCGCGATGGAGCAAGCTGGTATGACTGATCTCAATTCCACCGTCGCCGCCGTCACGCAGCGCATCGTCCAGCGCAGCGCGGTCAGTCGCCGCAAATATCTCGACCTCATCGAGCGCGGGCGCGATGCCGGCACCAACCGGGATCGGCTTTCCTGCGGCAACCTCGCCCATGGCTTTGCCGCCAGCGGCGAGGACAAGCCGGCGATCCGCGCGGGCAATGCCATGAACATCGGCATCGTCACGGCGTACAACGACATGCTCTCGGCGCATCAGCCCTATGGCCGCTACCCGGAGGCGATCAAGATCGCGGCGCGGGAAGTCGGCGCCACCGCGCAGGTTGCGGGCGGCGTGCCGGCCATGTGCGACGGCGTGACGCAGGGCCTGGCCGGCATGGAGCTCTCGCTTTTCTCGCGGGACACCATCGCGCTCGCGACCGCCGTGGCGCTCAGCCATGCGATGTTCGAGGGCGCGTTGATGCTCGGCATCTGCGACAAGATCGTGCCCGGCCTGTTGATGGGCGCGCTGCGCTTTGGCCACCTCCCCACCATCTTCGTCCCCGCCGGGCCGATGCCTTCGGGCCTCGCCAACAAGGAGAAGCAGCGCATCCGCCAGCTCTATGCCGAGGGCAAGGTTGGGCGCGAGGAACTGCTGGAGAGCGAGAGCGCCAGCTATCATGGCGCGGGCACCTGCACCTTCTACGGCACGGCCAACACCAACCAGATGATGATGGAAGTGATGGGCCTGCACATGCCCGGCGCTGCCTTCGTCAATCCCGGCACCAAGCTGCGCAGCGAGCTGACCCGGGCCGCCGTGCATCGTGTCGCCTCCATCGGCTGGGACGGCGATGATTATCGCCCGCTCGGCAAGTGCATCGATGAAAAGGCAATCGTGAATGCCGCCGTCGGGCTGCTGGCGACCGGCGGATCGACCAATCATGCCATCCACCTGCCCGCCATCGCGCGGGCGGCAGGAATCGTCATCGACTGGAAGGATCTGGCCGAGCTGTCTGCCGCCGTCCCATTGCTGGCGCGCGTCTACCCCAATGGCGCGGACGATGTGAACAACTTCCACGCGGCAGGCGGCATGGCCTGGATCATCACCGAATTGCTGCGCGGTGGCCTCTTGCACCGCGATGTGATGACCGTCGCCCGCGCCGACCTCACCGATTACGGGCGGATGCCGACGCTGGAAAATGACGCGCTCGTCTGGGATGCGCCGCCGACTGCGCCGGGTAATGAGGCGATCCTGCGCCCGCTCTCCAATCCGTTCAGCGCGGATGGCGGAATGCGGCTGCTCGCCGGCAATCTTGGCCGCTGCATCATGAAGACCAGTGCCGTGGACCGCGAACGCTGGACCATCGAGGCGCCGTGCCGTGTGTTCTCCGATCAGGATCAGGTCATGGCCGCATTCAAGGCGGGCGAGCTGGATCGGGACGTCGTGGTTGTCGTGCGCTTCCAGGGGCCGCGCGCCAATGGAATGCCAGAGCTGCACAAGCTCACCCCGCCGCTGGGCGTGTTGCAGGACAAGGGCTTCAAAGTCGCTCTGGTGACCGACGGGCGCATGTCCGGCGCGAGCGGCAAGGTGCCGGCGGCCATTCACCTCTCGCCCGAGGCGCTGGGTGGCGGCCCGATCGGCAAGCTGCGCAATGGCGACATCGTCCGCGTCTGCGCCGAGAGCGGCACGCTGGAAGCAAAGGTGGGTGCCGCGGAATGGGACGCGCGCGATCAGGCCGATGCGCCACCGCCGCCCTATGACACCGGTCGGGAACTGTTCGCCCTGTTCCGCCATAATAGCGATCTGGCGGAAGCCGGCGCCTCGCCGCTGCTGGCAGCCATGGATGCGGAACTATGACCGATCTTGTCGCCGCCGACATTGGCGGCACCAATGCCCGCTTCGCCCGTGCGACGCTCGATGCGCGCGGCGTGCCCACGCTGGGTACCGTGCGTAAATACAAGGTCGCGGATCATGCCAGCCTGCAAAGCTGCTGGCAGGCCTTTCTAGCCGATGACGAGGGACCGGCGCCCGAGCGGGTGTCCATCGCCTTTGCCACGGCCATCGGGCGGGAGGTCATCAAGCTCACAAACTCAAGCTGGATCATCCGTCCTGCCCAGTTGGCCGATGATCTCGGCGTTGCGGCGGTGCGGCTGGTCAATGACTTCGAGGCGGTGGCCCACGCCATTGCGCGGCTGCCGCTCAGCGATCTGCCGCTGCTGTTCGGACCGGACGAGGCTTTTCCTGAAAATGGCTCGGTGACCATTCTTGGCCCCGGCACCGGTCTTGGCGTGGCGATGATCGCCTTTGACGAGGGCATGCCGCATATCGTCGCGACCGAGGGCGGCCATGTGGATTTTGCCCCGCTCGACGCGCTGGAGGGCCGCATTCTCGCGCAGTTGCGCACCGATCTCGTGCGGGTCTCGACGGAGCGGATCGTCTCCGGACCGGGGCTCAATACACTCTACCGGGCGCTGGCGACGATCAGCCAGGCGCCGGTCACGCTGATGAACGACGCGGACCTGTGGGCCGCCGCGCTGGAGGGCAGCAACCCCCTCGCCCGCACGGCGCTGGAGCGCCTGTGCATGAGCTATGGCGCCACGGCCGGCGACCTCGCACTGGCGCAAGGGCCGCATCATGTGGTGCTGGCCGGCGGACTGACGCAACGGATGCGCGACTTCCTCGTGAACAATAGTGCCTTCCATGATCGTTTCACCGCAAAGGGTCGCTTTGAAGCCCTGATGAGAACCGTTCCGGTTCGCTTGGCAACCCATCCTGAAATTGGCCTTTATGGCGCCGCCGCTGCATGGCGGGAGAAGAAAGCATGAGCATGACTGTCGATGACGTAATAGCGCTGGCGCCGGTGATTCCGGTGCTGATCGTGGAGTCCGTGGCCGATGCCGTCCCGCTGGCGCAGGCGCTGGTCGCCGGGGGCCTGCCGGCCCTCGAGGTCACCATGCGCACCCCAGTCGCGCTCGAGGTGATGCGCGAAATGGCGCAGGTCCCCGGCGCCGTGGTCGGGGCCGGCACCGTGCTCAACCCCCGGCAGCTCGATCAGGCGCTGGAGGCGGGCGCGCAGTTCATCGTGTCGCCCGGCCTCACCGAGCCGCTCGGCAAGGCCGCGATCGCCAATGGGGCCACCCTGCTCCCCGGCGTCGCTACGGCGGCGGACATCATGCGCGGACTGGATCTCGGGCTTGAGCGCTTCAAATTCTTCCCGGCCTCGACCAGCGGCGGCCTGCCCGCGCTCAAAGCCTTGGCGGCGCCGTTCGGCGGCGTGCGCTTCTGCCCGACCGGCGGCATCACCGCGGCCAATGCGCCGGAATGGCTGGCTCAATCCTTCGTCGGCTGCGTGGGCGGAAGCTGGGTTGTGCCCAAGGGGCCGCTCGATCCCGCAGCCATAGAAGCGCTGGCGAGGGAAGCTGCGACGCTTCCGCGATAATCGGAGAGGCGCCGCTGGCGTGCCTTGATGGGCACGCCCACACTTAGGTTACCGTCAGTCCAGCGCGCCCCACAGGCTCGCGGCCTGCACATAGCCGCGCCGGCCGTTCACCTCCATCGCGCACCAGCCATCGGAACAGCCAGAGAGACGCCCCACGACGCCCGGCGCCAGCCGGAACAGAAGGCGGGCGCTCTCGGAGGGGCCGTCGCGCATCTGGGCAATGCCATCCTTCACGATCGCGGTCGCTTCATCCTTGAGCAGCCGCACGTGCATCCAGCCCTGCGTGCCGTCCGGATCCTCGATCTTGCGCCAATTGGTATAGACCTCGACCACCTTCACCGGCAGGTCGCGCTGGCGGTAGATCCAGCTCGCCGGATAGTCGGCGCTCGGCCCCACGCGCATCTTGGCCTCCCCCTTGGAGAGGGAGGCCCAATAGGGTGTCGGGCGACCGGTTTGCGCCTGCGCGTCGGCAGCGCCCAGCCCGAGTCCCAATCCCAGGGCCAGCGCCGCAAAAGCCGTAAATAGCCCGCGCGCGTTCATGCCATCAATCTCCCGGAAAATGCCCACACCATAAGGCCCGCTTCTGCCACGGCCACCGCATGGCATCAACCGGAAGCAGCCTTGCGCGAATTGCCGCTTGCCTTTCCGCTCTCGCCTGAGCATTCCCGCCACATGTCCAGGCGTCCCCGGCCCGCTTCGCCCCGCGTGATCGTGACGCGGCGTCTGCCGCAAGCGGTGGAAGCCCGGCTGGGCGAACTGTTCGACGCCCGCTTCAATGTCGACGATCATCCTATGGCCCGCGCCGAGTTGCATGAGGCCATGCAGCAGTGCGACGTGCTGGTGCCCACGGTGACGGACGATCTCGATGCCGATCTGATCGCGGGCGCAGGCGATGCGCTGCAGCTGATTGCCAATTATGGCGCCGGCGTGAACCACATCGCCCTGCCCGCCGCCCGCGCGAAGAACATCATTGTCACCAACACGCCCGGCGTGCTGACCGAGGACACGGCGGACATGACCATGGCGCTCATCGTCTCGGTGCCGCGCCGTCTGGCCGAGGGCGAGAAGCTGGTGCGCTCGGGCGAGTGGACCGGCTGGAGCCCCAGCAACATGCTCGGCCATCGCATCGGCGGCAAGGCGCTCGGCATCGTCGGCATGGGCCGCATCGGCCGCGCCGTCGCCCGCCGCGCCCGCGCCTTTGGGCTCTCCATCCATTATCATAATCGCCACCGCCTGCCCGAGGTCGCCGAGCAGGAAGTGGATGCGATCTGGCACCCCGACCTCGACGAGATGCTGCGCAGCATCGACATCCTGACGATCCACACGCCGCGCAATGCGCAGAGCGAGAACCTGATCGACCGGCGCCGCATCGGGCTATTGCGTCCCCATGTCTATCTTATCAACGCCTCGCGCGGCGGCATCGTGGACGAGGAAGCGTTGATCGAAGCGCTGGAGGCCGGGCAGCTTGCCGGCGCCGGCCTCGATGTGTGGGAGTTCGAGCCGCAGATCGACCCGCGCCTGCTCGCTCTGCCCAATGTGGTGATGACCCCGCATATGGGCTCGGCGACCTTCGAGGGCCGCATCGCCTCGGGCGAACGAGTGATCGCCAACATCCGCATGTGGGTCGGCGGCGACCGGCCGCCGGATCAGATTCTCGAAGGCTGGGTTTGAGCGAACAGCGCGCTCCTAACCTCACGTCATCCCGGACTTGATCCGGGATCCCGCTTCTTCTTCGCTCACCACAAAAGGCAGCGAGACCCCCGATCAAGTCCGGAGTGACGAGAAAGGGAAAGGTGGGGCTGGCTTCCGCTCTTCAACCCGCCAACGCCTTCGTCGCCTCAATCGCGCTGCGATAGGCTTCCTGCCGCGCCTCGCTCCAGTAAGCGAGTTCGCCGAGCGGGATTTCCACCCCGCTCACGGCGCAGATCACGAAACGGCCCGAGCGGACCACCTGATAATCCGCCGCGCGATATTTGAGGATGGCGAGGCCCGGCATGTCCGGCGTGCGCATCATGCTCATCAATCCCCGGTGAGGATGCGGTCGACCAGTTGCTTCACGGTCGGCACGAACCCGTTGGAATAGAAGGGGTCCTGCTTGAAGCGATAGGCGCCATGGCCGGCGAACAGCAGGTTCTTGTCGACATCGCCGCCATGCACTGCGTCCTGCAGGGTCTTCTGGATGCAGAAGCTGCGCGGATCGGCGAGGCGACCGGTCGAATAATCGTCATGGTCCTTCCACGACGAAAAACCGCAGTGCGAGAGGCAGCCCATGCAATCAGCCTGATCCTTGCGGATGACAGCCCGGTCCTCGTCGGTCACGAAGACCAGCGTGTTGTCGGGTGTCTTGAGCGCAGTCTCATAGCCCTGCAGCACCCACTCGCGAGCGCGCAGCAGATCGTTGCGGGTCACCCAGTAATTGCGGCCTTTGATGCCGACATCGAGCTGATGGTTATGGTCGCCCGCTTCCTCCATGGAGAAGGCGATCTGCCGCTCCGAGCGCGCCTCGAGATCGCGCAGGAAGGGATTGCGGATCGCGGAGGAATAGAAGCCGGTCGGCGAGAAGCGGTGGAGGAGGATGTCGCCTTCCTCCAGCGTCATGAGCTTCTCCTTCCACGCCTGCGGAATCGGGCTTTCCTGGGTGAGCAGCGGACGGGTGCCGAACTGGAAGGCAATCGCGCCCAGCTCCGGATTGTCGATCCAGTCGCTCCAGTCCCGCAGATACCAGACGCCACCGGCCATCACGATCGGCACTTCGTCGCTGATGCCGCCCTCGCGCATCGTGTCGCGCAGCGCCTTCACGCGGGGATAGGGGTCTTCCGGCTTGGTCGGGTCTTCCGCATTGGAGAGGCCATTATGGCCACCGGCCAGCCAAGGATCTTCATAGACCACCGCACCCAGCCATTCCGCAGCCTTGTGATAGGCCCGCTTCCACAGCGCGCGGAAAGCGCGGCCTGAGCTGACGATCGGCAGGTAGCTGACCTGATGCTGCGCAGCAATCTCGCTGAGCTTGTAAGGCATGCCGGCCCCGCAGGTCACGCCTGCGACCATGCCCTTGGTGCGCTCCAGCACGCCTTGCAGCACGGCCTGCGCGCCGCCCATTTCCCAGAGCACGTTGATGTTGATGGCGCCCTTGCCACCGGCCATCTCATAAGCGCGCTTGACCTGCTCCACCCCACCTTCGATGGCGTAGGCGATCAGCTCTTCATGGCGCTGCTGGCGGGTGCGGCCATGGTAGATTTGCGGGATGACATTGCCGTCGGCATCATAGCTGTCCGCATTCACGGCCGACACGGTGCCGATGCCGCCAGCGGCAGCCCATGCCCCGGAGCTCATGTGATTGGAGACCGCAACGCCCTTGCCGCCTTCGATAACCGGCCACACCTCGCGACCGCCATAGACGATCGGCTTCAAGCCCTTGAACAAATGAAACTCCTCAGTGCCCCATCGGCCAGCTTCGCAAGCCAGCCACGAGCGCCTTTACCAGCATTTTCCTCAAACCAAGTGCTAAAATGCCACAAAACTCAAAATAACGCCAGTTCGTTACCGACCGCCTCACCATAGAGCCGGGCGTAGAGCTGGATCATCACGGCTTCATCGAAACAGCGCCTCGCTCTGTCGCGATTGGCTGCCCCGATAGTCCGACGCAGATCGGCATCCCCGGCCAGTTCTGCAAGGGCAGCCTGAAAATCATCGGTCGCATCGGGGGCCACGATGAAGGGCCGGTTGTCCGGCGCGACCATGCCGAGCGTATCGCCGACGTCGGTCGCGACCACCGGCAGGCCGGCCGCCATCGCCTCCATCAGGGCCGTGGGGAACTGCTCACTATCGGAGGACAATGCGAAAATATCGAACGCGCCGACATAATCCTGCGGGCGCGGCAGGGCACCCGGCATCAGCAGATCGTGCATCCCTTGCCGCTGCGCCTCCGCCAGAATCGCCTCCCGCTCCTCCCCGTCACCGACGATGACCAGACGCAGCCGGTCGCGCAGCGGCGCCACCGCCCGGACGAGCCGGGGCAGGTTCTTGACCGCACGCAGATTGGCGACGGTGCCCACGATCAGCCGTCCGTCCGGTACCAGCCCGGGAATCGCAGCGACCGGCCGGGTGCCTTCATAGGCGGCGACATCCAGCCCGTTGGGGATCTGGTGGACTTTCTCGGCGGACTGCCGCCACTCCGCCTGAGCGATATGCGCCAGCTGCGCCGACGGGACGACGAGCGCCCGCGCGCCCTGCAAGGCGATCTGGCGGTAGCGGTTGCGAGCGGCCTGGCGGACGAACGCCTCGTCCACATCGAAGCCCTCTTCGTGGTGGATCAACGGCGGCAGGCAGCGCAGCCGGCGGAAGAGACGGTGCGCCATGACGCCATCGATCGCGCCCCAATTGAAGCTCAGGATGAGGTCATAGCCGCGCATCGCCTTGGCCAGCGCGTTGAAGCGGGCGAAGGTCGCTGGCCCCTCCAACGCGGGCGAATCGAGAAAGCGCACCTTCAGCGTGGGGTCGAGCAAGGCTTGCGCCGCGGTGGCGCCCGGCTCGCCCAGCAGGATGTCGTGCTGCATCCGCGCGCCCCAATGATTCATCAGCCGGACAAGGCGCACTTCCTTTCCGCCCAGATCGAAGGTGCGGTGAATTTGCAGCACGCGCAGCGGCTCGCGGGAGAGATCGCGCCGGGCCGCCCGCCGCGTCATGGCTTCTCGCTGATCCTGGCGAGCAGCCTGTCGAGCGCCGCCACCGCTTCTGGCTCTTCCAGCGTGGGTGCATGACCCACCCGCGGCACCGTCACCAGATCCAGCTGCGGGAGGCGCGTCTGCATCGCCTGCGCCGTCTGGACGGTCAGCAGATCGCTAAGCGCGCCACGCACCAAGGTGAGCGGGATATCGCCGATCGCCTCGAACGCCGGCCACAGGTCGACGCCCGCCGCACCGCCGGGCGCCCGGAACGGCTCGGCGAGGCGCTGGTCATAATCCAGCACGATGCGCCCCTGGCTCGTCAATCGATATAGCCGCTTGGCGATGCGCAGCCAGTCGGTCAGCTTGTAATCGGGGTAGATCACCCCCTGCACATCCGCCACCGCCCGCGCGGCGTGCACCCAGGTCGGCTGCGCGCTACCGGTGCCGACCCCTTGCCGGATGCGCTCCAGCCCTTCCTCGGCGATCTCCGGCCCGATATCGTTGAGCAGCGCGCCCGCGAGGCTCCCGCGCCGCGTCGCCGCGATTAGCATAAGCATGATCCCGCCGAGCGACGTGCCGACCCCCACGAAGCGCGGCAGGGCCAGCTCATCGATCAGCTTGAGCAGATCCTGCAGATAGACCAGCGGCACATAGCTCATCGGGTCCTTGGCGTAAGCGCTCTCGCCGCGCCCGCGCAGTTCCACCACGATAACGCGCCATTCGCCCGCCAGCCGCTCTGCCACCGGCTCGAAGTCGCGGACGTTGCGCGTCAGGCCTGGCAGGCACAGGATCGGCGGCCGATCGTCGCGCCCGGGATAGTCCCGGTAATGCAGCCGTAAATTGTCCTGCGACCACCAATATTTGTCTTCATAGCCCGACAAGCTTGATCCTTTCCCGGGGCGCCCCCCATATCAGAGCATGGACGCAGCGCTTAAGACAGACATATTTCATCCGGAACGCGCAATAGAGTCGATTGCGGATTTTCTGACCGACCCTGTGCAGCCGGCGGATTTCCCGCAGACGATCCTGCGTTTTCGCAACGATCGCGCGGCCCGCACGGTGGGGCTGGCGGCACTCGACGATGCGCAATGGATCAGCCATTTCGGCCGCTTCACGCCCCTGCCGGGCGCGCAGCCGGGGCCGCTGGCACTGCGCTATCACGGCCACCAGTTCCGCACTTACAATCCCGATCTCGGCGATGGCCGCGGCTTCCTCTTCGCCCAGATGCGCGAAACAGAGACGGCCGGCGGCCGGTTACTGGATCTTGGCACCAAGGGCTCGGGCCGCACGCCCTGGAGCCGCACGGCGGACGGCCGCCTGACCCTCAAGGGCGGCGTGCGCGAAATTCTCGCGACCGAAATGCTGGAGGCGCTGGGCGTCACCACCTCACGCACTTTCTCGATCATCGAAACCGGCGAGCCGCTGGTGCGCGGCGACGAGCCTTCCCCCACCCGCTCGGCGGTGATGGTGCGGCTCAGCCACGGCCACATTCGCATCGGTAGCTTCCAGCGGCTCGCCTATCTCGGCCAGCGCGAGGAGAGCGCACGGCTGATCGACTATTGCCTGCGCCATCTGCTGGCGCTGGAGCCCGGCGCGGTGCCCGCGCTCACGCTGCTGAAGGCGGTCGTCGCGCGGACGGCCGATCTCGCCGCGAGCTATATGGTCGCCGGCTTCGTCCATGGCGTGTTGAACAGCGACAACATCGCAATCACCGGCGAGAGCTTCGATTACGGGCCGTGGCGCTTCACCCCGCGCTGGGAGCCGGGCTTTACCGCCGCCTATTTCGACCAGACCGGCCTTTATGCCTTCGCCCGCCAGGCCGAGGCGATCCACTGGGATGTCGCGCAACTGGCGCAGTCGCTGGTGGAGCATGCCGAGACAGAGGCGCTGATCGAGGTGCTTCGGCGCTTCCCGGCCATTTATGAAAGTCGCCTGATCGAGCGGTTCCTCTGGCGGCTGGGCCTGACCGCGCCGGAAGCGGAAACGGCACGCGCCTTCGTAGTCTCCGCTGTCGAGGCGCTGCGCGGCAGCGATGTGCTCATCGACCGCTTCTTCTTCGATTGGCGACGTGGCGACCATGCCGAATCGCGTTATTCGGGCACAGCGTGGGACAAGGTGCGGGCCGCGCGCGAGTCCCTCACCCCACGGCCCGAGGCCTGTGACCATCCCTATTGGCAGGCCGACGCCCCCTGCTCGATGCATATCGAGGAAGTGGAAGCCCTTTGGGCGCCCATTGCCGAGCGCGATGACTGGGGTCCGCTGTACGCCAAGATCGAGGCGATCCGCGCCACGGGGGCGGCGCACGGCCCGGTGCCGGGCCAGCCGCTTGCCTCGCGCAGCGCATAAGCCGATGCGCGCTCCGGAGCGCGCGTCGTAAATCCGCTGGAAACTAATTGCGCCGCATAGCCGCTGCATGTTGCACGCCCCGCTTCATGCCACCGAGGCTCCGCACGAGCCTTCCGTCCTCGAATCGCTCGATCCGGCGACGGGCGCGGCCGTCTGGCAAGGAAAGGAGACCGACCCCGCCGCGCAGATCGCGCTGGTGGCCCACCACTGGACCGCATGGGCAGGCCTCTCCTCCGCTGTCCGCATCGAGACCATGCGCCGCTTCGCCAACGGCGTGCGCGCCAGTGAGGAGGCCTTCGCGACCCTGATCTCGCGCGAAACCGGGCGGCCGCTCTGGTCTACACGGCAAGAGGTGATCAGCCTGTTCGAGCGCGTCGAGAAGGCCGTACAGGCCTATTCCGAACGCACGGGCCAGCGGCAGAGCGAAGGCGCGATGGGCGCCCGCACCGCGCTGCGCCACAAGCCGCATGGCGTGCTCGCCATCATTACGCCGCATTGCCTGCCCGCACGCATCCCGGTCGATCATATCGTGCCGGCGCTGCTGGCCGGTAATGGCGTGCTCTTCAAGCCCTCCGAGAAGGTGCCCGCCACCGGCGAAATGCTGGTGCGCCTGCTGCATGAGGCCGGTGTGCCGTACGATCAGGTGCAATGCGTGATTGGTGGCCCGGCGATCGGCGAAGCGCTGGCCGCCGCGCCGGACGTCCACGGCGTGCTCTTCACCGGATCGACCCGCACCGGCCGCGCCATCAACCGCGCCTGCGCCGACCAGCCCGGCAAGCTGCTGGCCCTGGAAATGAGCGGCAACAATCCGATCATCGCCTGGGACACGCCGGACATCGCCAGCGCCGCCGCGCTCATCGTCCAGTCCGCCTTCGACATGAGCGGGCAGCATTGCCTGTCCGCCCGCCGCCTCATCGTGCGCGACACCCTTGCCGAGCCGCTGCTGGGCGCGGTGAAGGCGCTCACCGACCGCCTGCTCGTCGGTCCCCCGACCGCCGATCCGCTCCCCTTCATGGGGCCGGTGATCGACATGGACGCCGCCGACGGCCTCACCGAGAGCTTCCTGTATCTGATGAGCCATGGCGGCAAGCCGATCCGGCACATGCAGCGCCCGATCGAAGGCCTGCCCTTCGTCACGCCCGGCATCATCGATGTGACGGCCATGGCACCGCGCAGCGACGTGGAACTGTTCGGCCCCATTCTGCAGGTCATATGCGTCACCAGCTTCGACGCGGCGATCATCGAAGCCAACAGCACCCGCCACGGCCTGTCCGCGACGCTGATCGGCGGTGGCCCCGAACATTATGATCGCTTCTGGGCCAACAGCCGCGCCGGCATCGTCAACTGGAACCGACCCACCTATGCGCTCGCGCCCAATGCACCGGTCGGCGGTATCGGCCTGTCAGGCAATCACCGCCCCGGCGGCCATTATATGGCCGACCATTGCGCTTACCCCGTCGCTTCATCCGAAATGCCCCAGCCCCGCGCGACAATCGGCGTAGGTCTGCGCGCGATTGTGGCGGATCGGTGAAGTGAAGGCTCTCTGATAATTGGCCTGCATAGTTGCGGAAAGCAGCCTTAGCCCCCCTCTAAAGAGGGCGGGAGACGTCTCCGCCAAATCAGAACGCCTGGACATCCTGCTGGCGGGCAGCGTCCAATCGCTCAGATACAGCGTGTGCATGGCAAGCATGATACGGCGAACCCTCCACGCCAACCTTCACCGTTCGTGCTGAGTAGGGTCTGAGTAGCGCCGCAGGCGCGTATCGAAGAGCCGTATCGAAGCATCGCGACCGCACAACCAGTCCTTCGATACGCTTCGACAGGCTCAGCCACTACTCAGGACGAACGGAGCGCGATCCGCAATGGCGCGCTGTCCGGGCACCCAGCTTCAACTATCCCAAAAGACCGAGCAACACCCTCACGCCGCCAGCGGCTGCTCGTCCCGCCGCAACGTCAGCACCTCGACGCCGGTCGCCGTCACGGCAACCGTATGCTCGAACTGCGCCGAAAGCTTGCGGTCCTTCGTCACCACCGTCCAGCCGTCGCCCTTGGTCATCACGCCGCGCGTACCCTGGTTGACCATCGGTTCGATGGTGAACACCATGCCCTCGCGCAGTGTAAGGCCAGTGCCGGGGCGGCCGAAGTTCATCACCTGCGGCTCCTCGTGCATCTTGCGCCCAATGCCATGGCCGCAATAATCCCGCACGACCGAGTAACCATGCTTCTTGGCGTGGCGCTCGATGGCAAAGCCGATGTCGCCGAGGCGCGCGCCGGGGCGCACCTGGCGGATGCCCTGCCACATCGCTTGCTGGGCAACACGCACAAGCCGGCGCGCGGCGGGCGAGACCGTGCCGACGAGATAGGTCTTGCTGCTGTCGGCAATGAAGCCGTTCTTCTCCAGCGTGATATCGAGATTGATGATGTCGCCATCCGCAATGATCCGGTCGGCATCCGGCACGCCATGGCAGACGACCTCGTTTATCGAACAATTGAGCACATAGGCAAAACCATATTGCCCCTTGCTCGCCGGACGCGCCGCCAGATCATCGACGATGAAGCGCTCGACCATATCGTTGACCGCCATGGTGGAGCGGCCGACGAGATCCTCCCCGTCCAGCATCTCGAAGACCGATGCGAGCAAGCGGCCGGAGATGCGCATGAGGGCGAGTTCGTCCGGCGTCTTGACCATCTCAGGCGGCCTGCGCGGTGGCGAGGTCCTGCCGGTCCTTTTCCATCTTCACGATCTCGTTGAACGACAATGTGGGATGGGCCTCGGCGAGCATCCCGATCTTCATCCAGAACTCGGCCTGAGCATTGATGGAGCGGCACATGACGGCGCTGGTGCGGCGCGCTTCCTCGTGTAACCCATCCTCGATCTTGACCAAACCCATGAACCGCTCCGCATATAGAGAATATGCGGACCATATATGGTTCATATCGTCATACGTCAAACGATACGGTTCAGCTGGTGAGTCCCGCCAGCGTGGCCAGGCCCAGGAAGGAGAGGAAGCCCATCGAATCGGTGACCGTCGTCACGAAAATCGAGGAGGCAACCGCAGGATCGACGTTGAACCGCTCGAACAGGATAGGCACCGCGACTCCGGCAAAGCCGGCCGTGACGATATTCAGCACCATCGCGGAGCCGATCACCCCGCCCAGCAAGGGGTCCTGAAAGAACAGGCCAACGCCAATGCCGAGCACCACCGCGACCGTCGCCCCGTTCAGCACGGCCACGCGCAATTCGCGCATGATCATGCGCCAGGTGTTGGAGGCGGTGATCTGGTTGGTGGCAAGGGCGCGGACGGTGACCGCCATGGTCTGGCTGCCGGCATTGCCACCCACGCTGGCGACGATGGGCATCAGCACCGCCAGCACAACCATCTTCGCGATTGCATCCTCAAAGGCAGCGATGATGGCGGTGGCGAACAACGCGGTGATGAGATTGGCGAGCAGCCAGCGCACGCGCGCCTTGTAGCTCTCCCGCACCGGCTCGTTGATGTCGCCTTCACCGGCGCCCGACAGGCGGAGAATGTCTTCGCCGGCTTCTTCCTGGATGATGTGGACCACGTCATCCACGGTAATCATGCCGACGAGGCGCCCACCCGGATCGACCACCGCTGCCGAGATCAGCGCATATTTCTGGAAGCGCAGCGCGACCTCTTCCTGATCCATATCGACCGGGATCAGCGTCTGCTCGCGCTTCATCACATCGCTCATGGCGATTTCGCGCGGGCAGCGCAGCACCCAGGAGAGCTGGCAGGAGCCGATGGGCCGATGAGCCGCGTCGACAACGAAAATCTCCCAGAAATCCGATGTCAGGTCGCGGGTATCGCGCAAAAAGTCGATGGTCTGGCCGACGGTCCAATGCTCGGGCACCGCGACCAGATCGCGCTGCATGAGTCTGCCTGCGGATTCCTCGGGATAGCCCAGCGCGCTCTCGATAGCGGCGCGGTCTTCCGGCTCCATCGCATCGAGGACGGTCTGCTGGTCCTCCTCGTTGAGATCCTCGATGATGGCGACGGCATCGTCGGTATCCAGTTCGCCGGCCAGTTCCGCGAGCTGCTCAAGCTCCAGCGCCTCGACGACGGTATCGCGCACATAATCGTTCAGCTCGGACAGCACTTCCGCGCCGACCAGCGAGCCCAGCGCATGAACCAGCCCGGCCCGCCGATCCTCGGGCGTCAGCTCGAGAAGGTCGGCGATGTCGGCGGGGTGCAGCGTCTCGACCAGCGCCTGCGCCGCATCGTCCTTGCCCTCCTCGACGGCGGACAGAACGGCAGAGACGAACTCCGGCCGAAGACGATCGTCCTCGTCCAGATTGGTATCGACGAGCGCGTCTTCCTCCTCGGGAGGGATCGCGCCGGGCTGCGATGCGGCCTCGGTCTCGCTCATGCGGCGCCTCCCTTTCCGGCTGCGGCCGCCACTGGCCACGCCTGCTCTCGATAATCGCTCCTTTTGCCCATGCCCGGGGCAAATGCAACGTCATGCAGCCTTCCCTTGACGAAAGCAGTCACTATAGAGGCCGCTCCATTCCCCCGCCCGCTTCCGCTCCGCATTGCGACCCGAGGCCGGTAGAGACAAGGAGACTGCCCCCATGGCCGACCAGACCCTTACCCTGACGCTCGACACCGGCGACGTCGTGATCCAGCTGCGCCCCGATCTGGCCCCCAAGCATGTCGAGCGCATCAGCGCGCTTGCCAGGGACGGCTTTTATGATGGCGTGGTGTTCCACCGCGTGATCCCCGGCTTCATGGCGCAGGGCGGCGACCCGACCGGCACCGGCATGGGCGGCTCGAAGCTTCCCGATCTGCCCGCCGAGTTCAACAGCGAGCCGCACGTGCGCGGCGTGTGCTCTATGGCACGCAGCTCCAACCCGAACAGCGCCAACAGCCAGTTCTTCATCTGCTTCGACGATGCGACGTTCCTCGATCGTCAATATACCGTCTGGGGCGTTGTGACCGAAGGCATGGAGCATGTCGACGCGCTGCCCAAGGGCGAGCCGCCGGCAAAACCGGGCAAGATCGTGAAGGCTACGGTGAGTGAAGCCTAAGGCAAGATTGCCTGCGCGATTGTAATACTATTGCGAAGTCTTCAAGTAAAACTGAACGCCAAGTGAATGGCCCCGTTGTGTAGCACATGTGCAACAGCGGGGCCTTTCCACAATTGCTCCACAATTCATTCGGGAACGGTTCATCTGGCTGAGCCATTTTAGGGACAGTGATCGACGCAGGTCGGTCGCGAAACGAGGACCTAAACAGTCCTGTTCTGTTAATAGAAGGTTCAGTGTTATGAAAGCTTTTCCCCTCACCCTCGCCGTTGCTCTGGCAGCGGGTCTCTCGGCCCCGGCTCTGGCACAGGACGCGCAGGGCCTGCAGCCCTATGTCGGCGTGATGGGCGGCCTGCATGACTTCGACAACCAGCAGCCCGCAGGTGGACCGCCGAGCGGCTATCGCGGCTGGGTCGCTGAAGGCGTGGCCGGTCTGAACTACGACCTCGGCCCCGTCGTGGTCGGTGCCGAAGGTAGCGTCGCCAAGGGCTTCGACAAGGACATCGACTGGGAATATGGCGCCGCAGGCCGTCTGGGCCTCAAGGCCGGTAAGGACAGCATGTTCTTTGCCAAGGTCGGCTATCAGTGGACCCAGTTCAATGACAAGACCGTGCCGCTGGCCGACACCGATCGCCACTATCATGGCGTGACCTATGGCGGTGGCGTCGAGCTCTCGCTGGCCGACATGGGCAGCACGGCCGAAACCAGCAACATCCGCCTGCGTGCGCAGGTCGATACGCGCGGTAACTTCAACAGCTTCCGCCCGATGGTCGGTGTTGTTGCCAAGTTCTGATGACGGATCGATGCGGCCCGCTCGCGAGGAGCGGATCGTATGAAAATAAGCGGCCGGGAGTTATCTCTCGGCCGTTTTTTTAATGCATTACCCTCCCGTTCGCCCTGAGCTTGTCGAAGGGCAAACGGGACGAGTGAGAGGGGGCGGCAACGCCTACCCGCCAGCCGTTCCTTAGCCGCTGTTGCGCAGAGCCGTGGCAATGGCGTTGATCGAGAGTTCAATGCCTTCGCGAATGCGCGGATCGGTCTCCCCGGCGCGGTGGCGCTTGAGCAGTTCCACCTGCAGCAGATTGAGCGGCTCGATATAGGGCAGCCGCAAGCGGATGGAGGCATCCAGCGCCGGGCTGTCCGCCAGCAAATGGGTCTGCCCGGTGGCACCGAGCAGTTGATCATGGGCAAGATGCCAGCCCTCGCGGATGCGCTCGAAGATCGGATCGCCCACCGCGCGGTCCGCGACCAGCGGCAGATATTTGGCGGCGATCTCCAGATCCGACTTGGCGAGCACCATTTCCATATTCGCCATGCTCGCCCGGAAGAAGGGCCAGGCCTGCGCCATGTCCTTGAGCAGGGCGTCATCCCCGAAATCGCGCAGCGCCTGCCCGACGCCATACCAGCCCGGCAGCATCACCCGCGCCTGTGCCCAGGAGAAGACCCATGGGATCGCGCGCAGATCCTCGATGCGATTGCTCTTGGTGCGGCTGGCCGGGCGCGAGCCGATCTTGAGGCCGCTGATCTCTTGAATGGGCGTCAGCTCGCGGAAGAACTCGCGAAAGCCCTTGGTCTCGTACACCAGCCCGCGATAGGCTTCAAACGCGAGGCCGGAAATGCGCGTCATTGCCTGGGTGAAGCGCTCGTTGTCCGCAGGGGAGAGCCGCTCGGGCTCCAGACTGGCCAGCAGGGCCGCGCTGGTGACCGCCTCAAGATTGGTTCGCGCGCTCTCCAGCGTGCCATATTTGGCGGCGATGACCTCGCCCTGTTCGGTGATGCGGATGCGGCCCTGCACGGTGCCGGGCGGCTGCGCCTGAATGGCTGCGAAGGACGAGCCGCCCCCCCGCCCGACCGCACCGCCGCGCCCATGGAAGAGCTGCATCGCAACCCCGGCTTCCTCGAACACCGGCGTCAGCGCAAGGCTGGCTTCGTACAGGCCCCAGGTCGAGGTGAGGTAGCCGCCATCCTTGTTGGAGTCGGAATAGCCGATCATCACTTCCTGATGGCCCCGCGCCCGGACCAGCGCGCCGATCTCCGGCAGGGCGAAATAATCGCACATGATGGCAGGCGCCTTTTCGAGGTCCGCGATCGTCTCGAACAAGGGCACAGCCATGATCGGGGCATGCGGCGCGCCCTCGTCCTGCGCCGCGCGCCACAGGCCCGCTTCCTTGAGGAGGATGTTCACCTCCAGCATGTCCGACACGCTCTCCGCCTTGGAGATGAGGTAATGGCGAATGCAGGCCGCGCCATAGCGGCGATGCGCCTCTGCGGCGGCCTCCACGATGCCGAGTTCGGTGGCGGTTTCCTCGCTCCAGTCGGCAAAGCGGGAGCCCGGCGGGCGGTTGGTGGCCAGTTCGCGACGCAGCAGGGCGACGCGCGCCTCTTCATCGAGCGCGAGATAATCCGGCTCCACGCCGGCGACCTTGAGCAATTCCGCGACGACGCGCTCATGCACCGCGCTGTTCTGGCGCATGTCCAGCGTGGCGAGGTGGAAGCCGAACAGCTCGACCGCGCGGATCAGCCGGGCCAGGCCGCCGCCGCTGCCGAGCGCGCCGTTGCCTTCGACGGCGAGGCCGCGCCCAAGCGTCGCGAGATCGGCGCGCAGTTCCCCCGCATCGGCATAGGGCTCGCCTGCAAGGCGTGAGGGGCGCGGCGGCGGGGTGCCGATGAGCTGCTCATAGGTCGCTGCGACGCGCGCGTAGATGCCCGCCACGGCCCGGCGATAGGGCTCGTCGCGCCGGCTGGCCGCCTCGTCGCCGCTGGCCGCTGCCAGATCGCGGACGCCGGCAGGAATGGCCGCAAGCTCGCTGGAGATGGAGAGCTGCGCGCCCAGCTCGTGCAGCGCATCCATGTAGAAGCGCAGGGTCGATCCGCTCGCCCGGCCCAGCGCGGTGCGCAACTGCTCGGCCTGGACGAAGGGATTGCCGTCCCGGTCCCCACCGATCCAAGTGCCGAGCCGCAGGAAATTGGGGACGCGCTGGCCCAGCACCCGGTCCCAGCGGGCGTAAAGGCTGGGGAGCACCGGCATGAAGATGTCGCGAAAATAGGAGAGCGCATTGTCGATCTCGTCGCGTACGAACAGCCGCTCGCGGCGCAGTGGGCGCGTCTGCCACAGCAGGGCGATCTGACGGCTGATCGCCTCGTCGATCGGCTCGCCATGATCCGTCTCGCGCGCGCCGGTATCGCGCAGGGCCATGAGATCGGAAATGACGTTGCGATGGTCGATCATCGACTTGCGGCGCACTTCCGTCGGGTGCGCGGTCAGCACCGGCACCACCAGCGCCGTTTCCAGCAGCTTGACAATATCGGAGGGGCTGACGCCATGCTCGCTCAGCTTGGCGGTCGCACTGGCAACGTCCGCGCCCGGCTCGGCGGCGACGCCCTGGCGGTCCTCCGCGAGATTGGCGAGCATGGAGAACAGCATGAAGCCGCGCACGAAGGCGAGCGTATCGTCCAGCGTCAGCGCATCGAGACCGCTGTCCACGCCCTCGGCAGGGGCGACGCCGCGCGCCCGGTCGACGGAGGCAGACCGGATATATTCAGTCTGTTTGAACAGGCGCTCGCCGCCATAGACGCGAATGACATCCCCGAGCAGGCGCCCGAGATAGCGAATGTCAGGATTTTGGGTGATGGCGGGGCGCATGGGTGACATGCACACCATGCTGCATTGCAGCGATCAACGGGTCAAGAACGGATTGAGCTGGCGCGCCGCGAGTTCACCCGCCCCATTAGCCGGTCAGGCATGCTCCAGCGTGCACTGGAGCGGATGCTGGTTCTGGCGGGCGTAATCCATCACCTGATTGACCTTGGTTTCGGCCACTTCATAGCTGAACACACCGCACACGCCGACACCGCGCTGGTGGACGTGGAGCATCACGCGGGTCGCCTGCTCGATGTCCATGCGGAAAAAGCGCTGCAACACATCGACGACGAATTCCATCGGCGTGTAGTCGTCGTTGAGCATCAACACCTTGTAAGGCGTGGGCTTGCGGGTGCGTGCGCGGGTACGGGTGGCAACGCCAAGACCGGGATCGCCCGGCCCTTCCTCATCGGGCCGCCCAGCCATGAGCGGCTGATTCATGATCGCGCTTCTGTCTTGCATGGCCCAAAAATAGGGCATCGCCCCCCTTGGTTGCAAGGGCACAGAGACGGACTGCCCAAAAAAGCAAAGGCGGCCCGCCGGAGCGAGCCGCCTTTTCTGAATCGGATCGGCCTGATCAGGCTGCGATCGACTTCACCTTTTCCGTTACAACCGACACGCGGTTGCTGATCGGCTGGGAAATGTCGCTCACCAGCTTGAGCATCTTTTCGCTGTTCTTGGCAGCCTCGGACGCGAAGCTGTCCATCGTCTGGCTGAGCAGCTCGCTCTGGAGCTGGAAGAACTCGGCCGGCGACTTGATCGACGCAAAGCTCTTCATCGTGGCGCTCGACTTCTCGAAGGACTTGCGGCCGAATTCGGCGGCGTCCTGGCCCAGCGTTTCCATGCCCTTGGCAGCGATCTTGGAGGATTCGACCATCGCCTCGAGATTGCCGCGCGTCAGTTCGCCCAGCTCTTCGAAAGCCCTGCCAGACTTCTCCATGGCAGCCTTGGTCTTCTCGTTCATTTCAGTGAAGGCACTCTGCATACGGGTCTTGGCCTCCTCGGCATAGGTTTTCGCGGTGTCCATCATATCGGTCATGGTCGGTTCGCCTTTCGCTGCGGCGGATTTCCCGGTGTCGGGAAGGGGGAATGCATCCGCCAATTCTGGGTTCGAGACAGGTGAGAGGGGCGCCGGACTGGCATCAACGGCTTCAGCCTTGGGGGCAGCGCTGACGGGCCATTCCACCGGCGTTCTGACGGCCGGCACATCGACTGGCTTGCGCGCAACTGTCGAAGTCGCAGGCGTGGCTTTGGGAGCCGCCGCGGCGACAGATTTGGGCGCGAGTGGTGCCTTCGGTGTCACCGGTGCCTTGACCGGCATCGGAGCGGCCGCCGCGACCTTCTCACCCGTGGGCTTAGCCACAGGCTTGGAAGCGTCGTTCTTGGCCGGGCTCCGTGCAACGGACGTCGCGGGCCGGGGACCGGCTTTGGACGAACGGGACTTGCGCGGGGTTGCCAACAGACTCACTCCTCGAACTTTGCTGCGATGCAACATAAGCGAATCGGATCGAATCCGCAAGCAAAATGATGCAGTGCAACAAAACTGCCTTATAGGCGGTGAAACGACGCAAAAGCGCCTGTCAACGCTGCACGACGTAGCGTCCGGGCGCATCCTCGATCGCGGGAAGTTTGCCTTCTCCGGGCATCCGCGCACCGCTGGCACTGACCGTCTCTGGTGACAGCTCCCCCAGCCACGCCCGCCAATCCGGCCACCAGCTTCCCTTCGTTTCCTGCGCGGTCGCGCGGAACGCGGCAAAGTCAGGCTGTGGCGCCGCGCTGGTCCAATATTGATATTTGCCTGCCGCTGGTGGATTGACCACGCCGGCAATATGCCCCGAGCCCGCCAGCACGAACCGCCGCGGCCCGGAGAACTGGTCCATCAGCTTCCATACGCTGCAGGGCGGCGCGATATGGTCCTCGATACCGGCCTGAATATAGGAAGGCGTCTCCACCTTGCGCAGGTCGATATGGATGCCATCAACCTCAAGGCCGCCCGGCACGACCAGCCGGTTATCGCGATATAATTGGGTGAGATAGGCCCGGTGCCATTTCGCCGGCAGGTTGGTGGTATCACCGTTCCAGTAGAGCAGGTCGAACTGGGGATAATCCTTCCCCAGCAGATAGTTGTTGACCACGTAGTTCCAGATCAGATCCTGCCCGCGCAGCAGGTTGAACGTCGCAGCGAGATAGCGTCCATCCAGATAGCCGTCCTTCACGAAGCCATCGATCAGCGCCAGTTGCTCGTCGTCGACGAAAAGAGCGAGATCGCCGGCCTCGGAGAAATCGACCTGGGTGGTGAAGAAGGTCGCGCTGGCGACCTTGTCGCTCTCCCCGCGCGCGGCCAACCATGCGAGCGTCGCGGCCAGGAAGGTTCCGGCCACACAATAGCCGATGGTATGAACGCTGGGCACGTCGAGCAGATCGCGCACCACGTCGATCGCGTCCACCTGCCCCTTGAGCATGTAATCGGCCAAGTCAAAATCGGCCATGCTGGCATCGGCGGATTTCCAGCTGACCATGAACACGGTCAGCCCCTGATCCACCGCCCATTTGACGAAGCTCTTTTCCGGGTTGAGATCCAGAATGTAGAAGCGGTTGATCCATGGCGGGAAGATCAGCAGCGGGGTCTTCATCACCTGCGGCGTGGTCGGCGCATATTGGATGAGTTGGTAGAGCGGTGTCTCGTAGACCACTTTGCCCGGCGTGGTGGCGATGTTGCGCCCCAGCTCGAAGGCCGACCCGTCCGTGTGGGTGAGTTGGCCGCGATCAAGGTCGGCGAGCATATGCTCCAGCCCGGTCAGCAAGCTCTCGCCCTTGGTATCGATCAGCCGCTGGAGCGCGGCGGGGTTGGTGAACAGGAAGTTCGCAGGGCTGGCCGCCTCGACAAACCGCTCGGTCACGAAGCGCAGCTTCTCCTTATCCCGCACATCAAGACCATCGACGCTGTCGGCCAGTTGCATGAAATAATCGGAGGCCAGCAGGTACATCTGGCGAATGAGGTCGAACACCGGATTGTCGTGCCAGCTCGGATCGGCAAAGCGCCGATCACGACTGGTAGGCGCAGGTTTCGCATCGCCATCAGGTCCTGCGCCGATGCCGTCCATCGCTCGCGCCAGCACCTGCTGCCACACCGCCATGCTGCGTTCCGCCGCCTGCGACTGGATGCGCGCGATCTTCTCGAGATTGGGCCGCGCCTCATGCCCGGGAAAGCGCGTCGCCTGCTCCGCCAGCTCGGCGCTGCGCTCCAATATCGCCTGCTGGGCAAGCCCCACCACCCGCGTCCAGTGCTGCAGCTGAGCAAGGCCGGTCGCGTCTTTCAGGTCCTGATCCATAGGAGATGCCTCGCTCGATTGTCCGGACGGTCTGTTTTCCAGACTCGCCGCCCGTTGTTTTGGTGGCACGACTGGCTGGCGCAAGCTATATGCAGTATTGGCCGGTCCTTACCACTTGCAGTGTGACACGGCCATTTCAACCCAAATGGAGATCGACATCCCAATGTCCGACGAATTCTACCGCATCAAGCGACTGCCGCCTTATGTCATCGCCGAAGTGAATGCGATGCGGGCAGCGGCGCGTGCGGCGGGCGAGGACATTATCGATCTCGGCATGGGCAATCCCGATCTGCCGCCGCCCGATCATGTGATCGCGAAGCTGGTCGAAGTGGCGCAAAAGCCGGATGCGCATGGCTATTCGCAGTCCAAGGGCATTCCCGGTCTGCGCCGCGCGCAGGCGAATTATTATGCCCGCCGCTTCGGCGTGGAGGTGGACCCGGAGACCGAAGTCGTGGTGACGATGGGCTCCAAGGAAGGGCTTGCCAGCCTCGCCACGGCGATCACCGCGCCCGGCGACGTCGTGCTGGCGCCCAATCCGAGCTACCCGATCCACACCTTCGGCTTCATCATTGCCGGCGCGACCATCCGCTCGGTGCCGACGACGCCGGACGAAAATTATTTCCGCGCGCTGGAGCGGGCGATGCACTTCACCGTGCCGCGTCCCAGCATCCTCGTCGTGAATTATCCCGGCAATCCGACGGCGGAGACGGTGGACCTGGCGTTCTACGAGCGGCTGGTGGCCTGGGCGAAGGAGAACCAGGTCTGGATCCTCTCCGACCTTGCCTATTCCGAACTTTATTTCGACGGCAACCCGACGCCTTCCATTCTGCAGGTGCCGGGAGCCAAGGACATTGCAATCGAGTTCACGTCCATGTCCAAGACCTATTCCATGGCCGGCTGGCGCATGGGTTTTGCGGTCGGCAACCAGAAGCTGATCGCGGCGATGACGCGGGTGAAGTCCTATCTCGATTACGGCGCCTTCACGCCCATTCAGGCCGCCGCCTGCGCAGCCCTGAACGGCCCGCAGGACATCGTCGAGAAGAACCGCCAACTCTACCAGAAGCGCCGCGACGTGATGGTGGAGAGCTTTGCGCGGGCGGGCTGGGATATTCCGTCCCCCCGCGCATCCATGTTCGCCTGGGCGCCCCTGCCGCCGGCGCTCAAGGAGATGGGCAGCCTGGAATTTTCCAAGCAGCTCCTCACCCACGCCAAGGTCGCGGTCGCGCCGGGCGTCGGCTACGGCGAGGATGGCGAGGGCTTCGTGCGCATCGCCATGGTCGAGAATGAGCAGCGCCTGCGTCAGGCAGCGCGGAACGTGAAGAAATATCTGCAGTCCATGGGCGTCAATACACCGGTGACCAAAGGCGCGGCCTGATGCCGGTGCCGGTGCTGGAAGCGCCCGAGGTCAGCCTCGTCGCGCACACGATCCAGTTGGCGGTGGCGCCGGTGTTCCTGCTCGCAGGCATCGGCGGCTTCCTCAACGTCTGCGCCAGCCGCCTCGCCCGCGTCATCGACCGGGCGCGGGCGGTGGAAGCGCAGGTGATGCGCACGACGGGCGCCGAACATGACCGGCTGATCGACGAGATCCGCATTCTCGATCGGCGCATCACGGTGGTGAATGCGGCGATCTTCCTCTCGGTGCTCGCCGCATTGACGATCAGCGCGGTGGTCATCCTGCTGTTCGCGTCCAATCTTATCGAAGTGAATCTGGGCACGGTCATTTCGCTGCTGTTCGTGGGGTCGATGACCTCCATCGCAGCCGCATTCGCGATCTTTCTCTACGAGACCCGGCTGGGCTCGCGCGTGACGCACATCCGCAATGAGGTGCTGTATCACAAGGTGGAGAGTGAGCAGCTGAGCGAAGGGCCACGCCCAAGCAAGCCGGCTATTCCCGCGCCCGAGGTCAGGCAGTCGCACTAAGCCCGATGCCCGAGCCGCTTCGCCTCGTCATGCCGGCGCCCATCTACCTGCCTGCCTATCGTGCGGCGCTGGAAGCGGGCTGGTCGCCGGACACCGTGCTGGGCAATCTGGCGACCCAGCGCGAGCTGGACCGGATCGACCGCGACGCCATGGCCTTCCTTCTGTCACTGGATGATCCCAAGGCCAAGGGGCCGCCGGTGCTGATGAAGGATGGGACGCCCCGGCCACGTCTACCGGGCTATCGCCGCTGGATGTGGGATGGCGAGTTCTGCGGCAGCATCAGCCTGCGCTGGCAGGAGGGCACGGCTGCGATGCCGGACTACTGCCCCGGCCATATCGGCTTTTCCGTCGTGCCCTGGAAGCGCGGGCACGGCTATGCGGCGCAGGCGCTGGGCGCCTTGCTCCCTGAGGCACGTGGACGCGGCCTCCCCCATGTCGACCTGACGACGAACATCGACAACGACGCGGCGCGCCGGACCATCGAGCGGTGCGGCGGCATTCTGGTCGATCATGTCGAGAAGGACGCCGGCGACGGCGGTGGCCGCGCGGCGCGCTATCGGATCATGCTGGGATAATCGGCCTTGCGATCGGCAGGCCGCGCCCGCCACCCTCGCCATCGAAGAGACACAAGCCCAAATGAGAGGGGCCGCCGGAACCTCCCATCGGAGGCGCCGAGCGGCCCATCAGCATGGTAGATCATGCTGGCCTAACCGGTCTTCGGCCGGCAGGCCTGCTCATCGCCGGAAATACATAAGCCCAAATGAGAGGGGCCGCCGGAACCTCCCATCGGAGGTACCGAGCGGCCCATCAGCATGGTCAGCGGCCGGAAGTGCCGCCACCCGGGGATTTACGCCGCGGTCCGGTTTCCCTCAGGAGACCCTCGCGCGACCCGCCACCAATGCCTTAGCGGCAGGCTCCCCGAACGGACTTGACCGACCCCATTGCTGAACCATGAGACATCGGATCACCTCCTTTCGCTTGCGTTGAAACTCTCTCGCCGGGTTGGCTGGAAGCCGTGCGTCCCTGCGATGGCTTAGATGTGAGTCATTCCGCGCTTGCGAACAAGACTTGTAATTATCTTTTTTCGAATCATAATCATGCGCTCGCCGATTTGGGCGAGGGGCGCTGGAACGGCCTAGCTCCGGCAGTCCTCTACAACGCGCCCGATTTCTGAGACCACCGGCAGAATGATCCGTTGCCCGCCTGCGGGCTCGATGGACACGCGACCGCGCGAAAAGGCCATCCAGTCCAGCCCGGGATCATTGGCGGGGCGCGTGATGACCAGCCCGCTGGCGCCACCCATCGGCTGGGTCGTCCCGCTCCAGTCGAGCACGCCCTTGCTGGTGCGCAGGGTGACGCGCGGACTGGCGCTCCCCGCCAGCGTCATCGACACTTGCCGGCTGCTCTTCTGGCAGCGCAGGACCACCAGCGGCGCGACAGGGGACGCGCCGAAGCTGGCGACACTCTCGCCGCTGCGGCTTTCATAACCCCAGCTACCGGACGTCAACGGCGCCACTTCCCAGGCATCGTTCGACTGCGACGGGGCAGGGACGGGCGCGGGGGCCGGGGCAACTGGCGCAGGCGTGGGCGCCGGCGAGGGCTGCCGGCCGCCCGTTTCCGGCACGACCTGACAGCCAGCCAGCGCGATAGTAACGAGGGAAGCCGCAATATGCGGCGCGATGCTTCTACCGATGCGCATGATCAGGGCCGGACCTGACCGGTGCCGCGCACGACCCATTTGTACGTCGTCAGCCCTTCCAGCGCCACCGGCCCGCGTGCGTGCATCCGCCCCGTCGAGATACCGATCTCGGCGCCGAGGCCGAATTCGCCGCCATCGGCAAATTGTGTGGACGCGTTCCACATGCAGATCGCGCTGTCGCAGCGGGCAAGGAACTGCTCGGCAGTCGCCGCGTCCTGCGTGATGATCGCATCGGTATGGTGGCTGCCATGCACGGCGATGTGATCGAGCGCCTCATCGACGCCATCCACGAAGCGCGCCGCGATGATGGAATCGAGATATTCGGTGTTCCAGTCGCCATCCTGCGCCGGCTCGATGCGGGGGTCGAGCTTGGTGACGGCCTTGTCACCGCGCACCTCGCATTGCGCATCCAGCAGCGCGGCCACCAGCGCTTGCGGCTCGGCATAGCCCTTGTCGATCAGCAGTGTCTCTGTGGCGCCACAGATGCCGGTGCGCCGCATCTTGGCATTGACCACGATCTCGCGGGCCATTTTGGGGTCGGCGGCGGCGTGGACATAGGTGTGGCAGATGCCATCGAGATGGGCGAGCACGGGCACCCGCGCCTCGTCCTGAACGCGCGCGACGAGGCTCTTGCCCCCGCGCGGCACGATGATGTCGATCAGCCCCACCGCGCGCAGCATCGCGCCCACCAGCGCACGATCGGTGCTTGGAACATATTGCACGGCATCGGCGGGCAGGCCGGCCTCGGTAATGCCGCGTACCATGGCAGCGTGGATCGCCCGGTTGCTCTCCACCGCTTCCGATCCGCCCCGCAGGATTACAGCATTGCCGGAGCGCAGGCCCAGCGCAGCCGCATCAGCGGTGACATTGGGGCGGCTCTCATAGATGATGCCGATGACGCCGAGCGGCACCCGTACACGGCTGAGGCGCAGGCCATTGGGCCGCTCGGATTCATCGATGACCTGTCCCACCGGATCGGCAAGATTGGCGACCTGCTCAACGGCATCGGCAATGCCATTGATCCGCGCCTCGTCCAGCCGCAGCCGGTCCAGCATGGCGGAGGAAAGGCCATTGGCGGCGCCGCGCTCCATATCGGTGCGATTGGCTCGGATGATCTTCGGCATCGCCTCCCGTAATGAACGGGCCGCGGCAACCAGCGCCTGCGCCTTCAGCTCGCTCGGCGCCTGCGCCATGTCCGCAGCGGCGCGGCGGGCACGCGCACCCATCTGGGCAATGAGCATTTCAGGCGTCTGCGTGAGATCATTCATGGTAAGAGTCGTCCTGTCCGGCGGAGGGCACTCCCCATAGCATGGGGAAAGAGTCGCGCAAATGGCGGCAACCCGACGCATGGCGGAGCGTTTGCCCTTTCAGCCGAAGGGAACCGCAAGCGATGCCCAAAAGGGAGACGAGCATGAACCGACTGAGCCAGATTTCCTCGATTGCCGCGCTCACCCTCATCCTTGCGGGATGCCAGGTGTCGCCCGATGCGGACAATCAGGCCAATGGCATGAACGCGGCGCAGGCGGACGAAGCCCTCGATAACGCGCTCAATGCCAATGACAGCGGCACCACTTCGGTACAGCCGGAATTTCTCGGCACGCTCGTTCCCCCTGCCCCTGGCGAGCAGGGCGGCCTGCCCGATGACCGCACCCCGCTCAACGAGGCGGCCGCGCGCGTGCCGACCAGCGTCGAGGCTTCCGGCGCGACCATCCAGCTTTGGGGCCTCGCGCTGGCGCAGGGCCGCTTTGGCGATGCCTACCGGCTCTACGCGGATTCCGGGCGGGGCAGCGGCATGACGGAGGCCCAGTTTTCGAGCGCCTATAACCGTTATAGCGATGTCCAGGTTCTGGTCGGCCGTCCCCAGTCGACCAGCAATCAGCGCGTGAAGGTGCCGGTGCAGATGTATGGCCGCATGCGCGAGGATGGTCGCCCGTTCAACATGATCGGCACGATGACGCTGGTGCGCAATCCCGGCGGACAGAAAGGCGAGAGCGGCCAGATGGCCTGGCTGATCGCGGAATCAGACCTCTCGCCGCGCGGCACGGTGAAGATCATCCCGCCGGGCGGCGAGACAGGCGCCGGCGCCATTCCGCAGGCCTTCCGAGGCAACTGGTCGTCCAGCGCGGCGGCGTGCGGCAAGCCCGGCGACAATATGCGGCTGGCTGTTGGGGCTGACGACCTCACATTCTACGAGAGCGTGGGAAAGGTGACGCAAGCCCGCCCGCTTTCGCCCAATCGCCTGAGCGTCACCGCCACTTATTCCGGAGAGGGCGAAAGCTGGACGGATACGGCCGCGCTGACTCTCTCCGGCGGGGGCGACGTGTTGACCATCGGGTCCGTCAAGCGCGTGCGCTGCCCGAGCTGATGCCCGGCACGAGGCCGGCGCAATAGCAGGACATTTGGCGGCCAACGTTTGAATAGCCGGGCAGAGAAATGTCCGGATTGATAGCCTTGCGTGTGTCTACGATCCGCTTTACGCCCGCCACCGCCGCCCTGTTTGTCAGACAGTATCCGCCTCCGAAGGGGCGGACATCCAGCGCCGGCAGGGAGAGGCGCGATGAGTCAAACCACGAGTCTGTTGGCAGGCCGGCTTCGCTGGGGCGTCCTCGCCGTGCTGTTTGGCGTCACCGTCATCAATTATGCGGACCGGGCGATCCTCTCGCTGGCAGCGCCCCTGATGACGCGCGATCTCGATATCGATCCGCTGCAACTCGGCATCGTCTTCTCGGCCTTTGGCTGGTCCTATGTCGCGGCGCAGCTCCCCGGCGGATGGTTGCTCGACAGATTTGGCGTTCGCCGGGTCTATCTCGTTGCCATTGTGGGCTGGTCGCTGTTCACGGCCACGCAGGGCCTGGTGGTGTTCCTCTCCGGCGCCGCCGCCATCACCGCGCTCTTTCTGCTCCGGCTCCTCGTTGGTCTGGCCGAAGCCCCGTCCTTCCCCGGTAATGCGCGGATCGTCGCCAGCTGGTTCCCGGCCAGCGAACGCGGCCGCGCCACCGCCATTTTCACCTCCGCGCAATATTGCGCCACGATCCTGTTCGCGCCCATCATGGCCTGGATCATCGGGGTCATCGGCTGGCCAGAGGTCTTCCTGTTCATGGGCGGGGTCGGGCTGGTCGCGGCCACGGCCTGGGCGCGCACGGTCCACGAGCCGCATCGTCACCCGCGCATCCAGCCCGCAGAGCTGGCACTGATCGTCGATGGCGGCGCCTTGATCGAAAAGGCCGAACCGGCAGGCCGGCCGGATGGCGAGACGGCGCGGCACGTGCGGGCCCTCATTCTCGCCCCGTCGCTCTGGGGGCTTTATCTCCACCAATTCTGCGTGAACGCCCTCACCTATTTCTTCATCACCTGGTTCCCGGTCTATCTCGTGCAGGAGCGTGGCCTCTCGATTATCGAGACCGGGCTGATGACCGCCATTCCATCGATCTGCGGCTTCCTTGGCGGCTTGCTGGGCGGCCTGTGGTCGGACTGGCTGCTCAAGCGCGGGCATAGCCTCACGCTGGCCCGCAAACTCCCCATTGTCACCGGCATGATGGGTTCGCTCGCCATTCTCGGCTGCAATTACACCAGCGCGCAAACCATGATCATGATCTTCATGAGCCTGGCCTTTTTCGGCAAGGGCTTCGGCGCGCTGGGATGGGCCGTCATGTCCGATATCGCGCCACCCGGTGCGGCCGGCTTGAGCGGCGGCATCTTCAACATGTTCGGCAACATGTCGTCCATCGTGACGCCGATCGTGATCGGCTTCATTCTGCAGGAGACGCAATCTTTCGAGCTGGTATTGATCTTCCTCGCCGGCTGCGGCTTCACGGCCGCCTTCAGCCTGCTCTTCCTGTTCGGCAAGGTCGAGCGCATGAAAGCGCTCGCCCCTGCCGCTGGATAACCCGAAACAATTTAGTCAGAGTTATTCATCGATCGGCTGCGGCTCGGGCAAGGCGTTGGTCGGCTTCGCCCCCCACAACGCATAGAACAGCACGTAGAGTTCGCACGCCGCCGTCAGCATGAAGGACATTTGCAGGCCATAGCTGTCCGCCAGCCAGCCCTGCACGATGACCAGCGCGCCGCCGGCAATTGCCATGATCAGCAAGCCCGAGCCTTCCTCGGTCAGCGGCCCCAGCCCCTTGATGCCGAGCGTGAAGATGGTCGGGAACATGATCGAGTGGAAGAAGCCCACAAGGATCAAGGCCCACATCGCTGCCGGGCCGGTGGTGAAGACCGTCACCAGCATCACCACAAAGGCACCGATGGAGAAGGCCGCCAGCACTGTCTCCGCCGGAATCTTCTGCATGATCGCCGAGCCGACGAAGCGGCCGACCATCATCCCGCCCCACAGGAAGGTGAGGTAGCGACCGGCCTGCTCATGGGTGAGGTTGGCGATGTGCGGCTGACTGACGAAGTTGACGAACAGATTGGCGACGCCGATCTCGGCAATCAAATAAATGAAGATCGCCGGCACGCCGAACACCAGATTGCGGTGCCGCCAGAGCGAGTGGTTGCGGCGCTCCTCCTTGCTCGCGCGATTGGCGGCCGACCCCATGGCGGGCAACGGAAAGCGCGCAATGACGATGGCGAGCACGATCAGCACGACCGCGACGAGGCCATAAGGCAGGATCACCGATTGCGCATCGGCAAGGCGCTCCGCCTGAGTGAGCACAACGCCCGCTTCCGCCGTGCCGCCCTTGGAGCGACCGAGGATCAGATAGGCGCCGAACAAGGGCGCGAACATGGTGCCCGCCGAGTTCATGGCCTGCACGAGATTGAGGCGGGAGGATGCCGTTTCCGGCGATCCGACCACCGCAACATAGGGATTGGCAGCCACCTGGAGCAGCGTGATGCCGCTCGCGATCACAAAGAGCATGACGAGGGTGACGCCATAAGACGGCAGGCTGGCGGCGAGCATCATGCCCAGCGACCCCGCCGCCATCACCAGCAAACCGACGACCAGCGATTTCTGATAACCGATCCGCTTGATCAGCCAGGCTGATGGGATCGACGCGACGAAATAGGCAATGAACCAGACCGATTCGATTAGCGTCGTCTGCGTATAATTGAGATCGAACACGCTGCGCAGATGCGGCAGCAGCGTGTTGTTGATGACGGTGATGAAACCCCACATGAAAAACAGGCTGGCCAACAGCACCAGGGCCGGGGTGTAATTGACCCCGCCGCTGTCCCTGCTCACCCCATTTGCAACCCCTGCCGGTCCGGCCATCGGCTCCATCCCCTCATCAATTTTACCGAGGCGTTTTCGCCGGAATGTCGGCTTGCGTCAATGTCATTTGTCTGACTATAAACCCGCACAGTGCGGACAGAGACAAAAGGATTGGGGCAGGGATGCGACGTGCATATTGGATAGCGATCATCTCCGGAACACTGGCGATGGCGATGCCGGTTTCCGTGGTTCAGGCCGCCGAGGCGCACCGCGCAGCTGCCGGCGCTCTGGCCGATGGCACCGCGATTGAGGCGATCACGCTCAAGAACGCGCAAGGCGTGGAAGCAAAGATCATCACTTATGGCGCCACGCTGCAGTCGCTGCTCGTCCCCGGGCGCGACGGCAAGCGGGCCGATGTGGTGCTCGGCTTCGACAATGCGGCCCAATATGAGGCGCACCCCAATTATCTCGGTGTTACCGTCGGGCGGTTCGCCAACCGCATCGCCAATGGCCGGTTCGCGCTGGATGGCAAGACCTACCAGCTGACGCAAAATGACGGGACCAATTCGCTGCATGGCGGCGGCAAGGGCTTCGATCGCGCCGTATGGAAGATCGTCTCGGTGGAGAGCGGCCCGACCGCGCGCGTCGTGCTCGCCCATGTCAGCCCGGATGGCGATGCCGGCTACCCCGGCAAGCTGGACGTCACCACCACTTACACGCTGGATGAGAATGGCGCGCTCGGCATTACCTTCGAGGCCAGGACGGACAAGCCGACCATCGTGAACATGACCAACCACGCGCTGTTCAACATGGCCGGCGAGGAGTCACCCGGCGGCGCGCTCGACCAGTTGCTGACCATTCCGGCCAAGGCCTTCACGCCCGTCGATGCCAAACTGATCCCCACCGGCGAGTTGCGGCCGGTGGCCGGCACGCCGTTCGATTTTCGTAAGCCCCGCCGCATCGCGCAGGACATTCGCGATGGCCGGGACGACCAGATCCGCGCCGGCCGCGGCTATGACCATAATTTCGCGCTCGACAAGGGCGTGACGGCCAAGCCCGAACTGGCCGCCCGCCTTGAAGACCCCGCCTCCGGGCGCGTCCTCGAAGTGCTGACGACCGAGCCGGGCGTGCAATTCTACGCCGGGAATTTCCTGGATGGCACAGTCCCCGGCAAGAGCAGCCGCCTGTATCGCATGGGGGATGGCATCGCGCTCGAACCGCAGAAATTCCCGGATGCGCCGAACCATCCCGATTTCATTTCCGCCCGCGTTGATCCCGGCAAGCCCTACCGGCATGCCATGATCTACCGCGTTTCAATCCAGCAGGGCACGCACCACAAATGACAGACCCAAAGGGCTCGCGCCTGCGCTCGCGCGCATGGTTCGACAATGACGACAATATCGACATGACGGCGCTCTATCTGGAGCGTTACCTGAATTTCGGGCTCAGCCTCGAGGAACTCCGCTCGGGCAAGCCGATCATCGGCATCGCCCAGACCGGCAGCGACCTCTCGCCCTGCAACCGCCACCATCTCGTGCTGGCCGAGCGGGTGCGCGAGGGCATTCGCGAGGCCGGCGGCATCGCCATCGAATTCCCCGTCCACCCCATTCAGGAGACGGGCAAGCGACCGACAGCCGGGCTGGACCGCAACCTCGCCTATCTTGGCCTGGTCGAGGCGCTGTACGGCTACCCGTTCGATGGCGTGGTGCTGACCACCGGCTGCGACAAGACCACGCCCGCCGCGCTGATGGCCGCAGCCACGGTGAACATTCCCGCGATTGCGCTCTCCGTTGGCCCGATGCTCAATGGCTGGCATGAGGGCGAGCGCACCGGATCCGGCACCATCGTGTGGAAAGCGCGGCAGATGCTCGCCGCCGGCGAAATCGACGATGAGGGCTTCATCAAGCTCGTCGCCTCCTCGGCCCCCTCGACCGGTTATTGCAACACCATGGGCACGGCGACGACCATGAACAGCCTTGCCGAGGCGCTGGGCATGATGCTGCCCGGCTCCGCCGCCATTCCCGCGCCCTATCGCGACCGGCAGGAAGTCGCCTGGCGCACCGGCAAGCGCATTGTCGAGATGGTAGCCGAAGACCTCAAGCCCTCGGACATTCTGACGCTCGATGCCTTCCACAATGCCATCGTGGTCAATTCGGCCATCGGCGGCTCGACCAATGCGCCCATCCACCTCGCCGCGATCGCGCGTCATATCGGCGTGGACCTGCCGCTCAAGGATTGGGAGCGGCTCGGCCACAAGGTGCCGCTGCTGGTCAACCTCCAGCCGGCCGGCGAATATCTGGGCGAGGATTATTATCGCGCTGGCGGCGTGCCCGCCGTGGTCGCGCAGCTCATCCGCCATGGCCTGATCCGCGAAGGCGCGCTGACCGTGAACGGCGTTACGATGGGCGAGAATTGCCGGGATGCGCGGATCATGGACGAGCGCGTCATCCATCCGTTCGAGCAGCCGCTGGTCGAGGACGCCGGCTTTCTGGTGATGAGCGGCAATCTGTTCGATGCCGCGATCATGAAGACCAGCGTGATCAGCCAGGAGTTTCGCGACCGCTACCTCTCCAACCCCGACGCGCCGGGCGTGTTCGAAGGCCCCGCCATCGTGTTCGACGGGCCGGAGGATTATCACAAGCGCATCGATGATCCGGCCACGGGCATTACCGAGAACACCCTGCTCTTCATGCGCGGCGCCGGTCCCATCGGCTATCCCGGCGCGGCGGAGGTGGTGAACATGCGACCGCCGGCCTATCTCATCACGGAAGGGATCAGTGCCCTCCCCTGCATCGGCGACGGGCGCCAGTCCGGCACCAGCGCCAGCCCGTCGATCCTCAATGCCAGCCCGGAAGCGGCGGCTATGGGCGGACTCGCCCTGCTGCGCGACGGCGACCGGGTGCGCATGGACCTGAATGCCTGCACGGTGGATGTGCTGATCTCCGACACTGAGCTTGCCGAGCGGCGTGAAGCCCTGATGGCCAAGGGTGGCTATGCCTATCCCGCGTCCCAGACCCCATGGCAGGACATCCAGCGTTCGCTCGTCGGGCAGCTGGATAAGGGCGCAATTCTGGAAGGCAGCGAGCAGTTCCAGCGCATCGCGCAAACCCGGGGCCTGCCGCGCGACAATCACTAAGGCCGAAAGGGCAGCAAGATGACGGGCTGGCGGATCGTCGAGCGCGACGTGCGCGACGAGCTTGGCGAGGGAACGCTGTGGAGCGCGCGCGACAACGCGCTCTACTGGACGGACATTCTCGCGCCGGCGCTCAACCGGCTCTCGCTCGCCGATGGCACGGTCGACCGCTGGGCGATGCCCGAGCGGCTGGGCTGGGTGGTGGAGCGCGATCAGGGCGGTTTCATTGCCGGTTTCGCGAGCGGCTTTGCGCGGCTCTCGCTCGGTCCGCTGATCATCGAGCCGATCGGCAACCCCGAGCCGCATCTGCCGGACAATCGCATGAACGACGGCAAGGCCGATGCCGGCGGGACGATCTGGTGCGGCACCATGCACAGCCGGATCGAGGGTGAAAGCGGTACGCTCTACCGGTTCACGCCGGATGGTCGCTGGACGCCGATGGACAGCGGCTACACCGTCACCAACGGCCCCGCCTTCTCGACCTGCGGCCGCTGGCTCTACCATACCGACACCATGCGCGGCCTCATCTACCGGTTCGCGCGCACGCCCGATGGTGGCATCGCCGACCGCGAGGTCTTCGTCCGCTTTGGCGAAGGAGATGGCGGGCCGGACGGCATGACTGTCGATGCCGAGGACGGGCTGTGGGTCGCGCATTGGGGGGCCGGCCGGGTGAGCCGCTTTTGGCCGGATGGCACGCTGGATCACAGCATTGCGCTACCCGCCTCCCAGATCACCAATATCGCCTTTGCCGGTGAACGGCTCGACCGAATGTTCGTCACCTCTGCGGCAACCGGCCTGCCTCCGTCCGACTATGATGGCGCCCTGTTCGAGATCGAGACGCGGTTCAAGGGTATCGCGCCGGGCCTCTTTCCGGCCTGACATCGACGCCAAGCCTCATCCGTCCTGCCCTGATCCTATTAGCGAGTGGCTATAACTTATAGCCTCACAGGCCGTTGCTTCTACCTGCCTCTCCGCATGACAAGGTGGTTCAAAATAGGGAGAGGAACGATGAGCTATTCAAGGAAGATGGCGTCCAAAGCCGCGTGGCATGGCGCCAGCCGGCTGATTATCGCGGCATGTGCGGGCCTTGGGCTTTCCGCCGCGATGGCACAACAAGGCGCGAATTCGCAGCAGGGGTCGCCGCCGGTCGGCCCTGACTGGACCTATTATCCCCAGCCGACCAAGGCCCCCAAGGGCGCCCCCAATATCATCCTCGTGCTTATGGACGATGTGGGCTTCAGCGCCTCCACCTCTTATGGCGGGCCCATTCCGACGCCGGTGTTCGACAGTCTCGCTGCCTCCGGCCTGCGCTACACGCGCTTCCACACCACCGCCATGTGCTCGCCGACGCGCGCCGCATTGCTCACCGGCCGCAACCACCATGCCGTCGGCAACGCTTCGATCTCCAACGTGTCAATCGATGCCCCGGGCTACACCTCCGTGATGCCGGACAGCGCCGCGACGCTGGGCCGGGTGCTGCGCGACAATGGCTATGACACGTCGTGGTTCGGCAAGAACCACAATATCCCCGACTGGGAAACCGGGCCGATGGGACCGTTCAAGCGCTGGCCGATCGGTCTGGGCTTCGATTATTTCTACGGGTTCAACGGTGCGGGCGCCGACCAGTTCAACCCGACCATTGTCGAGAATATCAACCCCGTGCGGCGCGACCGGACGGACGATAATTATATCTTCGACCGCGATATGACCGACAAGATGCTGGGCTGGCTGGGCGCGCAGCAGGCGCAGGACCCGAACAAGCCCTTCTTCCTGTATGTCGCGCCCGGCGCCATGCACGGCCCGCAGCAGGCCCCGGCCGATTGGGTGGCCAAGTTCAAGGGCAAGTTCGACATGGGCTGGGACAAGATGCGCGACCAGATTTTCGCGCGTCAGAAGGCCATGGGCATCATCCCCAAGGACGCCCGCATGGCGCCACCGCTGCCCGGCGTGCCGCGCTGGGATAGCCTGCCCGCCGACCAGAAGGCGCTCTACGCGCATATGATGGAAGTGGCCGCCGCGCAGCTTGCCTTCTTCGACAATCAACTGGGTCGCGTGATCGAGCGGGTGCGTCAGGATGGCGAGTTGGACAACACGCTGGTGATCTTCATCAACGGCGATAACGGCGCGGCGCTGCACAATATGTACGGCTCGATCAACGCTTACTCGCAGTTCGCCGGCATCAAGGAAACGCCCGAGACGCTGCTGCCGCAGAAGGACAAGTTCGGTACGGAGGAGAGCTTCGGCAACTATCCGGTCGGCTGGGGCTATGCGCTCAACACGCCCTACCCATGGGGCAAGACGGTCGCCTCCCAGCTCGGTGGGTTGCGTGTGGGGATGGTCGTCTCCTGGCCTGACAAGATCAAGGACAAAGGCGGCATTCGCACCCAGTTTAGCCATGTCATCGACATCGCGCCGACCATCTATGACGTGGTGGGGATCACCCCGCCGGCCATGGTGGACGGTGTGGCCCAGCAGCCGATCGACGGCATTTCGATGAAGTACAGTTTCGATGCCCCCAAGGCCCCGTCGCAACGGCGTGAGCAGTATTTCGAGATGCTGGGGAGCCGCGGTTATTACAAGGATGGCTGGTTCGCCGGGACCGAGGTCAATTGGGAACCATGGGGACCGAACAAGACCGACCCGACCAAGGCCGGCTGGGAGTTGTATAATCTCAACGAGGACTGGTCGCAGACCCGTAATGTCGCCGCGCAATATCCCGACAAGCTGGCCGAACTGAAGGCGGACTTCGAGGCGGCGGCCCAGAAGTTCCATGTCTATCCGCTCTCGGCCGACTTCTTCGAGCGGCTGAACTACAAATATCGCCCCAACGCCCTCGCGCCCGAGCGGACGCGCACTTATTATACGAGCGACATCCGCTATCCGGCCGTGACCTTCCCGGAACTCAACCCCAACTGGACTGCCGAAGCCCGCGTCAAACTTAGCGGCTCAGCGGTGAGTGGGCCGATCTTGACTCAAGGCGCCAAGTTCGCGGGTTACACCCTCGCGATGGAGAACGGCGTCCCGGTCTTCACCTACAACCCCTCGGGCCGCGCGCAGGAACGCAAGATTCTGCGTGGCACCCAGGCGCTCGGTGCGGGCGACCATGTGATCACCGCCCAGATCGCCCCGGCGAGCGAAGGGCTGACGATCTCGCTGCTGGTCGACGGCAAGTCGCAAGCAACGGCGTCGATCCCCCGCGTCATCAAGATCGTGACCGGCGAAGCGATGATCGGCCACGCGCTGATCGATGATCGCACGGGGCCGCTGAACTTCCCCGATACGATCGAGAAGGTGACGATCACCAGCTACTGAGACCAACACTTGCCCATGGCCGCCTGCCTATCGGTGGGCGGCCATGTCATTTGGGGTATGCAGGCCGCTTAGCGGCCGCTGTTGACCAGCAGCAAAATGGCCACGATCAGGATCGCGAGTGCCTGGAAGGTCACGCGGCCCATCATCGCCTTGTTCTGGCGCAGGCTGGACTGGCTCGGGCCGGTGCCATCGCCTTTCAGCTCCGCCTCGGTCGTGCGCAGGAACGTCACGATGCCGCGAACGAGCATGAAAAGTGCGCCTAGCATGGCGAGCACCAGCAGGATGATCATGAGGGCATTGCCCATAGCTTGTCTCCTTGTGGCCCCGATTTAGGAGGCTTCGACCCTGATTCCAACCGGAAAGCGGCCAGCCCGCAAATCTTCGGCGAGCGCCGGCCCGGAAAGGCCCTGATCGCGCAGGTCCGCGAGGCTCAGGCCATCGGCGCGCTTGGCAAGGCGCTTGCCCGCCGCATCCACGATCAGCCGGTGATGCCGGTAGCGCGGACTGGGCAGGCCGAGCAGCGCCTGCAGGGCGCGATGGGCGTGGGTGGAGGCGAACACGTCCCGCCCCCGGATGACATGCGTGACGCCCTGTGCCGCATCGTCCACCACCACAGCAAGATGATAGCTGGCCGGCCGGTCCCGCCCCTTGATGATCAGGTCGCCCAGCGCATCCGGCTCGACCGGGACCGTACCGGCAAAATCGTCCTGCCAGACCAGCGGACCGGTGCGCGCCAGCGCCGCGCCCATATCCAGCCGCCAGCTATGCGGATCGCCCGCCGCGATCCGTGCCGCGCGCTCGTCCAACGACAGCGCGCGGCAGGTGCCGGGATAGAGCGGCCCGTCGGCGCCATGGGGGGCGTGCAGGCTCGCGGCCAGTTCCCGCGCGATATCGCCGCGCGTGCAGAAGCAGGGATAGACGACGCCCGATGCCTTGAGTCGCTCCAGCGCCTGCTCATAGGCATCGAAGCGCGTCGACTGGATCATCAGCCCGTCCCAGCCGATGCCGAGCCAGCGCAAGTCTTCGTAAATGCCCTCGGTAAATTCGGGCCGGCAGCGGGTGACGTCGGTATCCTCGATGCGCAGCAGGAAGGTGCCGGCATTTTCCCGCGCGAAGTCATGAGCCTGCAACGCCGACCAGCCATGGCCGATGTGCAGGCGCCCGGTCGGGCTCGGCGCGAAACGGGTCACCACATGTCGTGGAGAGTCGTTTTCCATCATACAAGGCCTTGACGAAGACTCATCGTCTCTGCTGTCATATGCACGTCACGCTTCTCTTGGAGAGAGTGCGGCGAAACGAAAGGGGCAAGAGCGCGCATGTATCATCCCGATCGAATACGCCATCCAGAAAATTGCCCGGCGCTCGTGTTGAACGCCGACTACACCCCGCTTTCTTATTATCCGCTGAGCCTCTGGCCCTGGCAAACCGCCATCAAGGCGGTTTTTTTGGATCGGGTGGACATCGTCTCCAGCTATGAGCAGGAAGTTCATTCGCCGAGTTTCCAGATGCAAATCCCCTCGGTGATCGCGCTCAAGCAATATGTGCGGCCGAGCGAGCATCCCGCCTTCACCCGCTTCAACCTCTTCCTGCGCGACAAATTCTCCTGCCAGTATTGCGGATCAACCAAGGATCTCACTTTCGATCATGTCGTGCCGCGCCGCGCGGGTGGCCGCACGACCTGGGAGAATGTCGCCACCGCCTGCTCGCCGTGCAACCTCAGGAAAGGTGGACGCACCCCGCGCGAGGCGCATATGCCGCTGCGCCAAATGCCGATCCGCCCGACGACCTGGCAATTGCAGGACCATGGCCGCGCCTTCCCGCCCAACCATCTGCACGAGAGCTGGCACGACTGGCTCTATTGGGATGTCGAACTGCTGGCCTGAGCCAGGGAACCCGTCTCCGCCCTGCCCCTTGCACGCGGCTCTGGAGCCGCTAAGAAGCCGCGATGGACCGTATCCTCATCCGCGGCGGCAAGCCGCTCTCCGGCAAACTCCCCATCTCCGGCGCGAAGAACGCCGCGCTGACGCTGCTGCCTTGCGCGCTGCTGACCGAGGAACCGGTGACCCTGCGCAACCTGCCCCGCCTGGCGGACGTGGACAGCTTCGGCCATCTGCTCAACCAGCTTGGCGTCTCGACCACCATCGAGGGATCGCGGCAGGAAGATTTCGGCCGGGTGATGACGCTCAAGGCCGCGCGCGTCACCTCGTCGGTCGCGCCCTATGACATCGTGCGCAAGATGCGCGCCTCCATCGTTGTGCTGGGGCCACTGCTGGCGCGCACCGGCGAGGCGACCGTTTCGTTGCCCGGCGGCTGCGCGATCGGCAATCGCCCCATCGACTTCCACCTGCGCGCGTTCGAGACGCTGGGCGCGACGATCGAGATGGCCAATGGCTATGTCCGCGCCATTGCGCCGGATGGTGGCCTTAAGGGCGCGCTCGTCACCCTGCCCTTCCCCTCGGTCGGCGCCACCGAGAACACGCTGATGGCCGCCGCGCTCGCCAATGGCGAGACGATCATCGAGAATGCCGCGCGCGAGCCTGAGATTGTCGACCTGTGCGGCCTGCTTGTCGCCATGGGTTGCGAGATCGAGGGCATCGGTACGGACCGGATCGTCATCCACGGCAAGCAGCGCCTCTATGGCACCACCTATCGGGTGATGGCAGACCGCATCGAGGCGGGAAGCTATGCCTGCGCCGCTGCGATCACCGGCGGGGAGCTGGATCTGATCGGTGCCAATGCCGACGACATGCACGCGATCCTCAAGGGCCTGCGCGATGCCGGCGTCCACATTGAGGAAAGCAAGACCGGCATCAAGGTCGCGGCCGATGGCCCGCTCAAGCCGCTGACGCTGACCACCGCGCCGCACCCCGGCTTCCCCACCGACATGCAGGCGCAATTCATGGCGATGCTGACCCTGGCCGGTGGCGCGAGCGTGCTCACAGAGACGATCTTCGAGAACCGCTATATGCACGTGCCCGAGCTGGCCCGCATGGGTGCGGATATCACCGTGAACGGCCGCACCGCCGTGGTGCGCGGCGTCGAGAAGCTGACCGGCGCCCCCGTGATGGCGACCGACCTGCGCGCCTCAATGAGCCTGATCCTGGCCGGCCTCGCCGCACAGGGCGAAACCGTAGTGAGCCGCGTCTACCATCTCGACCGGGGCTATGAGCGGCTGGAAGAGAAACTGAGCGCAGTCGGCGCCGACATCGAGCGCGACAGCGACGGGTAAGCGCGCGTGGGGCCGTACAGTCCCCGACTGAGTGACGTTTGCAGACAGACCCAGATCCTCCTTGAGCGTGCTCGAGGAGGGGGACCGCCGGCAAAACCGGTGGTGGAGGGGTCATAATCCGACGCTTCGCATCAGCCCCTCCACCATTTGCTGCGCAAACGGTCCCCCTCCCCATGCAGACATGGGGCGGAACTTGGAAGGCTGCTGCGAACTTCCCCTTTTCGTCATTCCCGCGAACGCGGGAATCCAAGGGCGCCTGCGCAGTGCGGCTGGATTCTGGATTCCCGCGTTCGCGGGAATGACGGTGATTGAAATCGGCGGATGACTCTGCCGCCGATCTTACCGGCAAAGGACTAGAGCGGCCCTCTCAGGCCGCCGTATCGATGCCCAGTTCGGCCAGCTTGCGATACAGCGTCGAGCGGCCGATGCCGAGGCGACGCGCCACTTCCGTCATGCGGCCGCGATAATGGCCGATGGCGAGGCGAATGACGTCGGCCTCGATATCAGCCAACGCGCGCAAATGGCCGTTCGGCTCGTAGAGCGTGACGCCAATGCCACTTTCCTGCGCGTTGCGGACCATGGGCGTGACCTGCCCGTTCTCGCGCCGCACCGGCTCGCTCTGGTTGAGTTTGCCGGAGAGTTGCGGGAAATCCGCGGCTGTAAGAGCATCCCCCTCGCACAGCACAGCCGCGCGGAAGAGCGTGTTGTGCAACTGACGGACATTGCCCGGCCAATCGTGCAGGGCGAGCAGGTTGATCGCCTCATTGGTGATGCCGAGGCTGCGCATCCCCGGCTGCGCCACCACGCGCTCCAGCAAATGACGCGCCAGCGCGGGGATATCGCCGCGACGATCCCGCAGCGGCGGAATGGTCAGCTGGACGACGTTGAGGCGGTAATAAAGGTCTTCGCGGAAGCGTCCCGCCTCCACCTCGTCAAGCAGGCGCTTGTTGGTCGCCGCGATCACGCGGACGTCGACCTGACTGGGCAGGCGCGCGCCGACGGGCTGAATCTCGCCATCCTGCAGCACGCGCAGCAGCTTGACCTGCGCATCGAGCGGCAATTCGCTGATCTCATCGAGGAAAATGGTGCCGCCATTGGCGGTGCTGAACTTGCCGACATGCCGATCGAACGCGCCGGTAAAGGCGCCGCGTTCGTGACCGAACAGGTCCGATTCGACCAGATTGGACGGAATCGCGCCGCAATTGACCGTCACCATCGGCGCGCGGGCGCGCGGACTGGCGGCGTGGATGGCGTGGGCGATGACTTCCTTGCCGACACCGCTTTCCCCCTCGATGAGAATGGGCACGCGGGCACGCGCCGCCTTGGCGGCGATGGCGAGGGCAGAGCGGAAGGTGGGCGAGGAGCCGACAATCTCGTCGAAGCCGAGCGGTGCGCGGTTCTTCTCGGTGAGCGGGCGCAGTTCACCCGCGCTGCCTGAATGGTTGAGCGCCGCCTGCAGCGCGCTCAGGAAACTGTCCGGCGCGATCGGCTTGATCAGGAAATCATGGGCGCCGGCCCGCATCGCATCCACCGCCCGCTCGGCAGAGCCATTGGCGGTGATGACCAGAACCGGCAATTGCGGGCGACGGACGCCGATGGCGCGGATGAGGTCGCTGGCCTCGCCTTCCTGCGTCCAGTCGTCGATCATCACGGCATTGATGCGCGCGCCTTCACGGGAATCGAGCAGCTCGAGCGCATCCTCGGCCGTGCTCGCGCTCATCGCACGCCAGCCTGCCCGATGCGCCATGGCAATATTGAGTCGGCGCTGCGCCGGCTCGTCGTCGACCAGCAGCAGAACAGGATTTTCGGGATCGGTCATGCTCTCTTCCGCTCGTTGCAGCCGCCGGAATTAAAGAGCGGGGGTAAAGAGGCTGTTAAGCCGACCTGTCTTTGCGGCAAGCTGCTTGAGGCCGCCAAATAATGCCGCTAGGACATTGCGAAGACGACAATCTGGAACAGGATAGCCATGGCGCACGAACAGGACATGAATCAGGCAACCGGCAGCTACAGCGGCTTCGTGGCGCTGATGAAGTGGGGCACGATTCTCAGCGCAATCGCCGCGCTCATCGTCATCATGATCATCGCCTGACCCCTCCGAACGGGGGGATGTTCATGAAAATCGCCGTCATTCGCGAGACCGCCGCTGGCGAGCGGCGCGTGGCCGCGTCGCCCGAAACCGTCCGCAAGTTCAAGGCGCTCGGTGCGGAGCTGGCGGTGGAAACGGGCGCGGGCCTGTCTGCCAGCGTCTCCGATGCGGAGTATGAGGCCGCTGGCGCTACGGTGACCGACCGGGCTGCCACGGTGCAGAACGCGGGCATTATCCTGTGCGTGCAGGGACCGGATCCCGAGAGCATTGCGGGCGCGGCGCCGGGCGCATGGCTGGTCGGATCGCTCAACCCATTTGGCGAGCGCGCGCGGATCGACCGTTATGCGGCCGCCGGGCTGGAAGCGCTGGCCATGGAGTTCATGCCGCGCATCACCCGCGCGCAGAGCATGGACATTCTCTCCTCCCAGTCCAACCTCTCGGGCTACAAGGCGGTGCTGGACGCCGCCGCCGAATATGGCCGCGCCTTCCCGATGATGATGACGGCGGCCGGCACCGTGTCCGCCGCACGTGTCTTCGTGATGGGTGTGGGCGTCGCGGGCCTGCAGGCCATCGCCACCGCCCGCCGGCTCGGCGCGCAGGTGAGCGCGACGGACGTGCGCGCCGCGACAAAGGAACAGATCGAATCGCTCGGCGCCAAGCCGATCTTCGTCGATGCGGTGAAGGGCATCGAAGGCGAAGGCAGCGGCGGCTATGCCACCGAAATGTCGCCGGAATATCAGAAGGCGCAGGCCGAGCTGGTCTCCAGCCATATCTCCAAGCAGGACATCGTCATCACCACCGCGCTGATCCCTGGCCGCGCGGCGCCGCGCCTGATCTCGGACGCCCAGATCGCCACGATGAAGCCGGGCAGCGTGATCGTGGACCTGGCCGTCGAGCAGGGCGGCAATGTCGAGGGCGCGGTGCCAGGCGAAATCGCCCTGCGCCATGGCGTGAAGATCGTCGGCCACCGCAACATGCCCTCGCGCCTCGCGGCGGACACTTCCGCGCTGTTCGCGCGCAATCTCTACAATTTCCTGTCCGCTTATTGGGACAAGGACGCCAATGCGCCGGTGCTGCCGGATGACGACGAGATCGTGAAAGGCATCCGCGTCACCCAAGGCGGCAAGGTGGTGAATGAGAGGCTGCAGACAAGCAGCACCTAGTCTCCATGGGAGGGGACCAGAATCATGGACTTCATTGCGATTCTTTCGATTTTCGTGCTGGCCTGCTTCGTCGGCTATTATGTCGTGTGGTCGGTCACGCCCGCGCTGCATACGCCGCTGATGGCGGTGACCAACGCGATTTCCTCGGTCATCATCGTCGGCGCGCTCATCGCGGCGGCGGAGGCTGGCAATCCGCTGGCTGAGTGGCTGGGGCTGATCGGTGTGGTGCTGGCCTCGATCAACATCTTCGGGGGCTTTGCCGTGACCGAGCGGATGCTGGCGATGTACAAGAAGAAGGAGCGCAAGTGATGCTGGCGTTCCTGCCTGTCGGGCCTCTGGCGGCCCTCGCCTATCTCATTTCCGGCGTGCTGTTCATTCTGGCGCTGCGCGGCCTTTCCAACCCGGAGAGCAGCCGGCGCGGCAATCGCTTCGGCATGCTCGGCATGTTCATCGCGGTGGGCACCACCGTGGCGACGCATGATGCGGTGGCGATGCCGCGCATCGGCGTGGCGATCATCATCGGCGGCGTGCTCGGTTTCGTGATCGCGCGGCGGATTGCCATGACGGCCATGCCGCAGCTCGTCGCGGCCTTTCACAGCCTTGTCGGCCTTGCCGCCGTGCTGGTCGGCGTCGCCGCCTTCCTCAGCCCGGTGTCCTTCGGCATTGCTGACGAGCTGACCGGCGCGATCCATGCCGCCAGCCGCATCGAGATGGCGCTGGGCGTGGCGATCGGCGCGATCACTTTCTCGGGCTCGGTCATCGCCTTCCTCAAGCTCAACGGCAATATGAGCGGCAAGCCCATCCTGCTGCCGGGGCGCCACATCATCAACATCGGCACGCTGCTGGCGATCCTCTTCTTCACCTACGGCTTCTGGCACAGCCAGGCGCCGATGGACTTCTGGATTATCCTCGTCCTCGCCTTCGTCATTGGCTTCCTGCTCATCATCCCCATTGGCGGGGCCGACATGCCGGTCGTGGTCTCGATGCTGAACAGCTATTCGGGCTGGGCCGCCGCTGCGATGGGCTTCACACTGGGCAATAGCGCGATGATCATCACCGGGGCGCTGGTCGGCTCTTCCGGTGCGATCCTGAGCTACATCATGTGCAAGGCGATGAACCGCAGCTTCCTGTCCGTGATCGCCGGCGGGTTCGGCGCAGAAGCAGCGAGCGGCGATGGCGAGGCCAAGGAGCAGCGCCCGTGGAAGCGCGGCAGCGCGGAAGACGCGGCGTTCCTGATGAAGCAGGCAGATAGCGTCATCATCGTGCCGGGCTATGGCATGGCCGTCTCCCAGGCGCAGCACGCGCTGCGCGAGATGGGCGATATCCTCAAGGCGGCGGGCGTCAGCGTCAAATATGCCATCCACCCGGTAGCAGGCCGCATGCCCGGCCATATGAACGTGCTGCTGGCCGAAGCGAATGTGCCTTATGACGAGGTGTTCGAGCTGGAGGACATCAACAGCGAGTTCGCGCAGACCGACGTTGCCTTCGTCATCGGCGCCAATGACGTGACCAATCCCGCGGCCAAGACGGACAAGTCCTCGCCGATCTATGGTATGCCCATCCTCGATGTGGCCAATGCCAAGACCGTGCTGTTCGTGAAGCGCTCCATGGGCGGCGTGGGCTATGCGGGGGTGGACAATGACGTCTTCTACATGGACAACACGATGATGCTGCTCGCCGATGCCAAGAAGATGGTCGAAGAGATCGTCAAGTCGCTCGGGCACTGACACGCAAGATGGAGTTTTGATGCGCAAGCTTGGACTGATCGGTGGCATCTCCTGGACGTCCACGGCCCGCTATTACGACCTCATCAACCGCTCCGTGCAGCGCGAGCTGGGCGGGCTGCACAGCGCGACCCTGCTGATCGACAGCCTCGACTTTGCCGATGTCGCCCGCTGCGCTTCGGCCAATGACTGGGATTGCGGCGCCGGCCACATGGTCGGCGCAGCCAAGCGCCTGCAGGCGGCCGGCGCAGAAGCGCTGATGATCTGCGCCAACAGCCTGCACAAGGTGGTGCCGCAGATCGATGCATCGGTGGACTTGCCGGTGATCCACATCATCGACGAGATCGGTGCGCGGCTGAAGGCGGACAAGGTGAAATCGGTCGCGCTGGTCGGCACCAGCAATGTCATGAGCGACCGCGATTATCGTCAGCATCTGGTGCAAGAGGGCGGCGTCTCACTGCTGCCCGCCGAGGCCGATCTGGCCGAGGGCATCGACAAGCTCGTCTATACCGAGCTGGCAGCCGGCATCATCACCCGCGAGGCCGAGCGCTACATGAAGACCGAGCTGACCAACATCGCCAAGGAGGATGTGCAGGCCGTGGTCCTGGCCTGCACGGAGCTCGACCTGATCGTGGACGTGAACGCCAATGTGCTGCCGATCTACGACAGCACGACCATCCATGCCGAGGCCGGCGCCCGCTTCGTGCTGGGCAAATAGCCGGACCGCTTTGGGCTTGTGCCGGGGTTCGCGCCGGGCGATACATACGGTCCTAATGGTTTAAAAGACCAAGCGAGAGGATCTGCCCGATGCGAGTCTCCCCGACCAAGATCTCGTTGCCTTTGATCGCCGCTGCGCTGCTGTTGAGCACCGCGCCTGCCCATGCCCAGATGCGGGCACTCAATGACGCGGTGGTGGCGCATCCCGACCCCGAATCGCTGTTCACGAGTCCCGACCCAAAGCTGCATCGCAACAAGCAGGCCGCACTCAAGATCGTGAAGGAGCTGCTGGAGGCCAATCACTGGGACCGCGCGCCGCTGTACCTCACCGATCGCTACATCCAGCATAATCCGATGGCGGGTTCAGGCCTCAAGGCCGTGATGGACTTCTTCATGAACGTCGCCAAGCGCACGCCCACGCCGATCCCTGAGAAGATGAAGACGCCGGTGGTGGCGGTGCAGGCCGAGGGTGATTTTGTGACGGTCAGCTTCGTGCGGGAAGTGCCCTATCCCAACGATCCTTCCAAGACCTACACGACGACCTGGTTCGACATGTGGCGCTTTGTCGATGGCAAGGCCGACGAGCATTGGGACCCGGCGACGCTGCCCGCCGCCCCGCCGCCCGCCGCAGCCCCGACGGCCGCGCCCGCCGCGCCGTCCCAGCCCGTGCCGCCGCCGGCCGGCTGAATCATAAACAGGGAGAGGACAAATGACGACACGCACAACTCTGACCGGCGTGGCGCTGAGCGCACTCATGCTGGTCGCTCAGCCTGCCCCGCTGCTCGCGCAACATGCCGGGCATGGCGATCAGGCCGATCACGCCCGCATCCTGCAGGAAGTGCAGGACCGCACCCAGATCGAGAAGCTGATGTGGGATTATGTGCGCGCGGCCGACAGCTTGAATGCCGAGGCCTATGCCGCGCAGTTCACGCCCGACGGCGCGTTCAACGACGTCAAGGGCAGCGAGGCGCTGCGCAAGATGATCACCGCCATGAAGACCAGCCAAGAGGAGCGCCGGGCCAAGGGCGAGCATATCGGCGCGATGCACCACATGATGAGCAACCAGACCATCACCTTCATCGACCGCGACCATGCGCAGGTGAATTACTACTGGCAGACGGTGTTCGCCGACCGCGCGCTCAATCCTCCGCCGCGCCTCGCCGCCGCCGGTCGCGGACGCGACGACGTGGTGCGCGTTAACGGCAAGTGGCTGATCCAGCTGCGCAATGTCGCGGTAAAGGACTGACAGCGGAGGCCGCCCGTGCAGCAACAGATCGCCGTCATCACGCTGGGCATCGGCGATCTAGCACGCGCGCGGCGCTTTTATAGCGTGGGTTTCGGCTGGACGCCGGTGTACGAGGGGGAGGACATCCTCTTCTACCAGATGAACGGCTTCGTCCTCGGGCTTTGGGCGAAGGACGCGTTGGCGCAGGACATGCAGCGTCCGGTGGCTGGCCATGGCGCTGCTTCGGTGGCGCTGGCGCATAATGTCGCGACGCAAGCGGAGGTCGCGCCGCTGATTGCCCGGCTTGTCGAAGCGGGCGGCGAACTGCTGCGTGCCGCCGACGCGCCGCCCCATGGCGGGATGCGCGGCTATGTTGCCGATCCGGACGGCCATGCCTGGGAGATTGCTTGGAATCCGGCCTGGCCGATCGATGCCGAGGGGCGCGTGACCTTCGCGCTTTGAATGGGGGTTAAGCTGTTTGTGCGCGCCTTAGCCCCTCCCCTTCAGAGGAGGGGTTGGGGTAGGGCTCAACCACCACGGATGTTCGCAATGCGAGCGATGCTGCGCATCGCCACCACCCCCTTCCCCTCCCCTGAAGGGGAGGGGCTGATGGACGTCAGGCGTCCGTCGGCTCGGCAGGCTCCTTGGCAAGCAAGATCGGATCGTCCAGCCCCGCCGCGAGCGCATCCTCGACTGTCTCCAGCCAGATGAACTCCAGCTTCTCCCGCGCATTGGCGGGAATGTCGTCATAGTCGCGCTTGTTACGGGCGGGGAGCATGACGCGGGTGATGCCGGCACTCGCGGCGGCGACGACCTTCTCCTTGATACCGCCTACCGGCAGCACAAGACCGCGCAGGGAAATCTCCCCGGTCATCGAGGTATCGCTGCGCACCGTGCGGCCGGTGAGCAGGGAGGTGAGCGCCATGAACATGGCGACGCCCGCGCTTGGCCCGTCCTTGGGCGTGGCGCCGGCGGGGACATGGACGTGAATGTCGCTCTTCTCCAACAGCTCCGCCGAGACGCCGAGGCTGTCGGCTCGGCTCTTGAGCAAGCTCAGCGCCGCCTGCGCGCTTTCCTTCATCACGTCGCCGAGCTGGCCGGTGAGGATGAGCCGGCCGGAGCCGGACATCTTCGTTGCCTCAATGAACAGGATGTCGCCGCCGACGGGCGTCCAGGCCATGCCGGTGGCCACGCCGGGCACGCTGGTGCGCTGCGCCACCTCATTCTCGAAGATGCGGTCGCCCAGCACCTCGTGCAGATCATCGACGTCGATGGAGACCTGCGCGGCGCTGCCCTCGGCAATCCGCACGGCGGCGTTGCGGATGGTCTTGCCGATCTCCCGCTCCAGGTTCCGCACGCCCGCCTCGCGGGTGTAGTAGCGGATGATCTCGCTCAGCACGGCATCGTCCACCGTCACCTGCTCGGCCGTGACACCATTGGCGGCGAGTTGGCGCGCGACGAGATAGCGCTGGGCAATCGCCAGCTTCTCATCCTCGGTATAGCCCGAGAGGGTGATGATCTCCATGCGGTCGCGCAGCGGGCCGGGGATCGTGTCCAGCATGTTGGCCGTGGCGATGAACACCACGCGCGAGAGATCGAACGGCACGCCGAGATAATTGTCCCGGAAGCTGCCATTCTGCTCGGGGTCGAGCACTTCGAGCATGGCGGCGGAGGGATCTCCCTGCACACCGCGCCCCATCTTGTCGATCTCGTCCAGCATGATGACGCAATCGCGCCGCCCGGCCTTGCGGATCGCCTGGATGATGTTGCCGGGCATGGCGCCGACATAGGTCCGGCGGTGGCCGCGGATCTCGGACTCGTCATGCACGCCGCCCAGGCTCACCCGCTCGAACGGGCGCCCCATGGCCCGCGCGATGGACTGGCCGAGCGAGGTCTTGCCGACGCCGGGCGGGCCGGCGAAGCACAGGATCGGCGCCTTGCCGCCGGGCGCGAGCTTGCGCACGGCGAGATATTCGACGATCCGCCGCTTGATCTTGTCGAGGCCATAATGATCCGCATCGAGCGTCTCGCGCGCCTTAGCGATGTCGATGGGCTGCTCTTCGGGAATGTCCCAGGGCAGTTCCGTCAGCCAGTCGAGATAGGTGCGGATGATGCCATGCTCGGCGGCGGCCTCGGGCATCCGCTCGAGCCGCCGCAACTCCTTGCGCGCTTCCTTCTCGACCGCCTCGGGCATCTTGGCGGCCTCGATCTTCTCGGTCAGCTCCGCGATCTCCGCCGCGCGGCCATCATCCTCGCCGAGCTGGCGCTGGATCGCGGCCATCTGCTCGCGCAGGATCGCCTCGCGCTGGCGGCTGGTCAGCGTCTCCTGCACGTCCTTGCCGATCTCGGCTGAGAGGCGCAGCACCTGCAGGCGCTGCTCCAGCAGCCGTGAGACACGGTCCAGCCGCGCCGGCAGCGAGACAGTCTCCAGCAGTTCCTGCTTCTGGGTGGTGTCCACGTCCAGATAGGCGGAAACGGTATCGGCCAGCGTCGAGGCCGACGCGATGTTCTGGATCGCCTCGGCCAGACCCTGCGGCGCCTGCGGCAGCAGCTGCACGGTCTCCAGCGCCTGCTTGCGCACATGGATCAGCCGCGCCTCGACGTCCGGCGTCTTGTCCTCCTGCTCGGCGAGCTTCTCGACCCGCGCGACCATGAACGGCCAGCCTTCCAGAAACTCGACAATGCGAAAGCGCGTTTCGCCCTGCAGGATGAGGTGATGGGTGTCATCGGGCGCTGTCACATAGCGCAGCACATTGGCGAGCGTGCCCATGGCGTGCATGTCCGCAGGGACGGGGGCGTCGACGCCCGCATCGCGCTGGGTGAGCACGCCAATCGGCAGGCTCTCGCGCACCGCAGCCTGTGCGGCGTTGACCGAGATGGCCCGGCTGAGCGCCAGCGGCATCACCACATCAGGGAACAGCACGAAGCCGCGCACGGGGACGATGATGATCGCATCCTCCGGCAGCGGGCGGAAAGGCTGCGTCTCGCCGGGCGCGGCGCCCTGGGGCTGCGCGGCGCCGGTGGACGTGGGATTGGCGGTGTTCGTGGTCAGAACGTCCATCAGAAGCGGCCTCCATCGACCTTGCTGAGCGTAACGAGCAGGCAGCCATTCACGGCGGCGCGACGCACGCCTTGATACTGGCCGCCGGGGAGCGGCAGGCGGCGCTCGAAGCGGCCCTGCGGCAATTCGAGGCGATGAATGCGCGCGGTGCGCAGCTCCGGCGGCAGGATGCGCTGGCCGCGCACGATGAGCACGCCATCCTCGATGAACGCCTCCGCCTTCTCGGCATCGACGCCGGGCAGCGCCACGATGACCAGCACCTCATGCGCCGTCTCGATCATGTCGGCGGGTGGCTCCCAGGCCGGCGGACCGCTGGCGGCGCGGACGGGCGCATAATTCTGCTGCTGGAGGCGCTGCATACGATCCAGCAGGTCGACCGCATCGGCCCACATCCAGTGCCTGTTCCGCGAAGTCATGCGCGCCCTCTTCCCCTTGGGTCACCGGGCGAGATGCGCGGCGTGCATCCAATAAGGTTGCTCGCCGGGCCGATTTCAAGCCCGGCAGAAGGGCGCGGGGAAAGCCCAGGCAGCAATCAGCTGCCGGGCAGCACCGCAGGCAGATGCACGGGCGCGTTCGGCCCGAGCGGTAGGTCGAGGAGCGTCCAGCCGGCGAGCAGTGCCCCGCCAAAGAGCAGCAGCCAGAGGGAATAAGGCAGCATGACCGCCGCAAGGCTGCCAAGGCCGAAGCTCGGCACCCAGCGCTGGCAATAAATGAGGATCAGCGGGAAATAGACCATCAGCGGCGAGATGATGTTGGTCGCCCCATCGCCGACGCGATAGGCGGCCGTCGTCGTCTCCGCACTGATCCCGAGCAGCATCAGCATCGGCACCAGCACCGGGGCGAGCAGCGCCCATTTTGCGCTGGCCGAGCCCACGAACAGATTGAGCACGGTGGTAAACAGCACGATCAGGAGCAGCAGCACCGGCGTCGGCAAGGCGACGGCCTGCAGACCGCCGGCGCCGTGAATCGCGAAGATGAGGCCGAGATTGGACCAGCCGAACATCGCCACGAAATGCGCCGCCGCGAAGGCGAGGACGAGATAATAAGCAAGGTCGCCCATCGCCCCGCTCATCATCTTCACCACGTCGCGATGATCGGCGATGGTGCCCGCCGCCTTGCCATAGGCCCAGCCGCCGGCAAGGAAGAGCAGGAAGAAGCCGCCGACCAGCGACTGGTAGAAGGGCGTCAGTCGCGCCTCCGGCACCGCTGCATTTGCATCGACCAGTGGCGCACCCGGCATCAGCGCCATGATCGCCCAGAGTGCGACCACCGCCAGCATCGCCAGGCCGCCGTGGCGCAGGCCCTTGCGCTGCGCGGTGGTGAGGCGCTGTTCGGCGGTGGCATCCGGCGTGCCCGCAATCATCGCCGCCTCGCCCTGCGGCACATAGCCGCCAAGGCGTGGCTCGATGATCCGGTCGGTGACGTACCAGATGACCGGGATGTAGAGGATGAGCAAAGCGGCCATGAAGAACCAGTTGCCGGCAATGTTCATCTGCCAGTCGGCATCCAGCAACTGCGCGGCCTGCTGGGTGATGCCGAAGAGCAGCGCGTCGAGCTGGCCGGGCAGGAGATTGGCCGAGAAGCCGCCGGACACGCCGGCAAAGGCGGCCGCGATCCCGGCGACGGGATGGCGACCGGCCGCCGCATAGATGATGCCGGCCAGCGGTACGAGCACGACATAGGCCGCATCTGCGGCGAGATTGCCCATCATGGCGACGAAGGCGACCATCGGCGTCAGCAGCATCGCCGGTGCATTGGCGACGCTGGCGCGCATGGCAGTGCCGAACAGGCCGGAGCGCTCGGCCACGCCCGCGCCGAGCATCACCACCAGCACATAGCCGAGTGGGTGGAAATGGGTGAAGGTGGCGGGCATCTCGACCCACAGGCGGCGGATATTCTCCGCGCCGAGCAGGCTCTGGGCGGTGATCGTTACCGGCGCGCCGGTTTGCGCATCGACCTGCGTCGGGTGCACGGCCGACAGGCCGGCCAGCGCGGCGACGAGCGAGATCAGTACCAGCGCGAGGATCAGGTAGAAGAAGATGAACACCGGATCGGGCAGCTTGTTGCCCGTCCGCTCGATCCAGCCGAGGATACCCTTTGGTGCGCTGTCCGTCCCCGCCTGTGCCACGAGCCCTCGCTATGTGATTGTGATCGCTTGGCTTGTGCTAACCCGACGGCGCGAGTGGGGCAAGGCGGGTGGTGGGCTGGAGGCGATCCAGTGCTCCTGCGAAAGCAGGAGCCTCGGGCAGATAAGGTGGTCGGTTGGGCCTTGGGCTCCTGCTTCCGCAGGAGCACGCGTGAGACCTAATAGCGATAATCCACCGCAATGCGCACGGTGCGCGGGCGCTGGGGGGTGGTGTAGCCGCCGGTGCCGGTGCCAAAGGGCGTGCCGAGCGCGAAGCGGTTGCCGGTTGTGTCCAGCAGGTTGGTGAGCGACAGCGTCACCCCCCGTCGCGTATCGCCGTAGCGGGCGGTGACGCCGGTATCGACATAATCGCCTTGCTCGTCGCCCAGCACCGGCCCGATGCCAAGGCGCGAGGGACCGATATATTTGAGCCAGCCGGCCAGCCGCAGATCCGCCGCCCCCAGCGGCACGCGATAATCGATGCGGGCCTGCGCCGCATATTCCGCGACATTGGGAATGCTGCCAGGCGAGGCATCCGCGCTGAGCTGACCGAGAGAGCCCAAAGCGGGAAGCTGGGCCAGGGCGTTGGTCACCGGCAAATCAGTGGCCCGCAGCGCGGCAAGCCGGAACGCCTCGGGCGTCAGCGCGATGACGCGGCTGTGATTGTAGACGGCATTGAGATCGATCTGCAGCCCCTCGATCGGGAAGAGCGAGAGGCTGCCGGCGATGGAGGTGATGCGGCCATTGCCGATATTGGCCGTGGTCGGCAGCCCGGTCCCGTCGATGAAATCGGCCTGAATGTCGCGCCAATAGGCATAAGCGGCCGAAAGGCTGGCGGCGAAGCCATAATAAGCGCTGCCCATCCGTACCCCGCCTTCCAGGCTCTGGATGTGATCGTTGCGGAACTGGCGGACGAACTGGGATTCGATGGCAAGGCCGCCGGGGCGGAAGCCCTCTTCATAGCGGGCATAGACGGTGAGCCCCGGCACCAGATGCGCCAGCACCTCGCCGGAGGGCAGCAGCTTGGTTTCGGTCCGGCTCGCAACAATATCGCCGCCCTGCAGGGCGAACAGCGGCTGCACATCCTCCGCGCTGCCGCTCAGCCGGCTGTGGGTGATCCGCCCGCCGCCGCTCAGCAAAATGCCGCGCGACACCTCGACGCTGAGCTTGCCATAGCCGGTCAATTCCGTGACCCGATTGCGCACGCCCGTGGTCGCTGCACGCAGCGTGGTGAGGCCAAAGGCGCGGCGCTGCTCGGCCTCATTGTCGATGGCGCTAACGCCCAGCACCCAGCCAAAGCCATTTTCGACCGGGCGCCACAGCCGCGTCTCGCTGGTCAGCATCCGCGTGCGGTTGCGCTGTTCGAACACGCGTGGGAGCGTATCCGCCCGTGTCGCATCGAAGCGTTCGTCCAGACCGTGGCTGACATAGGCATTGGAGGACTGGAAGCGCAGCGCGCCGAAATCCTTGCGGACCACCAGCGTCGCCATGCCATAATCGGCATTGGCATCCTCGACGACAAAGCTGTTGCGGGTGAGCGGCGGGGCATCGCGGTCGGCATATTGGGAATCGTCGATGAGCGTCGACTGATAGATGCCACCGACATCCACCGTCCATGCATCGCCCAGGTCCAACCGCAGCACGGCGCGCCCGCCAGCAATGCGCGTGCGGTTGACATCGTTCACGCCGCGCACCGGATTGTCGATATAGCCGCCATCGGTGATGCCATAGCCGGTCAGGCGCAGGGCATGGCCGCGCGTGCCGATGGGCATGTTGACGGTCGCGGCGACATCGGCGCCCGGCTCGCCATGCTGGGTGAAGCTGAGCCCAGCGCTGGTCTCAACCGTGAACCCGCGCGGATCAGGATCATTAGGCACCAGCCGGATGATGCCGCCGAGGGACCCCGCACCATAGAGCGTGCCCTGCGAGCCCTCCAGCACCTCGACCTGCTTGATGTCCTGCAGGCGCAGATCCGGGTCCGGCGCATTATAGGTGAGGCGCAGGTCGCCCAGATACTGCCCTACCGTCGCCTGCGTTGGCCCGGTGAAGCTGGAATCGGCGATGCCCCGGATGAACAGCTTGTTGCGCCCGGAGCCCAGATGCGTCGAGGCAACGCTGGCGAGGCGCGAGGCGATGGAGTCCGTGCCGCGCTCACCGCCAAACCGCAGGTCACTGCCATCGAGCAGATGCACCGCGCCCGGATAATCCTCATAGCGCTGATCGAGCTTGCTGGCGGTGACGACGAAGGATTCCACTTCGGCCGGCGGGGCCGGAGGGGGTGGCGGAGCGACCGGACGCCTGGGCCTTTGCGCCTGCGCTACGGCAGCGGGCGCGCTCACCGCATCGATCCGCCAGCTCGTGGCGCTCAACTGCACGGCCCGGCTGCGCGTGCCGGCCAGCATCCGCGCAATGGCCTCGGCCGGCGTCATGGTGCCGCGCACGGGCTTGACCTTTGTGCGCCAGAGCGCGTCGCTGGTCACACTGATGCTGATGCCCGCCTGCCGCGCGAGTTGCGGCACCCGATCGGACAAGCGCCCTGCAGGCACGTCGATGGGCCGGGTCTGCGGCGCCTGCGCGGCGGCCGGCCCGGCGACGCCCAGCAGCGCCGCCGTGGCGAACAGCGCCAGCTGGGCACGAGCTATCTTGAGAGCGTCCACCCTCCGCTTTCCTTTGTCGCAGAGGTGCCGGAAAGGGCCGCGAGATCGTTCACCAGCCGTTCCTCGGGCAGATCGGTGCGCAGGGCCCCGCGGAAGCGGATGCCTGCCGCGGCTGGCGTGGTGCGCAGGGCAATGCCGGTGGTGCGCGCGACTTCCGCCGCGACATCATCCAGATGCACACCATCATAGACGAGCTGGCCGGCGCGCCAGCCGCCTACCGCTGCGGGACTGACCGCGCTCAGGTCCGTCGCGCTGCCATCATCCCGCACGGTGAAGCGATAGCCGGCATCGACGCGGATCGCCGCGCCGCGCGGATTGTAGACCACCGCGCCTTCCGACACGGCCACGCTGATCCGCCCGTCATTGCGCGCGACATCGAACACCGTGCCGACATCGACCAGCTCGGCGCCGCCGACCGACACACGGAATGGCGCAGCATCCTTGTGGACGACGGAGACGAGCACCTGCCCTTCCTCCAGCTCGATCCGGCGCGGATCGCTGCGACTGAGCTTGACCGAGGAGCCGCCGTTCACCGCGATCTCGCTGCCATCGACAAGGGTGACCACTTGCGAGCGGCCCAATGGGGTCTTCACCCGGTAGCTATCCGACGACGCCTGAAACAGGCCGATGCCGACCATGCCGGCGATGGAAGCAGCGAGCGCACCGCCCACCCACAGCCGACGGCTGAACCGGCGCGGGATAGGCGGCGTGGGCGAGGCAGCCCGGCCCCCGTCCCGCGCTACGGCGCCACCCTCCGGCCAGATGTCCTCCGGGCGAGCGGGCAAGGTATCAAGATCGGCATCCAGCGCGGCGAGCTGGTGATAGGCCGTCGCATGGGCCGGATCGCTCTCGAGCCAGTCGGTGAAGGCCTCCCAAGCATTGAAGGCCGGATCGCGCTGGCGCATCAGCCAGTCGATGGCCGCTGCGTCCGCCGGGTCCATCCCCGCCTGCCGATCATGCGTCATCGGACTGTCTCCTTGCGGCCAGCAGGGCAGCATAAGCACGACGCAGATCGCTCTCGACCGTGCTGAGGCTTACCCCCAGCTCGGCGGCAATCTGACGCTGGGGCACGCCATCAAGACGATAGCGGCGGAAAACCTGGGAGGCGCGCGAGCCCAGCGCCTCCAGCGCGCGGTCGAACCGCCGCAAATCCTCGCGCGCAATCAGCTGCGCTTCCGCAGTCGGCTCGGGTACGACCTCGCCCATGCCGCGCGCCTCCGTCCACGCCTGGTCGCGGGCCCGGGCCTGCCGCTCGGCACGATAGCGATCGACCATGAGGTTGTTGGCGGCGCGATACAGATAGCCCAGCGGATTGCCGACCGGGCCGGTCGGGCGCTGGGTGACGCGCATCCACAATTCCTGAAACAGATCCTCGGCGGCCTCCCCGGCGCCATGGGCAACCAGAAAGCGGATGAGCTGGACGCGATGCGCCATCAGCGCACTGGCCAGCCCCTGCCCTTCGACAGGACCGCTATCGGTTCCCGTTTCACCTCTCATGGTCCGTCCGTTGTGGCTTCCCTGTGCCTTCATCGCCCGGCACCCTGTGTCCCGGGTCGCACCTGAAGCTCCTGCGCGGTATAGCCCGCTGACACCACCACGCAAGGGCCGGTGCGGCCCGCTCCACACAGGCTCCACGCCCCCTGAGCGAACGGCGCAAGGGGATTGTGAGCCGGCATGCGTGCAGCGGTCGATCGCAAGGACGGTCATCTCCATTCAGCTCCGGGTTGGGCAAGAGGGAGTTGGGGGGTGGTGGGCACGGTTCCACGCTCCCTCTTGCCCGCACACCGGCCTCAAGAACCGCTTAGAGGCCGATGCGAAGACTGGCGCGCAGCGACAGAGCCCAATTGCCCTGATACTGCTCCGCGCCGAGTTCACCGCCGATCTGGAAGCCGCTGTTGCCGGCGACGCCGCGCAGGCGCCCGACCCAACCGCTTTCCCGATCATCGGGCAGCAGCGTGAACGCTTCGCCACCCTTGAACTGCGCCACCGTGGTGCCGAGATTGCCGCTTACGATCTCGCGACGACCGGCCTCTACCTCCAGCCGCGACCAGCCGGACCACTCATCCTGGCCGCCCATGTCTATGCCCAGCACTGCGGTGCCTGTAACCGCCAGCTCGTCGCTGGTCCGCGAGCGCACGATGAGGTTCATGGCATCGCCGCCGCCCGTCTCGGTGTAGCCATTCTCCTTCAGCCGGAAATAATCGAGTGTCACGACCGGGCGGAAGGAGATGCCGCCCTGCGACACCCAGTCGTAGGAGAGCGTGCCCATCGCCGAATAGAGCCGGGCATTGCGATCGCTATTGGCTGTCAGCGTGGTGGTGGCGCCATCCTTCAGCCCATCGAAACTGCGCTTGCCATCCAGATCGACAAAGCCGACCGACCCGCGCGCCGTCGCCCGCAAGCGCCCGGTCTTCAGGCGCCAGTAGCCGGCGACCTCGATCTGGTTGGCGGTCACCTGATTGGCCGTGTCGCCATCGCGATTGCGGCCCCACAGATAGGCTACCGACGTGCCGAAGCTGCCAAGGCCGGTCTTGATTTCGGCGCCGCCGCCAAAGCCCCAGCCGGAGGTCTCATAGGCAGCCGTGTCACCGCGCCCCTTTTCGACGCCCCAAACGAGCTGGTTGATCCAGTAACCCCATTTGCCTTCATCCTTGAACGGGCCGGTGGGGTCATCCAGCATCCGCCCGAAGGTGCGCGATCCTTGGGTGACGACTTGGAAGGTGCCGCCGGCATGATCGGGCAGGAGCTGGCGCAGGCTGGTGCGGAAGTCCTCACCATCGGTGATGCCGAGGAAGGCGGTTTCCACCCGCTCGTCCTTGGAGAGCGCGGCATAGATCGCATCGAAGGCCGCAGCCTCCGAGCGGTTGAGGCCTAGGTCCGCAGTGGTCTTGCGGCCGAGGGTCACGCTGAGCGTGTTGGCGCTGCTGCTGAGCGTCGCCTTGTAGAGATAGGGCACCAGCGCGGTCTCGGCATTGAGGTTGCCGGCGCCGGTGAGCGTGCCGGCTGTCAGCACCAGATGATTGCCCACTGCATTCTCGATATCGCTGACCCGCAGCACCAGCCGCGAGTCCGTCGCGAAGCTCGCGGTGCCGGCGACCGAGAGATAGGCCGTGCTGTTGCCGGCCGCCCCCAGCGTGATGCCGAGCGCGCCCTTGTCGGTCACGGCCAGGCTGCCGATCTGCGCCGGGCCCGTGAGATCGAGTGCACCGCCCGCAAGGCCGAGCGCCAGTTGGCCGGCATTGGCAAAGGTGCCGGAATAGACGGCGGTACCGCCAATCGAGAGCGTGCTCGCGGTGCCCTCGAAATCGGTCGTGCCCTTGAAGCGCGACGTGCCGGCAAGGCTCATCGTGCTCGTGCCGGTGCCGAAGGCGACATTGCCGGTGTAGACCGCATCGCCGCGCAGTCGGAGCGTGTCGGCTCCGGCACCGAAGCTGGTGTTGCCGGTGACGGTGCCGTCCGCAATGTCGAACACGTCATTGCCGCTGCCGAACCGGACATCGCCCACAATGCTGGGCGCGGTGGCGCTGGCGGCGACCTCGGTCTGCTTGACGGTCACGCCGCTGCTGTTGGCGGTGAGATCGATAGCGATGTTGCGCCCCGAATCCGCCTTGGCGCCGGTCGCCGAGATGGCGCCGCTGTTCTCGATGAGCGTCAGCCCGCCCGAGGCATCGACGATGGCGACCGCGCCGCCGGCCTCGCCGGTGGTCGCCTTGATCGTGCCGGCGTTGCGGAGGGTCGGCAGGCTGGCGCCGGCATCGACGCGCACGGCGGTCGCCGTCGTGCCATCCTTGCTGGTGCCGGTCGCCTCGACCTTGCCGGTGACGTGCAGCAGCGGTGTCGATGCCCCGGCGCCGAGGCGCAGGGCCGTCGCCGAAGCATCGCGGGCGGAGGCCTCGACGCTGCCACCGATACCGATGCCTCCGGCGATGGTCACCGCGCCGCCCTGCCCGCCGACAAGCAGGCCATTGCCCTGCACGCCAGTGTAAAGGCCGCTGCCGGACACGGTGCCGTCGATGATCAGGCCATAGCCGCTGCCCGTCGCCGGCACCGCGCCGATGGCGATATCCCGCCCGGCCGCGCCGATCCGCATCGCCGGTGCCGCGCCATAAGAGCGCACGACGGCAGAGCCTTCCTCGCTGTCCTTGATGCCGTCCTTGTCTTCGTCATCATCGGTGGTGCTGCTGTCTTTGGGGGGTACGGCAAGGATGATGCCGCCCGCGACATTGCCTTCCACGATGACCGCCGAACCGCCCTGCAGCAGATCGTCGGCACCCAGCTTGGAGGGGTCTGACGGCGGCGTGGTGTAGCGATAGCCCGTGGCGCTGATCGCGCCCTGAATGGTCAGCGTGCCGCCGACATTGCCTAGGAACGCCGCGCCAACCGCATTCACCCCCTGAGCGCCGACCGTGCCGGCGAGACGGACATTGCCGCTGATATCTCCGGCCTGCACGCCGATCGCACGATCGCCCAGCACGCTGGTCGTTCCATCGTGCGAGAGGGCGCCGGTGAGCGGACCGCCCAGCCGGATGCCGAAGGAATCATTGCCCTCGACCTGGATCGTGGCACCGCGCGCCACCGTGATGGCGCCGGAATAGGCGCCCAGCGTGCGGATGCCGTAGCGCCCGGTGCCGACCGCGAACGGCCCGTCGAGATCGCCATCATTGTCGCCGTCGGTGGGCGTGTAGCTCTCATCAATGATGATCTTGCCGCTGTGGACGATGCCGCCCGACGTGCCGGCATTGGCGACGATGCCCGCGGCATTGTCCGCATTGCTGATCTGGATCGTGCCTTCATTGGTGATCTTGTTGGCACTGTTGACCGTGACCGCAACGCTACCCGCGCCAGTCAGTTCGATCGATCCCGCCGAGGCGATCTTGATATCGTCGGCTGCGCCATTGTTGGCGGTGGCCGTCGCGATTGCGGTGGTCCGCTTGGTCGTGATCGAGGTTTCCGCTGACGCCGCACTGGCAAGAGCGAAGGCGCAGGTGGAAGCAAGCAGGAAATGACGCATGAATACTCCGCTGGTCGTTCAGTACCGGGGAGTGTTCCCTCCCCCCTTTGACCAGCAGGACGGAGCCGAGGGCATACAGCCTTGGCTCCGACCGATATTCTGCGCCGCGTGATGCGGCGACCGGCGGACGAAGGCCCGCCGATCCGCCGCTTATTGCGGTTTTGCCGCCACGCTCATCACATAAGTGGCGACGTCGTTGATGTCCTTCTCGCTCAACTGGCCCTCATAGCCCGGCATGGCGCCGGCACCCTTCGTGACGCGCTCAACGATCAGCGCGTGGGTAAGGTTGGCATTGCCATCCAGCGAGGGGCCGATGGGGCCGCTGGCATCAGCTGCCGCCAGCGTGTGACAGGCACCGCACACGGTGCTCTCGAACACCTGCTTGCCATGGGCAGGATCGCCGGCGGGTGCATCGGCTGCCTGCGCCGGAATCAGGGCAAGCGGTGCTGCGGCGAGCAGGGCGGCAATCGCTGATATGCTCCACATCTTGGCGGCGTTTGCGCGTGTCACAGAAAATCCCTCCGTCCGAATCATTGCCATTCTAATCATCTGCGCCCTAAGTCAGGATCGGCGAAAAAGTCCAGAACCGCGCCTGACGCTCAAGGTCTTCGTCCCGACGCCTGAACCGGGGCGGCTGAACGGCGGCTGACGCGCGCGGTAAGACGAGAGGAGCAGAGCCATGGGCCAGGCAGACACAACGCGCTTTTCCGACGTGCGCTTTCCGCAAAGCGGCGGGTGCCAGTGCGGCGCGGTCCGCTATGAACTGAGCGCGCCGCCAGTGGGCATCTGGGCCTGCCATTGCAGCCTGTGCCGCAAGCAGAGCGGCAGCGCCTTTGGGCTCTCCATGGGCGTGGCTATCGAGAGCCTGGCGTTCACGCAGGGGACGCCGGCGATCTGGACGCGCGACACCGACTCCGGCCATCGGCTCGACTGCCTGTTCTGCGCTGATTGTGGGTCGCGACTGGTCCATCGTCGCCATCGACATGAAGGCATGCAGACGCTCAAGCCGGGCACGCTGGACGATACGAGTTGGGTGGTGCCGGGGCGCCATTTCTTCGCGGAGACGGCGCTGGATTGGGTGAGGCCGCTGATCCAGGGCACGGACTGAAGGACGACCTAAAACCTATTTGGAATATTCTTTAAGATCAATCATTCCAAATTCGCGCTTCCTCGGCTGAGGCTGCAAACACCTCAAGTCTCTGGTGCCCCCTGCACTTGCCAATATCCCCGGTCAGGCCCATGGGATGGGGATGCTTTCGCTGCTCTCCATTCTGATCGGCGCGGTCGCGCTGATTCTTGCCATTCCCGCGATCATCCCCGGCCTTGGCTGGGCCAATTGGGTGATTGTGCCGATGGCCCTGTTCGGGGCGCTGATCGGCCAGTTCGCGGCGGGCACCGGAGCGCGCAATTTCTGCCTCGCCGTGGCCGCCTTCGGCATGTTGCGCCTGTGGGCCGGCGGCGGAATTTTCTGAACGAGAGCGGCAATATGAGCAGCCAACCCACCGACATCGCGGATGCCGAACAGGCGGCCCAACGGCGCGCGGGTCTGCTTGCCGGCGTCGGCGCCTATGCGATCTGGGGCCTGATGCCGCTTTATTTCAAGCTGCTCGGCCATGTCTCTCCCTTCGAGATCGTGGCGCATCGGGTGATCTGGTCCGTCGCCTTCCTCGCCATCGTGCTGGCGGCGATGCTGCAATATCGCGCCTTCGTCGCGATCTTCAGCCAGCCGCGCATTCTCGCCGCGCTGGCGCTGAGCGCGGTGCTGATCGGTATCAACTGGCTCGTGTATATCTGGGCGGTGGACACCGACCATGTCGTGGCGGCGAGCTTGGGCTACTTTCTCAACCCGCTGGTCAATGTGCTGCTCGGCACGCTGGTGCTCAAGGAAGTGCTGCGCCGCCGGCAGGCTGTCGCCATCGGCATCGCGGCGGCGGGCGTGGCATTGCTCGCTATCGGCGAGTGGCAGACGCTCTGGATCAGCCTCGCGCTGGCGATCAGCTTTGCCTTTTATGGGCTCGTCCGCAAGCTGACGCCGGTGCCCTCAACCTCGGGTCTGGCGGTGGAGACGCTGGTGCTGTGCGCCCCGGCCCTCGCACTGGTGAGCTTTTATGCCGCGCAGGGCACCCTGGCCTTCGGTGAGGATCGCTGGGTGACGCTCGGCCTGATCGGCACCGGGGCGCTCACCTCGATCCCGCTCATCCTGTTCGCGATTTCCGCGCGCGCCCTGCCGCTCGTGACCCTTGGGCTGATGCAGTATATCGCCCCCTCGCTGCAGTTCCTGTGCGGGGTGTTCCTGTTCGGCGAGCCGATGTCCGCCGGGCGCTGGGGCAGCTTCCTGCTCATCTGGGTCGCCCTCGCGCTGTTCGTGTGGGACAGTCTGAGCGGCGCTCGCGCGCGACGGCGCACACTGGCATGAGCAGCGCCGCCGCTGCCGAGGCCCCCTCCGCGCCCGCACGCCGCGACCGGCCCCTGTTCGCGATCATGCTGCGGCTGCTGGCGATGATGATGATCGGCGCGACCTACGCCATCGGCAAGCTGCTGATCGAGCGCGGCGCCAATCTGGCCGAAGTGGTGTTCTACCGGCAGTTATTCGCCTTCCCCGTCGCGGCGATCTGGGCGGTCGCACTGATGGGCACGGCCCTGTTGCCCAAGGCGCCGATGCGCACCCATATCACCCGCACCAGCCTCGGCATGATCGGCATGTTGCTCAACTTCGGCGCGGTAGCGCTTCTGCCATTAGCCGAGGCGACCTCCATCGGCTTTACCATGCCGATCTTCGCCACAATCCTTTCCGCCCTTCTGCTGCGCGAACAGACCGGCATTCACCGCTGGAGCGCGGTGCTGCTCGGCTTTGTCGGCGTGGTCATCATGACTCATCCTGATTCCGCCAACTTCGCCTCCGCCGGGGTGTTCGTGGCACTCGGTGGGGCGATGGTGACGGCGCTCGTCGCCATCGTGCTGCGCGATCTTGGCAAGCGCGAGTCGGCCCCGATCATCGTCTTCTGGTTCACCCTGCTCTCGCTGCCGCCGCTCGGGCTGATGCTGATCTGGTACGGGCAAAGCCACGATCCCGTTGCATGGTTGCTGTTCATCGGCTTGGGGCTGACCGGCGGGGCGGCGCAATTGTTCATGACCTCGGCCCTGCGCTACGGGCCGGTCTCCATCGTCATCCCCATGGATTACAGCCAGATGATCTGGGCCACGCTGGCCGGCTGGCTGCTCTGGTCCTACTGGCCGGAATCCTCCACCTGGGTGGGAGCCGGGCTGATCGCAGCGAGCGGGCTCTACATCGCTTGGCGCGAGCATGTCCGCCGCCGCGCGCTTACCGTCAGCCCGGATGAGGACCGCGCCGGAAGATCAGGCTGAGATTATTGGCCGGCATCTCGACGACGCGCTTCAACTCGAAGCCCTCGGACGCCGCCGCCGCCTCGACATCATGCACCCAGCGCAGGCCCCAGGCGGGGTCGCGCGCGCGCAGCGACTCATCGAAAGCGAGATTGCTCGGCGCCGTCTCCACCTCGCGGCGGAAATAGGGGCCGTAAAGAAAGAGCGGCGCGCCTTCCGGCAACAGCATCGCCGCGCCGTGGAGCAGGCCGAGCGTCGCAGCCCAAGGCGAGATATGCACCATGTTGATGCACAGGATCGCGTCCGCCTCGCCGATCGGCCAGGCCTCGGGATCGGCAGCGTCGATCTGCAGCGGCGGGGCGAGATTGGGCAGCGCCACCTCATCCGCCCAGGCGGTGATCGAGGCGCGCGCGACCGGGTCAGGGTCGCTCGGCAGCCAGCGCAAGGCAGGGAAGCAGCGCGCGAAATGCACGGCATGTTCGCCCGAGCCGCTGGCGATCTCCAGCACCAGCCCGGTGGCGGGCAAGGTCTGGGCGAGCAATTGGGCAATGGCATCACGGTTGCGCACCGTGGCGGGAGCATGACGCTTGCCGCCCCGTGCGGGGGAGTCACCGGTCAGCCAAGGCTTCGACCTGTCATCCATCGATCCATGCTCCCTGTTCAAGCTCACCCTCTATAACAGACCGGGCGACGAAAAGAGGCATCAAACCGACGTAAAATGGCTCAATCCCAGCGCATGACGGTCTTGCCGATCAGCGCACCGGCCTCCAGCGCGGCGTGCGCATCACGCAGCGTCTCGACACTGGCGGTGAGCGTTCGGGTGCGGGTGGAGACGAGCGTGCCCGCATCGACCAGCGCTGCAACCTGCCGCAAAACCGCCTGCTGCTCGGCCATGCGAAAGCCGTTGATCGACTTGGCGAACATGAACTCCCAGTGGACCGAGAGCGCCTTCTGCTTGAACGGCAGGATGTCCAGCGCGGCGGGATCGTCGATGACCATGAGATGGCCAAAGGGGCGCAGCAGCGCGGGGATGACCGGCAGATAGGCGTCGGTATGCGTGGTGCTGAAGATGGCATGGAGATCATGCAGGCCGAGCGCCGCCAGTTCGGGCTGAACGTCGCGGCCGATGACATGGTCGGCGCCCATAAGCTGCGCAAAGGCGACCGTCTCCGGCCGGGACGCGGTGGCGATAACGGTGGCCGGGGTCAGCGCCTTGAGCAGTTGGATCGCCATCGAACCGACACCCCCTGCCCCGCCGATGATCAGCACGCGGCTGTCCGCATCATAGACGATGCCGCGCTCCAGCATCGCCTCATAGGCGGTGAGCGCGGTCAGCGGCAGGGCGGCGGCATCGGCGAAATCGAGGCTCGCGGGCTTGTGCGCGACAAGGCGATGATCGACCGCTTGCAGGCGGGCATAGCTGCCCGGCCGGTTGAGATCGCCCGCATGATAGACCGCATCACCGACCGCAAAGCCCTGCACCTGCGCACCCACGGCCTCGACGATGCCGGCAGCGTCCCAACCGAGCACGACCGGCGCATTCGCCGTGCCGCCCCGGCGCTGGCGGATCTTGGTATCGACCGGATTGAGCGCGAAGGCCTCGACCCGGACCAGCAGATCCTGTGGGCCGGGCACCGGATCGGGCAGGTCGCGCAGGGTGAGCGCAAAGTCCGTCAGCGGGTGGGCGGCGTCATAAGCAAAGGCCTTCATCGCGGGTCGACTCCTGGCTCCTGAATTGGGCATCTGGTTGGAAAGGGCGCCGTCAGTCCTTCAGGCGGACCCAGACCGGGGCGTGATCGCTGGCTTTCTCCCGCCCGCGATAGGCCTTGTCCACCTGCGCATCGGCCAGCCGGTCGGCAGCAGTGGGCGAGAGCAGCAAATGGTCGATGCGGAAGCCTGCATCGCGCTGCCAGGCACCGGCCTGATAATCCCAGAAGGTCCACACGCCGCCGAGCGGATGGCGCGCGGCCAGCGCATCGGTCCAGCCGTCGTTGAGCAGGGTCTTGTAGGCGGCGCGGCTCTCCGGCTGCATTAACGCGTCGCTGGCCATGGCGGGTGGCGACCAGACATCGCGATCGAACGGGATGACATTATAATCGCCGGCTAGCACGGCGGGCACTTCCTCCGCCCAGATCTGCGCCGCACGGGCGCGCAGCCGCGCCATCCAACGCAGCTTGTACTCGAACTTGGGGCCGGGAACGGGATTGCCATTGGGCAGATAGATGGAAGCGATGCGCACGCCGTTCACGTCCGCCTCGATGTAGCGGCTGTGCTCGTCTTCCGGCTCGCCCTCCAGCCCGCGCGTCACTTCCTGCGGAGTAGCGCCCTTCGCCAGAATCGCGACGCCGTTAAAGCCCTTCTGGCCGTGCCAGATGGCGCCATAGCCGGCATCTTCGATATCCTTGATCGGGAAGCCTTCATCCTGCGTCTTGATTTCCTGCAGGCAGGCGACGTCCGGCTGGGTTTCCGTCAGCCACTCGACCAGACGCGGCAGCCGCGCCTTGATGCCGTTGATATTGAAGGTCGCGATCCGCATGAACTAAAGCCCTTTTGCCGGCACCTGCCAGTGAGGGTCCGTCTTAGGGAGAAGCATGGCGCTTCGACAAGCGCGTCCCGGCGCGAACGCTCAGAAAGTCAGACCGAGAAGCTGGTTCCGCAGCCGCAGCCGGCGGTCGCATTGGGATTTTCCACCTTGAAAGCCGCGCCACCGAGATTGTCCACAAAATCGACCACGCAGCCGCGCACCAGATCGAGGCTCATGGAATCAACGACCAGCTTCACGCCGTCCGTCTCGACCATCACATCGTCCGCCTCGGGCGCATCGGCCAAGCCGAAGCGATACTGGAAGCCGGAGCACCCCCCGCCTTCCACCGCGAGGCGGAGAATGGCCGGCTTGCTCTGGCGCTCGGCGATCCAGGCGACCCGCGCGGCGGCGGTGGGAGAGAGGCTGATATCCATGGCTGCTAGATAGGGCGCACACGCCGCAACGGCAAGCGGCGGCCCGCAAGGGAGCCGCGCCGCGCTTGACGATGGAGAAGGAAACTCAGGACAGCCTGCTCACCCCTGAAAACTCACCCGAGCGGGCGAGCGGCGATCAACGATCGCGGTTGTCGGTGGGGCGGTTGGCTTCCGGGCCACCCATGGCGACCTGACGATCGCTGTGCTCCTTGGCCTCGGCCAGAGCCAGCTCGTAATTGGTGCCTTCCAGATAGGGCATCGGGTTCACGGCGCTGCCGGCGATGCGGACTTCATAGTGAAGGTGGCTGCCGGTGGAGCGACCGGTGGAGCCCATCAGGCCGATGAGCTGGCCGCGACGGACGCGCTCATTGGGCTGGGCGATCAGCTTGGACATGTGGCCGTAGCGGGTCTCGAGGCCGTTGCCATGGTTGATCTCGACGAGATTGCCATAGCCGTTCACCCACTGCGAGCGGCGCACGACGCCATCGGCCGTCGCATAGATCGGCGTGCCGATCGGGCCGGGAATGTCGATGCCCTGATGCATGCGAGCGCGGCCGTTAAACGGATCGCTGCGAGTACCGAAAGAAGAGGTGAGACGCACATCGTCGACCGGCTGGCGCGACGGGATGGAGGCCTTGCTGTCCGTGCTCTGCTCGGTGGACTGCTCCATCTGGACCATCGCCGAGAAGAGCGAGGCAAACTGGGCGTCGTGGCCGGCATCGGCCAGGGCAGGAGAGGCAACCATCAGACCGGCAATCGCCAGAACCTTCGCGGCAGCTTTGAGGACACCCTCTTTAGCGAAGGTCATAGCGCTCGAATCGATCATTTGGACCCCGTGATGGGCCGTGACCGACCCCTCAATGTTTTTGTGTTTCCGGCTCATGTGAACCGGCTGGGGCTTTTCGAGCGAAGAACGGGTTAAGGCGCAAGAGGCAGGTAGAAATCGCGCGTCAAACCGGCCTGACTCCGCGCTGAGTCGTTGAACGGCGGCTTAACGGCACCGCGAAAGTGGCGCCGAACCAACATTTGGTAGCTTTCCTGCGGGTTTGCGCCGGATCGATTCATCGACCACAAAAACCATTTCGTCCCTGCGCCGACATGACGAACTTCGTCGTCAATGATTCGGGTCAGCATCCGCGCGGTCCGCTCATCGTTGAAATGCCTGAACCGCACGATGGTTTCCGGCGTGATGTCCAGCGCCCGCGCTTCCAGCACCATCGGCACGATGGCGAGACGGGCCGCGACATCATGGGCGGTTTCGATCGCGGCTTCCCACAGACCATCATGGGCAGGCAGATCGCCATAGGCGCTGCCCAGTTCTTCCAGCCGGCGCGCAAGCAGGGCGAAATGCATCGCCTCGTCGGCACCGACACGCAGCCAGTCGTCGGCAAAGTCAGGCGGGAAGTCCGCGCCAAAGCGTGCGACGAGATCGAAGGCCAGGTCGATGGCGACGAATTCGATATGCGCCAGCGCGTGGATCATCGCGATGCGGGCGCGCTCCGAGCCGCCCTTGCCGCGCTTTGGCATGCGGTTGGGCGGCAGAAGCTCAGGGCGCTCGGGCCGGCCGGGCCGGTCTGGCGGTGGCGTATCGAACCGGTGCGCGAGGCGCCCGAGCCGCCAGTTCCGTGCGGCCTTGCGGGCCGCCATCACCTTCTCGCGCGGATTGCTGCAGTGCAATACGGCAACGCAGGCCTCGCCCACGGTAGCGGGTTCAGTCAGAGCCATTCCATCACCGCCTTCCCGATGTAGAGCATGCCAATCGCGGTAACGATCCATGCTGTGTAGCGCCGGAAGTGGCCGTCACTGATCCGGTCCAGCAGTCGCCCGCCCAGCATCGTGCCGACCATGGACAGCGGCACCGCGATGGCGAACACCCACCAGGGCGGCATGGCGCTCCGCCCCGCAAGCAGCATCGGCGTTCCGAACACGCCGATCTTCGCGATATGGCTGAAAACCTGTCCCGCCGCCTTGGTCGAAACGATCTGGTGGCGAGTGAGCGGGGTGCGGACGAAGAACACGTCCATCATCGGGCCGGCAACGCCCGCCGTCAGGTTGAGACAAGAGACAGTGAACCCGGCAAGGAAGGCATGGGAGGGCCGGGATGCATCGAGGGCGATCCAGCGGCGGGGCAGCCAGACGACCAGCGGCACCAACCCGAGCAGCAGGAACAGCAAGGGTCGCGAGGGCGAGAAGCCGATCATCGCGACCACCGCACCTGCAGCAAAAACGCCCAGTGCATAAGTGCGCATGATCGGCCAGACGACATGCTCGCGATGCACCACCGCCCGCCAGCCATTGGCGACAAGCTGGAGGATGCCATGCGTAACGAACGCCGCCGACACCGGCAGCAGGAAGGCGAGGATGCCCATCAGCAGCAATCCCCCCGCCATACCGAAGATGCCGGAAAGAAACGCGGTGGCGAAGGCCGCGATTATGATCAGGACGCCCGTCATCGTCGGCGCGGTTAGCCGCTTTTGGTCGGCCCGTCACCCGCCTGCTTGCCCATCACCAACGCGCCGCCGCATCAGTCTTGCCGGGCGAGAACGACGCGCCTAGGGCGAAACCGTGTGACGGATCAATGATCGGTTCAGCACGGAGGGGACCAGCATGATGAGCGCGCAGCAGACAAGGGACCAACGGCTATGAGCGGCGGCACCTTTTCTCCCTTGCGCCACCGGACCTTCCTGCTGATCCTGCTCGGCAGCCTGTTCTCGCACTTCGGCAATGCCATCCAGTCCGTGGGCGCCGCCTGGCAACTCACCATCACCGGCCAGCCGGCTGACGTCATCGCCCTCGTCCAGAGCGCGACCAATCTGCCGATCATGCTACTGGCCCTGCCGGCCGGCGCGTGGGCAGACATGTTCGACAAGCGACTGGTGATGCTGGGCGCGCAGACCGGCATGGTCTCGCTTTCCGTCCTGCTGGCGGCGCTCGCCTTTGTTGGCACGACACCGCCGGGGCTGCTCATCGGCCTCACCGCCCTTCTCGCCTGCGGCGTGGCCTGCTTCAACCCGGCGCTGGCCTCCTCCATCGGCAGCATCGTGCCGCGCAACGAACTGGCCGCGGGCGTCGCGCTCAACATCCTCGCCTTCAACATCGCGCGCAGCCTTGGCCCGGCCATCGGCGGCGGCATCGTCGCGCTGGGCGGCGCGAAGGCCGCCTTCGTCGTCAATGCCCTCTCCTATCTGATGGTTATTGTCATTCTGCTGCGCTGGCGCACCGCGCCGCCAGCGCCGGCCACAAGGCGCCCCCTGCTGACGGTGATCGGCGAAGGCTTCCGCTTCGCGCTCGGCTCCCCGGCGATCCGCACCGTGCTGGTCCGCGCGATCAGCTTCACGCTCGCCGGCAGCGCCGCCTGGGCGCTGATGCCACTGGTCGCAACACAAATGCTCGGCCAGGGATCGATGACCTTCGGCCTGCTGCTCGGCGCACTCGGCCTTGGGGCCGTGATCGGCGCGGCGAGCAGCACATGGTTCCGCCAGCGCTTCTCCAGCGAGGCGATCATCCGGGGCGCCGGCCTGCTTTATGGCGCGGTATGCGTGTGCGTCGCGCTCGGCATCGGGCTGGTCCCCACGCTCGTGCTGCTTGTGCTGGGCGGTGCCGGCTGGGTGCAGGCGCTCTCCGGCTTTGCCGTCGCCGGCCAGATGTGGTCGCCCGCCCCGCTTATCGGGCGCATTACCGCCATGGTGAGCAGCCTCACCTTCGGCGGGATCGCGCTGGGGAGCTGGCTGTGGGGCCATGTGGCGCAGGCCCATGGCGTTGCCAGCGCGCTGCTGTTCTCCGGTCTGGCGATGCTGGTTCTGCCGTTCATCGGCCTGATCTGGCCGATGCCCCGGCACGAGGGCGCCAAGCCCGCCTGAGGCTCTGCGTCCGCGGGGCCTGCCCGCCTCTCCTCTGCCCCACGCTCTTGCCGCCGCTGGCCCACGCGCCTAGGGAAGCAAGGGACCATGGCCGATCCCCGCATCATCGACATCGTGCTCGACGAGAAGACGATATTGTGGCGCAGCGCGGATGTGGAGCAGGAACGACGGATCGCGATCTTCGACCTGCTGGAAGACAATCATTTCGCGCCGGTGCGCCAGCATGAGGACGGCTATGCCGGCCCTTACCGGGTGTTTCTGCGCGTGGCGGACGGGCGGCTGGTGATCGAACTGCGGCGCACGGACGACAGCGCGCTGGAAGCGATCATCCTCGGCCTCGCCAGCCTGCGGCGCGCGATCCGGGACTATTTCGCGATTACGGAGAGCTATTATCAGGCGATCCGGCAAGCGACGCCGAGCCAGATCGAAACCGTCGACATGGCCCGGCGCGCTGTCCACAACGATGCCGCCGAACTGCTGCGCGGGCGGCTGGAGGGGAAGATCGACGTGGATTTCGATACCGCGCGGCGGCTGTTCACGCTGATCTGCGTGCTGCATATCCGCGCATAACAGGACTGACGAAACGACATGAGCACCACAAAGGCCAAGCGCATGACCAGCGCTCCGGGCGCCCGGCGCCGGCGGATCAAGGTGACGCCGCTGCGCCTCTTCATGCTGCTACTGGTGATCGGCGGCGGACTGGTGGCGGGCCTCTTCATGCTCGCCCGCAGCTGGACGCCCTCTGCCAAATATTTCCCCGTGCAAGGCATCACGCTGAGCGCCCAGAGCGGCGCGATCAACTGGCGGATGGCCCGCGCGGCAGGTGCCGACTTCGTCTATCTGCGCGCCACCGATGGCGCGCGCGGGCGGGACAGCGCCTTTAATGATTATCTCGCCGGCGCGGTCGCCAACGACATGCGCCACGGCGCCATCCATCGTTATGATCTGTGCAGCAGCGCCTCGGCGCAGGCCACGCGGTTCATCGCCACCGTCCCGCGCGACCCACAGATGCTGCCGCCGGTGGTGGAAATGGACTTCGACCTGCCCTGCACGGCGCGGCCCAACCGCGATACGCTGCTCGCCGAGCTGAACACCTTCCTCAACCAGATCGAAACCCACTCCGCCAAGCCCGCCGTGATCCGCACCAGCCGCGAATTCGAGGCGGCCTACGACGTGGCCGGTGGCATCAACCGCACCTTGTGGGTGGACGGCGACTTCTTCGTGCCCGATTACACCACGCGTCCCTGGACGATGTGGACCGCCTCCACCTGGAAGCGGATCAACGGCATCGAGGGGCCGATCGAATGGAATGCGGTGCGGCAATGAGCGAAAAAGCGACCCGACAAGACCCGACGCCGCCAACCCCGGACGAACGCGCGCTGGTCGACGCCGCGCGCGGCGCCATGGCGCAGGCCCATGCGCCCTACAGCCGCTTTGCAGTCGGCGCGGCCTTGCGACTGACGGACGGGACGATCCTCACCGGCGCCAATTTCGAGAATGCGAGCTACGGCCTGTCGCTCTGCGCCGAGACCGTGGCCATCGCTGCCGCCAATGCGCAGGGGCGGCTGCGGGATATCGCGGCCATCGCGGTGACGGGTGGCGCGATGGACGGAGGGGATGGCGGCATCATTACGCCGTGCGGACGCTGCCGGCAGATCATCAAGGAGGCGCAGGATATGGGCGGGCGCCCGCTGACGATCCTGTGCGCCACGCCAGATGGCGGCGCCGTGCTGCGCCTTACGCTCGACGCGCTGCTGCCGCACGCCTTCGGCCCGGCCAATCTCGGCATCGGCCCGGGCTGATCCTCACCATATCATCGCCTCTGGCATTCGGCGCGGCGAGCGATTAGCAACGCCCCCATGGCCATACTCTCCGACAAATGGATTCGCCGTCAGGCGCAGGAAAACGGCATGATCGAGCCGTTCGTGGAAAGCCAGCGGCGCGAGGGCTGCATCAGCTATGGCCTCTCCTCTTATGGCTATGACGCGCGGGTGGCCGAGGATTTCAAGATCTTCACCAATGTCGATAGCGCCGTGGTGGACCCCAAGGACTTCGCCGCCAACAGCTTCGTCGACCGCAAGACGGACGTGTGCATCATCCCGCCCAACAGCTTCGCGCTGGCGCGGACCGTGGAATATTTTCGCATTCCGCGCGATGTGCTGGTGATCTGCCTCGGCAAATCCACTTATGCGCGCTGCGGCATCATCGTGAACGTGACGCCTCTGGAGCCGGGCTGGGAAGGCCATGTGACGCTGGAATTCTCCAACACCACGCCGCTACCCGCCAAAATCTACGCCAATGAAGGCGCCTGCCAGTTCCTGTTCCTGGAAGGCAATGAGCCGTGCGAGACGAGCTATGCCGACCGCGCCGGCAAATATATGGGCCAGCGGGGCGTGACACTGCCCAAGCTCTAACCGTGCTGGCATGTCGCCGGAAAGCTTTTGCTAAGCACGATTGCGCTGGCCGGATCGCGCCCGCTCGCTTTATATGGAGAGGCACATGTTTGGCCTCTTCAAATCAAAGTCAAAGCCTGAACCTCTGACCCATGCCCCCGACCTGGGCGAGGGCCGCCGCGTCTATGCGATCGGCGACATTCATGGCCGGCTGGATCTGCTGCTCGAACTTATCGATCTGATCGCAGCGGACGACCATAGCCGCGGCCCGACCGGCAGCACGCAACTGGTGTTCCTGGGCGATTATGTCGACCGCGGGCAGGACAGTAAGGGCGTAATCGACTATGTGCTGCAACTGCGCGACTGGTGGCCGAACATCCTCTGCCTGCGCGGCAATCACGAGGAAGTGTTCGCCATGGCCGTGGAAGGCGATGAGAGCGCGCTGCGCTTCCTCACCCGCATCGGCGGCCGCGAGACATTGCTCTCCTATGGCACGAGCGAGACCGATCTCGACACGATGACGCTTGGCGAACTGCGCGACTGGCTGACGAGCGCGGTGCCGGATACGCATCGCGCCTTCCTCGCCGGGCTGACGGACAAGGCGATCATCGGCAACTATGCCTTCGTCCACGCCGGCGTCCGGCCCGAAGTGCCGCTGGACGAGCAGGACGAAAAGGACCTGCGCTGGATCCGCGAGGAATTCCTGTTCTACGACGAACCGCACGATTATTTCATCGTCCATGGCCACTCGATCACCGAGGCGGTTGAGCAGCGCGAGAACCGGATGGGAATCGATACCGGGGCATACAAGTCCGGCGTGCTGACGGCGGCCGGACTTGAGGGTACCGAGCGGTGGTTTCTCTCCACCGGTAAATCGGGGGGCTAGGTCGGCTCCGTCGGACACAACGCAGACACTGCGATGAGTGCAGCCGGACTGCCCTCGTTTCCCGTCACCTACGGCTCCCCACCGCTCCGTTCGTGTCGAGCGAAGTCGAGACACGGTCGGCACAGGCCTCGCGTGTCTCGACTTCAACCAAAGGCTGAAGTTCATCCCAAGCGCTCGCCTGCGGGCAGTCGAAGGGCTCGACACGAACGGCGCGTCTGTTCTGAGCACATGATGCAATCACGCCGAGGGCCATCGCCACGGGGTTGAGGCTGCGCGCAAGTGCTTTAAAGGCTTCCGCTCACGCACTACGAGCGCCTTGTCGGTCGCCGCGCCCGCCCGCCCGGCCGCGCGTGTCAGGAATTTGAATCACCATGAATTATCGCCATTCCTTCCATGCGGGCAACAGCGCCGATGTCGTGAAGCACAGCCTGCTGATCGCCCTCGTGCGGGCCTTGCAGCAGAAGCTGGGCGCCCTGACCCTGATCGATACCCATGCCGGCTGCGGACTGTACGACCTTGGCAGCGAGCAGGCCCAACGCACCGGCGAGGCCGTGAACGGCGTGCTGCGCGCCTTTGCCGATCCGAACCCCTTGCTGAGCGACTATCGCGCCGCCGTGCAGGCGGTGAACGTGGGAGCCGAGCCGCGCCTCTACCCCGGATCGCCGCAAATTCTGGCGCAGCTTCTGCGCCCGCAGGATTTGCTGATCCTCAACGAAAAACATCCCGAAGACGCTTACTCCCTGCGCGGTGTAATGCGCGGCACGTCCGCCGCCGTGCACGAGCGCGATGCCTACGAGCTTTGGCTGGCGATGGTGCCGCCCCGCACCGCGCGCGGCGTGGTTGTGGTCGACCCGCCCTATGAGCAGACGGACGAACGCGCCCGCATCACCGCCACCCTCGCCGCCGCTCACCGCAAATGGGCGCATGGCGTGACGGTGATCTGGTACCCGCTCAAAGACCGCGCCACGCATCAGCGGTGGAGCGGGCAGCTCCGCAAGCTTGGCATCCCGAAATTCTTGCAGGTGGATCACTGGTTGTACGATGCCGACCAGCCGGGCATCTACAACGGCGCGGGCCTTTATATCGTGAACCCGCCCTACGCCTTCACGCAGGCGCTGCCGCCTCTGTTGGAAGCCCTGCGGGCCACGCTGGCGCCGGAGGGGCATCGAGGCGAGATCACAGCCGATTGGTTGAGCGAGTAGGGCAGAATCTCATCGGGGGCGGCAGTGGGCCGAAAGGCAACGTTTGCCGGTGGGTCGGCGCATGAGCCAGTCCTTCGATACGCTGCTTCGACAGGCTCAGCAGCTACTCAGGACGAACGGAGGGTTGTCCGGATGCCGTTTTCGGCCGCAGATGACGCGGCGGCTATTCCATCGGAGACTGCATCTGCCTGGGGTGCGCCAGGCCAAATCGAGGTGCTTGTCTGCCCTGGGCTCCTGCCTTCGCAGGAGCACGGGGTGGTTTTTTGGAGGTCGGGCGTGTCCGGTATATGGGGCGTATAGTGTGCCCGCATGCGGCTGCGTTTTCTGCACACCTGTCCTGATCCACCGGTTCCGGCGAGGACCGCGTAGCAAAGGCCGACGGATCGCTCCGCCGGCCTTTCCCATAAATCCAGTTCGCAGCGTGAAGTCAGGCGACCTGCGCCGTCTCCAGTTCGTCGATGATCTCGTCGGGATCGCGCAGCACATAGCCGCGGCCCCAGACGGTCTCGATGTAATTGTCGCCGCTGCATGCCAGACTGAGCTTCTTGCGCAGCTTGCAGATGAACACGTCGATGATCTTGAGTTCCGGCTCGTCCATGCCGCCATAGAGATGATTGAGGAACATCTCCTTGGTGAGCGTGGTGCCCTTGCGGAGCGAGAGCAGCTCCAGCATCGCATATTCCTTGCCGGTGAGGTGGACCCGGTTGCCATCCACCTCCACGGTCTTGGCGTCGAGATTGACCGACAGCTTGCCGGTGCGGATGACGCTTTGCGAATGGCCCTTGGAGCGGCGGACGACAGCATGGATGCGTGCCACAAGCTCTTCCTTGTGGAACGGCTTGGTGACGTAATCGTCTGCACCGAAGCCGAAGGAGCGGACCTTGCTGTCCATCTCCGCAATGCCGGAGAGAATAAGGACCGGGGTCTGCACACGAGAGGCGCGGAGCTTCTTGAGCACGTCATAGCCGTGCATGTCCGGCAGGTTCAGGTCCAGGCAGATGATATCGTAATCGTAGAGCTTACCGAGATCGAGGCCTTCTTCGCCCAGATCGGTCGTGTAGACGTTGAACCCCTCGGTGGTCAGCATCAGCTCGATAGCTTTGGCAGTCGTCGGTTCGTCTTCGATCAGCAACACGCGCATACACCAGCCCCTTTGCTCAGTTGGCCGGAGAGCTGCTCGTCACTCAATCCAACCACCAGTAACTATTAACCATATGAAGAGTGAACGCAAAAGGTTAATTTTACGTAAACTGGCCTGAAAGCACGAGTCGCGAGCCATTTGCGTGCTTAATGGGGTGAGAATCAATGCGGCCCCATCCGCTGGGGGCAAGTAAATGGAGCCCGTCCCTCCCCGCGTCTTCCCCCTGCGGGCGATAGCGCCTAGGGAGGCTGCATGTCCTTCACCCATGATCCCCGGAATAGCCGCAGAGGGTCGCCCGCGGGCGATCTGTCCCCCCTTACCGACCGGGTGATCTTCATGGATGGCGAGGCCATCGTGCTGGACAAGCCGGCGGGCCTGCCCGTCGACCGCCCGCGCGACGGCGCGCTGAGCCTGGAAAATCATCTCGACAGCCTGACCTTCGGCTTCCAGCGCTGGCCGGTGGCGGTGCATCGGCTGGACCGGGACACCAGCGGCTGCCTGCTGCTCGCCCGCAACCCCAAGGCTGCCAAGCGCTTCACCCAGGCCTTCGAAGCGCGCGAGGTGGAGAAGGTCTATCTTGCGGTGCTGGACGGCGTGCCAGCGGAGCGCGAAGGCGTGATCGACCTGCCGCTGGGCAAGACCAGCACGCGCGAGGATGGCTGGCGGATGCAGCCGGACCCGAAGGGCAAGGCGGCCGTGACGCGCTGGCGCCTGCTGGAGGCGCGCGATGGCCGCGCCCTCGTGCAGTTCCGTCCCGAAACCGGGCGCACGCACCAGCTGCGCGCTCATGCCCTGCACGGCCTCGGCCTCGGCATATTGGGCGACCGTTATTACCCCTCCGCACCACCCGGCGCGCCATGGGATGGCCGGATGCTGCTGCACGCAGTCAGCCTCAAGCTGCCGCGCGCAGGCAAGCCGCCCGTCGAGGCCGAAGCTCCGCCCCCGGCGCCGTTTGCCGCAGCGGGTTTCCCGGATGCCCAGTCGCTTAACCGGGATGCGCCCTCACCGGCCGAGAGCTAACGGGGCTGGTCAAACCTGCGCCTTGAAGGGGGTGAAGTCCGTCTGCTCGTCATAGACGTCCAGCCCCTCCCGCCGCTTGAAGAAATTGACGGCGAGATAGGTGACCGGCGTCAGCACCGCTTCCCAGCCCACTTTCAGCGCCCAGTTGGTGACCATCACGGTCAGCACCTGATCGGTCGACCAGAGGCCATAAAAGGCCAGCGGATAGAAGAGCAGGCTGTCGACACCCTGCCCGACGATGGTCGAGCCAATGGTGCGGGTCCACAGATGCTTGCCTTTGGTCAGCAGCTTCATCTTGGCGAGCACGAAGCTGTTGGTCAGCTCACCGGCCCAAAAGGCGAAGATCGAGGCGAAGACAATCCGCGGCACCTGGCCGAAGACCGACTCATAGGCTACCTGCCCGTCCCAGCCGTCCGCCGGGGGCAGCGAGACGACCACCCAGCTCATCAGGGCCATGAACAGCATCGCGGCGAAGCCGGCCCAGATGCAGCGCCGGGCGCGGGCGTATCCATAGACTTCCGTCAGCACATCGCCCAGCACATAGCCTAAAGGAAAGAACAGGATGCCGGCGCCGAAGGTGAACCCCCACAGGCTTGCCAGCTTGGCGGCGCCGATGACGTTGGAGAGCAGCAGCACCGCGACGAAGGCGGCCATCACGAAATCATAATATTGCAGCCTGTGCCCGGCGAGCGCGCTGGCATCGACATGGGCGATCGAATGGGGAGCGATCGGGGGCGGAGTCGCGGTGGACGCGGCGTCAGAGGGAGCAGGCATGGCGCGGGACTATGCCGCGCGATATCGCGCCCTGCAATCGATCTTGCAGCCTCTTGCTCCCACGCAAAACCGCGCGCGGCATCGCTTTGCCATTGCCAGACGCCCGGCGATGCGGTTAGCGGATCGTTCCGTGGCCCCGTAGCTCAGCCGGATAGAGCATTCGCCTTCTAAGCGAATGGTCGCAGGTTCGAATCCTGCCGGGGTCGCCACTCCCTCCTCGGCGCGGGCCAAGGCCGCGGAAACTACGCCTGCGCCGCCTGTGCCTGAGCGCGCCGTCGCTTGGCGGCATAGAGCGCCTCGTCCGCCTCGCGCATCAGTACTTCCATGTGGCTCTCCTCGGCGCGCGCGGTCGCGGTGCCGATGCAGGTGGAGATGCGGATGCGGTTGCCCTCGATGACGAAGGGCTGCGCGATGGCGCGGACGACGCGATCGGACAGCAGCGTAGCATCCTCCGGCTTATCGAGGCCGAACTGAACGATGACGAACTCGTCGCCGCCCAGCCGCGCCACGATATCCTCGCTGCGGATGGCACTGCTCAGTCGCTTGGCGACCATCTGCAGCAGCGTATCGCCGGCGGCATGGCCGTGGGTGTCGTTCACCGGCTTGAACCCGTCGAGATCGAGATAATGAACGGCCACGATCCCCTTTCCCCGCTTGAGGACCACGGCCTCATCGAACCGCTCGCGCAAGGCGAGGCGATTGGCGAGGTTGGTCAAAGGATCGCGCCGGGCCAATGACCCCGAGGTCAGCCGCTTGCTGATCCCCGTCACGGCAGACTCATGCCGCGTCGCGAGACTCTGCGCGCCGGCATAGAGGAAGGCCAGAATGGAGGCGCCGGTGGCGATCGACATGGCGTCGGCACGGATAAAGGCGGCCAGAGCGGTGGGGAGGCTGGCCGCCAGCATGCCCGGCACGGCAACGGGGGGGCGCAGGCCCGACCCGGCGGCGAGGCCGGCACAGAAGCCGACGACCAGACACACCATCAATGGCTGCCCGTCCGACTTCTGCAGGATGACAAGCCCGCTGAACAGGCCAAGCGCGAGGGCAAAGCTGAGCTGGGGTATGAGGAACATGAGCTCGAGCTGTCTGGCCCGGACCGGGTGAAGATCGCTGGCGAGCGCCTGTCCGCGCAAACGCAGCGTGACGATGATCCGCACCCCCATCGCCAGCACCCCGGCCACGCCGAGCGTCAGCGTGAGCCGGTCCCGCGTCTCGTTCACAATGAGGGCGACGCTGAGGGTAAAGGCGACCGCCATGATGGCAGACGGCGTCACATTGACGAACAGGCTGCGCACCAGTTCGACATACACCTTGTCTGCGAGCAGCACCTGCCGGTTGATCATGGCCCTCTTCCCTGCCCCTTTGTACCAGCAAAACACACGGGCGCCGAGAATGTTCGCCGGGAGCCGGAAAAGACGGGAAATGCCAAGACGGCGCAGTGGTTCCCTACGCGCGGAGTTGGCGCGTTATCCGCGGATCAAGGTTCCGGCGGCCCGCAGGCTTTCATCGCTATTGACGAGCATCGACCAGCCCTGCGCATGCTGCTGCTCCAGCAGGCGACCGATCTCGCGATAGCCCTGCGCGAGCGGGTAGCGCTCATGCGCCTCCAGCCAGAGCCGCAGCAGCAGCCGCTCGCGACCGGGCGTGTTGGTAAAGCCGGTGCGCGAGTGCATCACCCGGAAATTGTGCCAGAAGATCATCTCGCCCGGCTGCAAGGTGAAGGATACCTTCAACTCCGGCCGCGCCGCCATGCGCATCAGGACGCGCAACGCCTCCACGAAACGCTCCGGCACCGGCTCGCCCCTGATCTGCGCGGCTTGCACGATGAAGAGCACATAATTGTAGATGCCGATATGCCCGTCGATCACGGAGAAGCTGGGCACCTTGTAATCGGTGACGCTCTCCAGGCTGGTCGGGTAATAATAGCCCTCCTCCAGCACTGCCAGGACGTCCGGCCGCTCTGCCTGGATCGCCGCATAGACGGCGGCAGCACTGACCAGCCCGCTCACCCCGCCCTCCGGCGAGGTGACGACGGAAGCCAGGCTGAGGATCTCGTGATAATCGGTGTGCGGCCCGAGCTCAGTATCGTTAAGATAGCCGCGCCGTTCGGGATTGGGCTCCTTGCGCACCAGCCCGATGCGATCGTGGCGCGCGCTCTGCTCCACGGCACGGCCCAGATGCGTGCCAAGACCGAAGTGCAGGCGCTGGAACGCCTCCAGATCGTAACGCGCGATGTCGATCCCGCTCAGCAACACGGCGCCGCGCCCGGCCATCAGGTCGTAGTTCACCGCTGCCATCAGGCTCGCGATCGCCGGCGCGCCGAAATCCTCCCGCGTAACGGATGTTGGCGCGCGGCCCTGCGTGGCGCGAACGGCAGCGTCCAGCGCGTCGAGCTGCGCCGGTCCCAGCCGCCGGGTCAGGCCCTCGGCACCCCCGCCGAGCGTGCCGGTCCATGCGCCGGAAGGCTTGCCGAGACGGGTCAGTTCGCTCGGCTCGGGGCGGGATAGGGTCGCGCTGTCAGTCATCAATACTCTCAATTCACGGGATTATTCCGCCGCGGCGGCCTGTTCGGCTTCCGGCATCTTGCCTGCCTGGTCATGCAGGAACACGCCCTGCCTGCGCAACTCTGCCTGCAGGCTGGTCACATCGAGCGCGCGCGGTTGGACGCCGGCGTTCACCGACAGCGCGGCTGCAGCACCGGCGGCCTGTCCGGTCAGCCAGCATTGCGGGATCTCGCGCATGAAGCCATGGGAGTTGGCATCGCAGCTGATGTGCTTGCCGCCTGCCAGCAAGCCATCGAGCTTGCGCGGCACCAGCGCGCCATAGGGCACCGAGATCACCGGATATTTGAGGCTGACCGAGGGGCTGACCCCGACCTCGTCAGGCAGCGCAATGCCGTCCGCCCACTGGCTGCGCAGGATCTTGCCCATGCCGGCCAGACGCCTTGTGTGCCGCACGCCAAGCTGCGAGCCGCTCTGCAGCATATAGCATTGCTCGAACCCCGGCGCATGCGCGAGGAAGAACTCGCAATGCGTCTGCATGAACCGGTGCGAGCGGATCTCCAGCTCGGTCTGGTCATCCACGTCCAGCGCCGAGAGGCCGGATTGGCGCGGGCCGAGGAACAGCGCGATATCGTTGCGCCAGGAGACATAAGGCGGCTGGAAGAAGCCGAGCCGCTCACGGCCGAGCTTGGCGAACTCGGCATATTGCTCGGGCTCATTGGCCCGGAAGGCCAGCCAGCGGTCCATGTCCACACCGCCCAGCATGAAGCCGGTGTTGGCGCTGTGATGGACGTCGCCTTCCTCGATGTCGGTGTCGAACTCGGCCCCGGCCCGCGCGAAGATGTCGCCATCGCCAGTGGTGTCGACCACCACCTTGGCGCGCAGCGCCTGACGCCCGGCCTTGGATTCGAACACCACGCCCTCGACCTTGCCGTCGGCGACCATCGGCACCGCTGCCCAGCTGTGGAACACCAGCCGCACCCCGGCTGCCAGCAGCATCTCCTGGCTGATCAGCTTCAACCGCTCGGGATCGAGCGTGGGCGACCAGCAGACCGTGCCGTGGAACGCCGCAGTGCGCTGGCCCCAGTAGCTCGCCTTCTTGGGATCGCGCGAGCCCCAGTCGGCGCGCGGCGGCCCGGCGAGGCCGGCGGCGGGCAGGCGCCCGAGCACATCATTGGCAAAGCCCTGAATGACCTGCCGGCCGGTCCAGTCGGTCATCCGGTCGATCCAGATGACGAGGCCGCCGGTCGAAAGGCCGCCGAGGTGATTATAGCGCTCCATCAGCACCACATCGGCCCCGGCCTGCGCCGCCGCCCAGGCCGCCGCCGTGCCCGAAGGCCCGCCGCCGACCACCAGCACGTCGCAGCTATGATACACCGGAATCTCGCGCGCGGGCTCGACCCAGGTCCCCGTGCCATTGGCCCGCGGCAGCACCCGACCACCCGTCTCGAACACGTCAGAGGCCAGAAAACGATCCTCCGACTGGCGAACCTGACGGACCTTCGGCGTCTGCTCTTCAGCCATCTGACATTCTCTCCTCACTGATTCGCCTTGCTATAGTCAAGGCAACAAATTTTCGCTCGTGTATAGAGAGCTTGCTAATTATTAGTTCAGATGTAGCTAAACAGGTAGCGAAATGATCGCGGTCCCGGCAAAGGACGGCGAGATATGGATAATCTGCGCGAAGAGGGAGATGCCTGCGGTATGGCCAGAGCGGCAAAAACGGTTGATCTTGCGACGTTGCTCGACGGACGCAAGCTCACGCCCTTCAACTATCTGCTGATCATGCTCTCCTGGCTCGTCACGCTGTTCGACGGGCTGGACATGATGATGATGTCGTTCACCGCCCCCTATATGCAGGACGAACTGCAACTGACCGACATCGAGATCGGCAATGCCTTCTCGGCCGGCACAGTGGGCATGGTCGTCGGCGGGTTGATCTTCACTTATGTCGGCGACCGCATCGGCCGCCGCCCGACCATCATCATGTGCACCTTCGCCTTTGGCATCCTGACCTTCCTCACCGGTTTCGCGACCAATTATCCGGCCCTGCTCACCCTGCGCTTTCTCGATGGTCTGGCCATTGGCGGCGCTCTGCCGCTCGCCTGGGCGCTCAATGTCGAATTCGTGCCGCCCAAGCTGCGTGCCACGGTGATCGCCTTCATCATGATGGGCTTCAGCCTCGGCAGCGCGGCCGCCGCCCCGCTCACCAACATGATCGCGCCGTTCCATGGCTGGGAAGGCGTGTATTTCGCCGGCGGCATCGGCTCGGTCGTCTGCGCGCTCGCCATCGCGATTTTCCTGCCGGAATCCCCGCGCTTCCTGGCCAGCAAGGGCATCAAGCCCGAGCTGATCGTCGCGACCATCAAGCGGCTGGACAAGAGCATCGACGTGCAGGCGGACGACCAGTTCATTCTGGCCGACGAAGGCAAGCACAAGCGCAACTTCCGCTTCAGCGACCTGTTCGTTGGCAATCTGCGCCTGCTCACACCGATCATTTGGATCGGCTATGGCGCCAGCGCCCTCGGCATCTTCTTCAAGTCCGCCTTCGGCCCGCTGGTGCTGGAGCGGATGGACGTCGCGCGGGAAACCGCCGCCAACGTCTCGGCCATCGGCGCGCTGCTCGGCGCTGTTGCCGGCGTGGTCATCATGCGCTTCTCCGCCCGCTATGGCCTCAAATTCGCGGCTGCCTGCACGCTCCTTATCGTGCCCATGGCCGTGGGCATCGGCATGGAGTGGATTCCGCGCGCGATGCTGCTGCCGACCATCGTGGTGCAGAGCATGCTGGTCGGTGGCTGCCATGCGGCGATCATCAGCCAGCTCGCGCTTTATTATCCGAGCGCGATCCGGGCGAGCGCCGGCGGCTGGGCATCGGCGGTTGGCAAGATCGGCGGCATCGTCGGCCCGCTGATCGGCGGTGCGATCCTTGCGAGCGGCATCCCCGCCGTACGCACCTATGCGCTCGCGGCGATCTGCCCCTTCATCCTCTTCCTCTCGATCCTGGTGATCAACATGCTGCTCAAGCGGCCGGAACGTCCGGCGGCTGCGGCATAAGGACGATGACTTAGCCAGATCCTCCCCGCTTGCGGGGAGGGGGACCGCCGAAGACGGTGGAGGGGGTCTCGCCCGCCCCCTCCGTCAGCGCTGCGCGCTGCCACCTCCCCACATATGGGGAGGATTTGAGGCGCGCTTAGCCGAGTGCGCGCTCTATGAGCGCCATGGTCGAAGGGTCGAACCCCTGCGCGCCGTTCTGTTCGATGGACTTGGCGATCTCCTTGCCGAGTTCCACCCCGAACTGGTCGAAGCTGTTGATCTCCATCAGCACGCCATTGGCGAAAGTGCGGTGCTCATAGAAGGCGATCAGCGCGCCCAGCGTGTGCGGGCTCAGCTCATCAATGAGGATCGTCGTTGAGGGGCGGTTGCCCGGATAGGCCCGGGCCGGATCGGCAGCATTCTCGCGACCCTGCATCAGCGCGGCGCCCTGCGCGAAGCAATTGACCAGCAGGGTCTGGTGATGGGCAGGATCGAGCGTGTCGCCCGGTTCGGTCACCGCGACGAACTCCACCGGCACGACATGCGTGCCCTGATGGAGAAGCTGGAAGACCGCGTGCTGCGCATCCGTGCCGACACCGCCCCAGGTGATCGCAGACGTGGGGCCATCGACCGGGCTGCCATCCGCCTTCACCGACTTGCCGTTGCTCTCCATCTCCAGCTGCTGGAGATAGGAGGGCAACAGCCGCAGCCGCTGATCATAAGCGAAGACGGCGCGGGTCTGGCAGGCCATGACGCGGGCATAGAACAGGTCGACAAAGGCAGCGCGCAGCGGGGCATTATCGCGGGCGTCGGCGTGGCGGAAATGCCGGTCCATCGCCGCAGCACCCTCCAGCAGCGCCTCATAGGCATCCCAGCCCAGCGCCAGCGCGGCCGGGAAGCCGATAGAAGACCAAAGCGAATAGCGCCCGCCCACGCTTTCGGAAAAGCCGAGGATGCGCGTTTCGTCCACGCCCCATTCGATCGCCTTGTCCGGCGCTGCCGTCAGCGCAATCACCTGGCCGTAGGGATCGTCCACCCCGGCCTGCGTCATCCACGCGATCGCGCTGGCGGCATTGAGCATCGTCTCGGTGGTGGTGAACGTCTTGGAGGCGATGACGAGCAGGGTGAAGGCCGGATCGAACCGGGCCATCGCATCCTCCAGCGCCACGCCATCGACATTGGAGACGATGGCGACATCATAGCGGTCGGCATGACGAGCAAGCGCATCGACCAGCAGATCCGGCCCCAACGCCGATCCGCCGATGCCGACGTGCAGGATGTGGCGGATCTCGCCGAGCGCGCCGGCCTCAATGGCGTCGATCAGCGTGCGCATCCGCACCTTATGCTCGCGTGCTGCGGCCACGCTGTCCGGGTTGCCCTCGCCCCGCTCGGCGGTGTGCTCGACAGCGCGACCTTCGGTCACATTGATGACCTCGCCGGCGAACATCGCCGCGCGCTTGCCGTTAAAATCAACTGCCTGTGCCAGCGCCTCGAAGGCCGAGAGCGTCGTCTCGGTGAGGTGCGTCTTGGAGAAATCGAAGCGCAGGCCAGCCTCCTCGACCACATGGCCCGCCAGCCGATCCGCCTCGTCGCGGAACAGGCTGCGCAGATCGGGAATCGGCGCCGCCTTGATGTCGGTCCAGCAAGCGGTGATGCGATCAGGGTCGGTCATGGTGCGTAAGCGCTCCGGTCTGGCGTTGCTTCATTAAGGGGCGGCATATCCAATGCGCAGGCCTATTGCACGTGCGAAGCGCGCCACAATGCTTGACGCCGCCACCCCCGCCCCGCAAAGACACTATATTCCCCGTCATCGCGACGAAACTGTCTGGAAAGCTGCCTTTCGATGTCCCACAAATCCGAGACACGGGATTTCCTGTGGTTCCTCGTCAAGCTTGTGGTGATCGTGGTGGCGATCCGCTCGCTGCTGATCGCGCCGTTCAATATTCCCTCCGAATCCATGCAGCCGCGCCTGCTGATCGGCGACTATCTGCTCGTCTCCAAATGGTCCTACGGCTATTCGCGCTACAGCTTCCCCTTCCAGCCCGCTTTGTTCGAGGGGCGGGTGATGGGCAAGGTGCCCGAGCGCGGAGACGTGGTGGTGTTCGCTTCGCCAGGCAATCCCAAGGAAGACTGGATCAAGCGCGTCATCGGCCTGCCGGGCGATACCATCCAGATGCAGGACGGCGTCGTCTATCTGAACGGCAAGGCCATTCCCAAGCGGCGAATCGATGATCTGGTGATCCCGGTGACCGCCAACATGCTGCAGGCAGCCAATACCGAGCGCAGCCCCTCGCCCTGTTTCATCGAGGAATTCGAGTTCACGGATGCCAAGGGCGAGGCGTTTTGCCGCTACCCGCGCTATCGCGAGACGCTGCCGAACGGAAAAAGCTACGAAGTGCTGGACCTTATCGACGGTCCGGCGGACAATAGCGCCGTCTCTGTTGTACCGGAGGGCCACGTCTTCGTCATGGGCGACAATCGCGACCGCAGTGCCGACAGCCGCATTCCCGTCGACGCCCGGGGCGTCGGGCCGTTGCCGATCGACCATCTGATCGGGAGGGCGCTGGTCAGCTTCTTCTCCACCGACGGTTCCGCCAATCTGCTCCTGCCCTGGACATGGTTCACCGCCGCCCGGCCTGAACGCATCGGCGAAGGCTTTTGAGCACGGCCGATCTCGACGCCTGGCTCGCCGACCTTATCGGTCAGGCGCCGGGGCAGCGGGCGCTCTATGAGCAGGCGCTGACCCATGGCAGCGCGAGCGCGACCCATTATGAGCGGCTGGAGTTTCTGGGCGACCGGGTGCTGGGGCTGGTGATGGCCGATTGGCTCTACGTCCGCTTTCCCGCCGAGAAGGAAGGCCAGCTCTCCCGCCGGTTCAATCAGCTGGTGACCGGCACTAGCTGCGCGCAGGTTGCTCGCGAGATTGGCGTGCGCACGCATCTGCGCCTCGGCAAGCAGGCGCGCGACGACGGGGCGGTCGAGAGCGACAATGTGCTCGGCGATGTCGTGGAAGCGCTGATCGGCGCCATGTATCTGGACATCGGCATGGATGCCGCGCGGGCATTCATCCACCGCATGTGGGAGCCGATGCTCGAGGGACAGGCCAGCGCGCCCAAGCACCCCAAATCCGCGCTGCAGGAATGGGCGGCCGCCCATAACCGCCAGCCGCCGCATTATGAGCTGCTGGAGCGCAGCGGGCCGCAACATGCCCTGCGCTTCACCATCTCGGTGTCCATCCGCAATGCGGGTGAGGCGCAGGGCGAGGGCCATTCCAAGCAGGAGGCCGAGACGGCCGCCGCCATTGCCCTGCTCGCCAAGCTCAAGGCATGATCCGCACCCCCTTTTCAGCCAGCGCGCGCCATGCGCCCGACGGAGTGACCAGTGACCTCAACGCCATCGCCTGACCATCAACGCTGCGGCGTCGTCGCGGTCGTGGGGGCTCCGAATGCGGGCAAGTCCACGCTGACCAATGCCTTGGTCGGCCAGAAGATCGCGATCACCAGCCCCAAGGCGCAGACCACCCGCACGCGGGTAATGGGCATCGCCATAGAGGGGCCCGCGCAGATCATCCTCGTCGACACGCCGGGCATCTTCCAGCCGGACAGGCGGCTCGACCGCGCCATGGTGCAGGCCGCGTGGGGCGGCGCGCAGGATGCCGACCTGATCGCGCTCATCGTCGATGGCCGCGCCGGCCTTGGGCCCAAGATGGAGCCGATCCTCGATGGCCTCGCCCAGCGGCGCGAAACAAAATGGCTGATCGTCAACAAGGTGGACATCGCCGCCAAGGACAAGCTGCTCACGCTGACCCAGCGCCTGCACGAGCGGGTGGATTTCGCTGAGACCTTCTTCGTGAGCGCCACCACCGCGGACGGGCTGGTCGACCTCAAGGCCGCCATGGCCGCCGCCGTGCCGGAAGGGCCGTGGCATTTCCCCGAAGATCAGGTTTCGGATGCCACAGACCGCCTGCTCGCCTCCGAAATCACGCGCGAGCAGCTCTATCACCAGCTCCACGACGAACTGCCCTATCAAAGCGCGGTCGAGACCGAGCAGTATAAGGAGCGCGCCGACGGGTCGGTAGAGATCCACCAGCAGATCCTCGTCGCGCGGGCAACGCAGCGCGGCATCATTCTCGGCAAGGGCGGGCAGCGGCTGAAGGAGATCGGCAGCAAGGCCCGGGCCGAACTGTCGAGCCTGCTGGGCGTGCCCGTCCACCTCTACCTGCATGTGAAGGTGAAGGAAGGCTGGGACGAGGACCGCCACGTTTATCGTGACATCGGTCTCGACTGGGTGGACTGACCCCATCCCTCGCGCAATCCCGGATTGGATCAATCCGCTCCTCGCGTCGAAACCAGTGGTTGACGCCACGACCCTGCTTTTTCATGGAGCTTAGGTCGCTACCGAACGCCGGGAGGCTCGGTCGCGGGGGTGGGAGGATTGATCGCTTTTGGGAAGAGCGCTGCCCAGTCTGACCGAAGCTATCCTGAGTGCGCCTCTCACCGAGGGCGGCTGGGAGGACGCCTTGCGTGCGCTCGCCAGAGAGACGCGGTCCTTGTCCGGCCAGTTGCTCGGGATCGGGTCGCCAACCACGCTGGCCTTCAACCTCCTCACTGATCCGGTGAACGAGCGTCTCTGCCGCCAGTTTGACAGCGAGGTTGCCAATTATTCCCATGGGAACTGGCGGGTCGCCGCTGCCAGCGGTCCGCTCGATGTGCGCCACGAATATCATTATGATGCCATCAAGGCCGCGCAGAACACCGACATCTATGACGACTTCACGCATGACGCCAACATGCCACATGGCTGCCAGGTCGTGCTCGTCAATGACGGGCAGGTGATGGTTGGACTGGCCGTTCTGCGCACCTATCAGGATGGGCGCACCACCGAGGCCGATCGCGCCGTTTTCACGCAGGCCGCGCCGCTGATGCAGTCCGCCGTCCGGATGCAGCGCACGCTGGAAGGCGAAGGCGCGAAGCTGCTCGCCGGATCGCTGGACACGATGAACACCGCCGCCTTCGTGTGCGACGGGCTGGGCCGGGTGTGCGCCACCACCCGCGCCGGCGAGGTGCTGCTCCGCGCCGAAGATCTGATCATGCTGCGCGACGAGCGGTTGACCGCCCCCAACAGCGCCGAAGCGCGCGAGCTGCGGTTGCAGATCGGCGCGATGCTGCAGGCAGGCGACGTGGCGCTGCCGAGTTGCGGGGTGTGGCTGGGCCAGCAGCGCCCCATCGCCCAGCGCCGCCTGTGCGAGATCTTCCGCCTGCCGGCCAAACCCGCCGCGCTCGGCTTCGAGCCGCGGCTGCTCGTCACTGTACGCGCGGCTGGCAACATTGGCGCGATGGAGCGCCAGGCATTGCAACGCATGATGGGCCTGACGCGGGCCGAGACCGAGATCGCCATGCTGCTGGCCGAAGGCACCTCCCGCGAAATGATCGCCCTGCAGCGCAGCACGAGCCTTGGCACCGTCAACATCCAGATCAAGCGCCTGTTCGAGAAGACGGGCACCAATCGGGAAGCCGAGCTGGTCGCGCTGATCAATCGCCTGCTCCGCTGAGCCGCTTTTCGGACTTTATCAACGTCAACCATCGCGCATGGCTTGACCGGCGGGGGACAAGCGGGCAGCAGCGGCAGCACGAGACTTTTCGAGAGGAGCCGGAAATATGAGCGCCGGAAATATGAGCGATCGCCGCATGGTGACCATTGCGCCCACCGGGGGCACCACCTTCAAGAGCGCCAACCCGGCGCTGCCCACCCAGCCGCAGGAAATCGCCGACGACGTCTACGCCTGCTACAAGGCCGGCGCCTCCATCGCCGCCATCCACGCGCGGCGCCCGGACGATGAGGCGACCTGCAACCCGGCCATCTACCGCGACATCAACGATCGCATCCGCGCCAAGTGCGACATCATCCTCAACAACTCGACGGGCGGCGGCAACAGCGGCGACATGCTCATCGAGCGGCCCGACGGCATGTTCGAGAACAGCTTCGAGGAGCGCCTCAAGGGCACCGAGGGCGGCGCGGAAATGTGCACCTTCGACGGCGTGACCGTGGTCGACACGATCAGCGGCAAGGACGTGCTGGTCATCACCCCGCCCTCGCGCTGCGAGACGCTGGTCAAGGCGATGGTCGACAAGGGCATCAAGCCGGAGTGGGAAGTCTTCTCGCCCGACCACATCCTTCAGGACGTGACGCGCCTGATCCAGAAGGGCTATGACAAGCCGCCCTACTACATTAACATCGTGCTGGGCGGCGAAAAGGGCTTTCAGGGTGCAATGCCCTACAGCACCGACATTCTCGACTTCATGGTGAAGTGCCTGCCGCCGCAGTCCATCTGGTGCATCTCCGGCATCGGCCCGGCCCAGCTTCCCGCCACCACGCAGGCGCTGCTGCTCGGCGGTCACGTCCGCGTGGGGCTGGAGGACAATCATTATTATTCGCGCGGTGTGAAGGCGACCAATTTGCAGCTGATCGAGCGGCAGGTGCGCATAATGAACGAGATGGGCATCGAGCCGATGAGTGCGGCGGAGTCGCGGGAGTTGCTGGGATTGAAGGCGGTCTGAAGTCAGGCGGTGGGGATGAGTGATGTGCCACTGCCTCGACGGCAGGCACAGGTGCGAGCTTGCTCCCCACCCCAACCCCTCCCCTGAACGGGAAGGGCTTAGGAGGGTACGCGCAGCGGTTTGACTCTGCTGCACCGACCATCCAAGGTTGCCCGGTCGATGAACGCGCGGACGGGCTGCTGAGATCTGCCTCATCGAGCATGGAACCGCCCGATTGTCCGCGCTGACCGCGCCGGCCTGACGGCTGCCGGGGATTGGGACGGACAGCATGGCGGACGCATCGATGGGTTTCGGGCTGGGGCAGGCCATCATCCTGATGGGGGCCGGCGTGATTGCGGTGCCGCTGTTCCGGCGGCTGGGCCTCGGATCGGTGCTGGGCTATCTCGCCGCCGGCCTCGCCATCGGTCCCTTCGGGTTGGGGCTGATCAACGATCCGCAAGCGCTGCTGCACATCGCCGAGCTGGGCGTGGTGATGTTCCTGTTCATCATCGGCCTAGAGATGCGGCCGCGCAAGCTGTGGAACCTGCGCAAGCAGATCTTCGGCCTTGGCGCGGCGCAGGTGCTGGCGTGTGGTGCGCTACTGACCCTGCTCGGCATGACGGCCGGCCTGCCTCCGGCCGTGGCGGCGGCAGGCGCGATGGGCTTTGTCCTCTCTTCCACCGCCGTCATCATGCAGATACTGAACGAAGCTGGGAACGCGGGCACCGAGGAAGGCCAGAAGGCGATTTCCATTCTGCTGCTGGAAGATCTTGCCATCGTGCCGCTGCTGGCGCTCGTCGCCTTCTGGGCGGCGTTCCATGGCGCGACGGGCGCGGAAGACGCACCGCCGGTGTGGCAGAGCATCGGCCTGGCACTGGCGGCGCTGGCCGCATTGATCGCGGCTGGGCGCTGGCTGCTCGATCCGCTGTTCGGCCTGATCGCGCGGGCCGGCGCACGCGAAGTGCTGACCGCCGCGGCGCTGCTCATCGTGCTGGGATCGGCCGTGTTGCTGGATGCCGCCGGGCTTTCGATGGCGATGGGCGCTTTCCTCGCGGGCGTGCTGCTCTCCGAATCCAGCTATCGCCATGAGCTGGAGGCGGATGTCGAGCCGTTTCGCGGCATCCTCCTCGGCCTGTTCTTCATCAGCGTGGGCATGTCGCTCGATCTCTCGACGGTGCTGCGCGAGTGGCAGCTGGTGCTGGGCGGCGTCCTCGCCTTCATGGTCGTCAAGGCGATCGGCATTTATGCCGTCGCGCGGCTGATGGGCTCGGCCCACAGCGCCGCAAGCCACCGCGCCGCGCTGTTCGCGCAGGGCGGCGAGTTCGCTTTCGTGCTCTATGGCGCCGCGCTGGCCGTGGGCCTGTTCGATGCGCGGATCGCAGCGATCATGAGCGCGATCGTCATCCTCTCCATGGCGCTGACGCCGCTGGTGCTCATCGTGCAGAACCGGATGCGCCGCAACGCGCCGGTTTCGCTCGACGGCGTAGACAAGGCCAAGGACCTGACCGGCCGCATCCTGTGCATTGGCTTCGGCCGGTTCGCGCAGGTGGCGAGCCAGGCGCTGCTCGCGCGGCGCTTCGAGCTCTCGCTGATCGAGAATGATGTCGAGATGATCCAGGCGGCCGGCAATTTCGGCTTCAAGGTCTATTATGGCGATGGCACGCGGCTGGACGTGCTCCATGCCTCCGGCGCCGGGCGGGCCGAGGCGATCCTCGTCTGCGTCGACAAGCCGGATGTGGCCGACAAGATCGTCGAGCTGTGCCGGCACGAATTCCCGCTCGCCAAGCTCTATGTGCGCGCCTTCGACCGCGGGCATTCGCTGCGCCTGATCAAGGCGGGCGTCGACTATCAGATCCGCGAGACGTTCGAGTCCGCGCTGGCCTTCAGCGAGGCGGTGCTGACCGACCTCGGCGTCGATGAGGACGACGCACGCGAGGCAATCGAGGACGTGCGCGAGCGCGATGCGCAGCGGGTGGAGCTGCAGTTGGTCGGGGGGATCACGGCGGGGCGCTCACTGATGCGCGGCAATATGGTGACGCCGGAGCCGGAGCCCTTCTTCCCGCCGCAGCGGGCTGAGGGCGGCTAGGGGGAACTGCCACGTTCCGTTCGCGTCGAGCGAAGTCGAAACACGCCGGAGCCACGCTTGGTGTCTCGACTTCGCTCGACACGAACGGGTGTAGGGGGACGGGACTGAGCAAAAAGCAACGCCCTCTCTTCCCCCCTTCCGTTCGCCCTGAGCGAAGTCGAAGGGCCCTGCTGAGCGGAGGCGAAGCCAACCTCGCTGCGCTCGGCTTCATCCTTCGACTTCGCTCAGGGCGAACGGTGAGAGGGTAGTCGGCGCGAGAACCGCTCGCCTCAGCCCTCGCTGAGCGCAGCCACCAGGGCCTTCACCTTCTTCTGCCGCCATTGCGGAAGCGGAGCGATCAGCCAGTATCCGGGGCCGTTGCGCGACTCGCCAAGGGCGGCCACGCGGCCGGCGGCGATGTCCGCTGCCGCCAGCAGCGCGGGCACGCAGGCGCGGCCGAGGCCGTTGGCTGCGGCATCGATGGCGAGGCCGGCGTCGGCGACGCGGACGACGGCCTTGCCGTCATCGACCGGGCAGCCGGGCCAGGCGATGGGCGACTCCAGTCCGCCGCCATCGGGCGCGCCGACCGTGACGAAGCGCGGCTCGCCGAGGGCGACGCCCTCATGCTCGCCGGCACCATCGGTCAGGCGCAAGGCGAGATCGAGATTGGCCTCGGTGAAATCGAGCGCATCGTCGGCAGCTACGAGCATGAACTGCACGCCCGGCTCCTGCGCCGCGTACGCAGCAAGGCGCGCGCTGAGCCATTTGGCGGTGAGGTCGCGGGGTGCGGCGATAGTGAGATGTTGGCTGCTCTGCCCGGCCTGCATGGCGCGGACCGATTCCTCGAGTTCCAGGAAGGCGCTGCGTAGCGCAGGAAGCCCCGCTTCCGCTTCCGGGGTCAGTTCCAGCCCGCGGGGCGTGCGGCGGAAGAGGACGACGCCGAGCATATCCTCCAGCGCGCGGATCTGCTGCCCTACGGCCGCGGGCGTCACCGCCAGCTCATCCGCCGCGCGGGTGAAGGAGAGATGCCGCGCTGCCGCGTCGAACACGCGCAGGCCGTTCAGCGGCAGATGGGTCCGCTTCATCCCGAGACCGCCGGCGCCTGCAGCGCGAAGCGGGGAATGCGCACATCCAGCAAGCTGCCGCCGGCATCGAGCATCTGGTAGCTGCCTTCCATCCAGCCGGTCGGCGTGGAGAGCGGGCAGCCGGAGACATAATCATAAGCCGCGCCGGGATGAATCACCGGCTCCTCGCCGACGACGCCCTTGCCCTCGCGCTTGTAGAGCGCGCCGCGTCCGTCCGCGATGGTCCAGTGGCGCGTGAGCAACTGCACCGGGGCCTTGCGGCCATTTTCGATGCGGATGTGATAGGCCCAGAACCACTTGCCCATGTCCGGCTCCGATTGCTCGGAGAGAAAGTTGACGGACACGCGCACGGTCACGTCATGCGTCGTCTCGGCATAGGCGAAAAGGGCGTTCATCAAGGCATTCATGCTACGACCCGTCCTGTGTCCTGCCTGGCCCCGAGACCGACCCTACTCAAAGGCCGACAGCGGTCAATGCCTGATCCAGATCGGCGATGATGTCCTCCGGGTCTTCCAGCCCGACATTGATGCGCACCATGCCCTCGCCAACGCCGGCCTCGGCGCGGCCCTCCGGCCCCATATTATTATGGGTGGTGGAGGCGGGATGGCACAGCAGGGTGCGGGAATCGCCGATGTTGTTGGAGATGTCGCACAGCTCCATCGCATTGAGCAGGGCCATGGCCTGCCCGCGATCAGCGAGGTTGAACGAGAAGATCGGCCCGGCGGCGCTCATCTGCTTCATCGCGAGATTGTGCTGCGGATGGCTCGGCAGGCCGGGATACAGCACATCCACGCCACGCTGCTCCATGAAGCGCGCGACCTTGAGCGCGTTCTCGGACTGGCGATGGGCACGCAGGTCCAACGTCTCCAGTCCCTTCAGCACCACCCAGGCGTTGAAGGGCGAGCAGATCGGCCCGGTGTTGCGCTGGAAAGGCGAGAGCACGCCGTTGATCCACGCATCCGTGCCGCAGATGGCACCGGCCAGCACCCGGCCCTGCCCGTCCATCAGCTTGGTGGCGCTGTAGGCCACGACATCCGCGCCGAAATCGAGCGGGCGCTGCAGCACCGGCGTCGCGAAGGCATTATCCACCACCGTGGTGATGCCATGGGCACGGGCGAGGCCGCAGACATGCTCCAGATCGACAATGTCCATCGTGGGATTAGCCGGCGTCTCGAAGAAGAACACCTTGGTGTTGGGCTGGATCGCCTTTTCCCACGCATCATTGTCCCGCGCGTCGACGACGCTGTGCGTGATGCCGAAGCGGTTGAGCACGTTGGAGAGAATCCAGCGGCACGAGCCGAAGGCCGCGCGCCCGGCGACGACATGATCGCCGGCGCTCAGCATGCACAGCAGCGCGCTGGTCATCGCGGCCATGCCGCTCGCCTGCACCTTGCACGCCTCGGCGCCTTCCATCAGCGCGATGCGCTCTTCCAGCATCTGCACGGTGGGGTTCTGGAAGCGGGAATATTGCATCCCCGTCGCTTCCCCGGCGAAGCGGGCGGCGACTTCCTCCGCGCTGTCATAAGTATAGCCCGAGGTGAGGAAGAGCGCCTCGCTCGTCTCTCCCTGCTCGGAGCGCCAGGTGCCGCCGCGCACGGCCTGTGTCGCGGGCCGCCAGCGGCTGGTGCGGGAACGATCCTGTCCGGTTTGTCTCTTCATGACGTTGCCTTCTAGACCCTGTCAGGGGTCGGTCAATCCAATGGCGTCAGATCGCCGCGAGCACAGCATCGCCCATAGCAGACGTGCTCATCGAGCCGCCAAGGTCGGCAGTGCGGGCACCACCGGCCAGCGCCTCGGCCACGGCCGCCTCGATGCGATCAGCCGCCTGTGCCTGATCGAGCGAGAAGCGCAGCATCATCGCGGCGGAGAGGATCGTCGCCAGCGGATTGGCCTTGCCCTGCCCGGCGATATCCGGCGCGGAGCCGTGGATCGGCTCATACAGCCCCTTGCCGTTGGCATCGAGCGAGGCCGAGGCCAGCATGCCGATGGAGCCGACGCACATGCTCGCCTGGTCGGAGAGAATGTCGCCGAACAGATTGCCGGTCACGATCACATCGAACTGGCCGGGATTGCGCACGAGCTGCATGGCGGCATTGTCGACATACATGTGGGACAGCTCGACATCGGGATAGTCGGCGGCAACCTCGATCACTACGTCGCGCCAGAGCTGGCTGGTTTCCAGCACATTGGCCTTGTCCACCGAGCAGAGCTTGCCCCTGCGCGCCTGCGCGGCGCGGAAGGCGCTGTGGGCGATGCGGCGCACCTCGGCCTCGTTGTAGGACATGATGTCATAGCCCTCGCGCAGGCCATCGGCAGTCTTGCGAATGCCCTTCTCGCCGAAATAGACGTCGCCATTCAGTTCACGGACGATCAGCAGGTCGATCTTCTCGGCGACCTCCTTGCGCAGCGTGGAGGCATCGGCCAGCTCCGCGAACATCTTTGCGGGGCGCAGGTTGGAGAACAGGGTCAGCTCCTTGCGCAGGCCGAGAATGGCCTGCTCTGGCCGCAAGGCGCGCTCAAGCGAATCGCAATCGGGATCGCCCACCGCGCCGAACAGGATCGCGTCCGCGCGCTTTGCCAGATCGAGCGTAGCGGGAGGCAGCGGATGACCCTCCGCCTTATAGGCCGCGCCGCCGACCGGCGCTTCCTCATAGGTCAGGCCGGGGATCGCCAGCGCATCGAGCACGCGCTTGGCCTGCGCGGTGACTTCCGGACCGATGCCGTCTCCGGGCAGGATCGCAACGAGCATGGGTTTCCCTTTCTCAATCTGAAGACGGGCGGTGCTGCTAGACAGGCGCGCCGGCCCTGAGGATGTGGGCTGAGCCATTGCCTCAAGCAGGCCGGGTCACGCAACCGCTCTTTTGAGCCGTTCGATCAGCCGCTCGCGCGCGGCCAGCACGTCAGACCGGCGTGGATCGAACAGCGACTGGGCGAGGAAATGGCCGGTCAGGTCAAATCCGGCGAATATGTCCGGCCAGCCGGCTTCGCCGCCCTCGGTGAGGAAGCCGGGCAAGGGCAGCAACCGGTCGCGGTGCGTACCGGCCGCCGCTGCCGTCACCGCGCGCCCGGTGCGCGGGCTGACATAGGCCAGCCCCTCGCGCGCGCCGGTGACGGCGCATTCCGCCAGATCGAGTCCGAAGCCCAGCTCGGCGAGCAGCAGCAGCTCGTAGCGCACCAGCGCCACGGCCCAGCCGCGCGCAGCGGGCGCTGCTTCCACCGCATCGAGCACCGCGCCCAGCGCGGCGTAGAGCGCGGGGTAGGGATGACCTTCCGGCAAGGTCACCGCCGTGAAGGCGCAAGCCCAATCGATGGCCGCGGCGGGCAGCGGCTCGGCGAGTAGCGGCCCCCGGCTATGCTCCAGCTCGGCCGAGAGGCTGGCGAGCTGATCGGCCGTGCGGGCGCGGAAGGTGCCCCGCACGATATTGCCGGGCAGCAGCACCGGGCGCATCCGGCTCGAGCGGCCGCCCTGCACATAGCCCGCGACCAGCCCCGCATCCGCCGTGAGCGCCCGCACGATCGCGCCATGCTCGCCATGCGCCCGAACGGCGCAGACGATGGCAGTGGCGGCGAGCGTGGACATGGGCGCTTATCTACCGGCTCGCGACCGGTTTAGCGATGCCGATCAGGCTGCAGCGATGATCGGCCCGAATTTGGCGGCGGTGAGGCTCGCCCCGCCGACCAGCGCGCCGTCGACATTGTCGGTGTGGAGGATATCCGCGGCGTTCTCACCGCTCACCGAGCCGCCATAGAGGATGCGCATGGCATTGCCGGCCTCCGCGCCCAGCGCCTTGACGAGCGCGGCGCGCAGCGCGGCGTGCATGGCGGCGATTTGCGGCGGGGTAGCAACCTTGCCGGTGCCGATCGCCCAGACCGGCTCATAGGCGATGGTCAGCCATTCCGGGTCCGCGCCCTCGGGCAGCGAGGCGACAAGCTGATCGGCCACGAAGGCGTGCGCCACATCGTCGCCCTGTTCGCGAGTGTCCAGCGTCTCACCGACGCACAGCACCACGGAGAGACCGCTCTTATGCGCGGCGAGTGCCTTGGCGGCGACATCGGCATTGCTCTCGTGCTGATATTGCCGGCGCTCGCTATGGCCGACCAGCGTGCCGCGCGCGCCAGCTTCGGCCAGCATGGCGGCCGAGAGATTGCCGGTATAGGCCCCGGCCTCTTCCTGATGGCAATCCTGCGCGCCGATGAGCACGGCGCCGCCAAGCGGCGCGGCGGCCGCGATGAGGGTGGCCGGGAGATAGAGCGCCACATCGATATCGTTGCGGGCGGCGGCAAGCTCGGCAATGGCGGATACCTCGCCAAGCTGCCCCTTGAGGCCGTTCATCTTCCAGTTGCCGGCGACGAATTTGCGGCGGACGGTCATAGCTTCACTCTCCTGCACAGGTGATCAATGATCTGGCGGCCCGGATGAACGGGCAGGACGGCTTTGTCCAGCCGGCACCGCATGGCTGCGGAAGCCCCATGGACAGCCGAGCGCGCAAAGGCTTGATGCCGTCGGACGCCCGCCCTAAAGCAGCCCCCAGCCTTTCGCCGCCTTTCTGGACAAAGACCCCATGCAGATTTTCCGTCGTCTTCTCGGTTCGAAATTTGGCGGCCTGTTCGCAATCGGATTTCTCGCGATCATCGCCTTCGCGTTCATCGCGGGAGATATCAGTGGCAATAGCGTGAATTTCGGTGGCAGCTCAAAGACGGAAGTCGCCAAGATCGGCGACCGCCCGCTGACCGTGGCCGAGCTGCAGAGCCGCACGCAGATGGTGTTCGAGCGGCAGCGGCAGGAAAATCCGGCGCTGACCATCGACCAGTTCCTGGCCCAGGGCGGCCTTAAGCGCGTGGCCGACGAGCTGATCTCCTCACGCGCGCTGATTGCCTATGGCGAGAAGCACGGGATGCGGGTGAGCAAGGCGCTCATCGACGCGGAGATCGCCCGCAATTCCGCCTTCACGGACGCAACCGGCAATTTCAGCGAGACGGTATTCCGCCAGATGCTCGCCCAGCAGCGCGTCTCCGAGCAGGATCTGCGGGACGATATTGCCGCGCAGATCATCCAGCAGCAGCTGCTCCAGCCGGTGGGCGTGGGCACCAAGGCGCCGGCCAGCATGGTGCCGCCTTATGCCGCGATGCTGATCGAGGAACGCGCCGGCGAGATGTTCGCGATTTCCGCCGCCAGGTTCGCGCCGCAGACCGCGCCGACCGAGGCGCAACTGCAGGATTATTACAAGCAGCATGGCAGCCAGTTCGCGATTCCCGAGCAGCGCCAACTGCGCTACGCGCTCGTCAATCTTGCTCGCTTCGAGCCCCAGGCGACGCCGACCGACGCGGAAATCGCCGATCTCTACAAGAGCCGCCAGAGCCAGTTCGCCGGCCGCAAGACGCGCGATTTCAGCCAGCTGATCCTCGCGACGGAAGCGCTCGCCAAGGACGCCGCCGCCAAGGCGAAGGCCGGCCAGTCGCTGCAGGATGTCGCCAAGAGCCTCGGCCTCGCCGCCTCACGCGTCGATGGCGTGGACGAGAAGCAGCTTGCCACGCAGATGAATGCGGAGATCGCCAAGGCCGGCTTCGCCGCCGCGCAAGGCGGCATCGTCGGTCCGGTCCGCTCGCCCGCCGGCTGGGCAGTGCTGCGCGTGGAAGCCCAGCGTGACGTGCCCGGCAAGACGCTGGCCGAAGCGCGCGAGGAGCTGTCCGCCGAAGTGCGCCAGATCAAGGAGCTCCAGCTCTTCAGCGAATTCCTGAACGATATGGATGGCCGCCTGGGCGCCGGCGCGACGCTGACCGACATCGCCAAGGAGCACAACCTCACCATCGTCGAGACGCCGCTGATCGTGCGCAACGGCCAGTCGCTGCGCGACCCGGCGTTCAAGCCCGACGCGACGCTGCAGGCGCTGCTCGAAGGCGGCTTTGCGGCGCGGCAGGATGACGATGCGCAGATCGTGCCGGTAAAGCCCGACGAAGAAGCCGCGCTCCTGACCGTGGCCGAAGTGGTGCCCGCCGGCCCGCCGCCCTTCGCGCAGGTGAAGCCGGCCGTGGAAGCGGCCTGGAAGCTGGCGCAGGGCGTTGGCAAGGCGCGCGAAATCGCCACGCAGCTCGCGGCGCAGCTGGGCAAGGGCGCCGAACCGGGGCCGCTGCTCGCCAAACTCGGCATCGCCGACGCGCCGCGCCAGCCGCTCTCTGCGCGCCGCGCCGACATCAACCAGCAGGGCGGTCAGATCCCCCCGCCGCTCAAGGCGCTGTTCAGCATCCGCCAGGGTGGAACGCAGATGGTGCCGCTGGAGAATAATCAGGGCTTCATCGTCGTGCGGCTGGACAAGATCACGCAGAATGATCCCACACAGGTGCCCCAGCTGATGCAATCCACTGCGGCCGGCCTCAGCAATGTGCTGGGCGGGGAATATGCGCAGCAGTTCGTCACAGCGATCCAGCAGGAGCTGGGCGTCAAGCGCAGCGAGGCGGCCATGGCGGCTGTGGAGCAGGAACTGCGCCGCGCCTATGGCGGCAGCGCAGAATAAGGCCGACCCGTTGACCATCGCGCAGGACAGCATCGACGCCGCACGCGCGGCCCTCTCCGCCGGGCGCTCCGCGCTCGTGTGGGCGCGGCTGATCGCGGATACCGAAACGCCGGTCTCCGCCGCGCTCAAGCTGATCGAGCCGGAACGGGGCGACTTCATTCTCGAATCGGTGGAGGGTGGCGCTGTACGCGGGCGCTACAGCCTGATCGGCATCGCGCCGGACCTCGTGTTTCGCGCCACTGGGCGCAGCGCCGAGATCAACCGCGACTGGCGGACCGACCGGACCGCCTTCACGCCGCTGGAGAGTGATCCCCTCGCCGCGCTGCGCGATCTGGTGGCGGAATGCCGGGCGGATGTCGACCCGGCGCTGCCGGCTGCGCTCGCCTGCCTCGTCGGCTATTTCGCTTATGAGACCTTCGGCCTGGTCGAAAAGCTGCCGCGCCCGGCCGACAATGGCCTCGGCACGCCCGACATGCTGTTTGTGCGCCCGACGGTGGTGCTGGTGTTCGATCGGCTGGCCGATGCGCTCTACATCGTCGCGCCGACCTGGGCCGACCGGCTCGGCACCGGCGAGGCCGCCATCGACGCGCTGATCGATACGGCTGTGGGGCGCATCGAGGATGTCGCGGCGCAGCTCGCCCGGCCGCTCGCCGCGCAGACCAGTCAGGCCCCCGCCATCGATCTGGACGCGATCACGCCAACGCCGGTGATGGAGCCGGGCGCCTATGCAGAGATGGTGAGCAAGGCCAAGGACTATATCGTCGCGGGCGACATCTTTCAGGTCGTGCTGGCGCAGCGCTTCACCACCCCCTTCCCGCTTCCGCCGATCGACCTCTACCGGGCGCTGCGGCGGATCAATCCCTCGCCCTTCCTCTACCATCTCGATCTGCCCGGCTTCGCGCTCACCGGCTCCAGCCCGGAGATTCTGGTCCGTGTGCGCGATGGGGAAGTGACGATCCGGCCGATTGCGGGCACCCGACCGCGCGGCAAGACGGCCAGCGAGGATGCCGAGAATCGCGATTCGCTGCTCGCCGATCCCAAGGAGCGCGCCGAGCATCTGATGCTGCTCGACCTGGGCCGCAACGATGTCGGCCGCGTCGCCAGCGCCGGCTCGGTGAAGGTGACGGACAGCTACACCATCGAATTCTACAGCCATGTGATGCATATCGTCTCCAATGTCGTCGGCAAGCTCGACCCGAAGCACGATCCGCTCGATGCGCTGTTCGCCGGCTTCCCGGCCGGCACAGTATCCGGCGCGCCCAAGGTGCGGGCCTGCGAGATCATCGCCGAGCTGGAGCCGGAAACGCGCGGGCCTTATGCCGGCGGCGTCGGCTATTTCTCGCCGGATGGAAACATGGATAGTTGCATCGTTCTGCGCACCGCGCTGGTGAAGGACGGCGTGCTGCACGCGCAGGCGGGCGCCGGCATCGTCGCGGATTCCGAGCCGGCCTATGAACAGCGCGAATGCGAGCACAAGGCCGGCGCCCTGTTTGCGGCCGCGCGGGAAGCCGTGAAGGTCGCGCAGGACGGGCGCTTCGGGCAGTAAGGGCTAGCTTTCCGCAACTGCCGTGCTCCGGCGAAGGCAGGAGCCTAGGGCCTAACGGACGAACTTAGCCGCCCTGGGCTCCTGCCTTCGCAGGAGCGCGGTAGGGGTGGGACGCTACCGCGCCACAAAAGCCCCCTTAGCACGATCCTTCACCACCTGATCCGCACGGAACACCTTGCCATTCATGGTGATGTAAACGCCCGGCGGGGCGATCTGCGCCGTCGCGAAGGCCATACCGAGATTGAAGGTGGCGTCGCTCTCCGAGAAGCGCGCCGGGGCCAGCGCGCCCACCAACACAATGGTCTTGCCCGATATGCCCGCCAGTGCAGCGGCCGTGTCCGTCATCGTATCCGTGCCGTGGGTGATAACGATGCGCTCGGCGGGCGAGGCCGCAACCCGCGCCGCGATCAGCGCGCGATCATCGGCGGTCAGCTCCAGACTGTCCTTGCGGGTCACTTCCTCGATCTCGATCGGCAGCTTCACCCGCGCGATCTCCAGCAGGCGCGCGAGGATCGACTCGCCGATCTGATATTCGCTCAGCGCATCGAAATAGAGCTTGTCGATTGTGCCGCCGGTGGTGAGCACATGGATGCGCGGATTTGTCTGGGTCATGCCCGCGCTTATAACCGGCCAGCGCCGCCTTGTCCTGCTTGCGCGGCGGAGCAGTGGCCCGTAGAAGCCGGCTATGATCCTCGTCATCGACAATTATGACAGCTTCACCTGGAATCTCGTCCATTATCTGATGGAGCTGGGCGCGCAGGTCGAGGTGGTGCGCAACGATGCCATGTCCGCCGGGCAGGCGCTGTCCTCAGGCGCGGAAGCCTTTCTGCTTTCGCCCGGGCCCTGCACGCCCAATGAAGCCGGGATCAGCCTCGATCTCGTCGCGGCCTGCGCCGATGCCGGCAAGCCGCTGCTCGGCGTGTGCCTGGGCCATCAGACGATCGGCCAGCATTTCGGCGGCAAGGTGGTGCGCGGCGGCCTGATGCACGGCAAGACATCACCGGTCACGCATGACGGCACCGGGCTGTTCGAGGGCCTGCCCTCGCCCTTCACCGCCACGCGCTATCACTCGCTGATCGTCGAGGACATTCCCGATTGCCTGCTGGTCAATGCCACCAGTGAAGATGGATCGGTGATGGCGTTCCGCCACGCGAGCCTGCCCATCCACAGCGTGCAGTTCCACCCGGAGAGCATCGCGACCGAACACGGCCACGCGATGCTGGCCAATTTCATGCGTCTCGCCGGAATGCTGGTGACCGCGCGCGCAACGGCCTGACCCGAAACCGTTCGTCCCGTTTGAGGGAACGCCCATTTATCTCCCACGTTGGTCGGCCATCATGCGAATGCGCCGCAACAGTGGAGACTATAGGTGAAAATCGACCCTGCGGCCGCGCTCGCCTTGGCCCTTCTACTAGCGGCCTGCAGCGGTCGCGATGACGCGGCCAATCAGCATCCCGATGAGCCTGCCGTCCAGCTGATCGCCCATCCCGGCTCTCAGGCCGCCAAGGGCAAGGCCGCGCTGAATCTGACCGAACGCGAACTGCTCGATGCCGAACTGGTCGATACCGACGGCACCGAACTGGGCGATGTGATCGCCCTGAAGCGCGGCCCCGGCGGTGCTGTCGAAGGGCTGGTGATCGCGGTCGAAGGCAGCATGCCCGAGCAGCATGTCTATCTCCCCCTCGATGGTCTCGCGCCCCTGCGCGACGGCGATGACTGGACGATCGTCACGAGCCTCACCCCTGCGCAGATCGCCGCGCTGCCCAAGGCCAATCCTGACCCGCCGACCGGCCAGCCCGCAGCTGCCACCGCCGGTTCGGCGCCGTCTCACGGAGCAGCCAACGTCCGTTGAGGGCAAGCGCCGGCCACGTCTGGCACCCGCGACAATCCACCTAATATTAACGCCGGGCTGATAGGACGCCCCTGTCCGATCCCGGTGCGGCTGCCATGGTTGCCGCTTGTTCACGGTCCAGCGGCGAGTTAATAGGTGCCACAAAGTACGACAAGCCGATCCATGTTGCTCGACAAGATGAGGGGGATGCTCAGGCAGCCGATGGCCGGGCATATACTGGCCGCAATCTTCCCGCCGCACATGTAATGATTTGTAGGCATCTTGCCTCACCCACTGCTTTCTAGGATGACAGGCTCGATCGGGGGATCGCCGGGCCTTCAACCGAGAACCGATTTTTACCACTTCACGCTTGTTCTGGAGACTATGGATGTCACTGCTGAGGAACGTCTCGCTCGTTGCGCTCGCTTCCCTTTCCCTCACGATCGCCGGCTGCGAGAAAAAAGCCGAAGGTCAGGTCGTGGCCGTGGTCAATGGTGAGGAAATCACCCTGACCGAACTGAACGCCGAGATCGCCGATCTCAACGTCCCTGCCAGCGCCGACAAGGACATGGTGCGCAGCCGCGTGCTGCAGCGCATGGTCGACCGCCGGCTGCTGGTGCAGGCCGCCAAGGAAGCCGGGCTGGACCGCGACCCGGAATATCTGACGCAGGAGCGCCGGATGCGCGAGCAGCTGCTCGTCAACCTGTACGGCCGCAAGACGATGGACACGGTGAAGGTCCCGGATAACGCCGCCATCGACAAATATATCAGCGAGCGCCCCAACGCCTTCGCGCAGCGCAAGCGCTTCGCCCTCGAGCAGCTGCAGATGGATCCGCCGTCCAAGCCGGATGGCCTCAAGGAGCTGGAAACCGCCAAGACGCTCGATGAGGTCGCATCCCGCCTGACAGCCATGGGCATCGCCTTCGAGCGTGGCCGGGGCTCGCTCGACACCGCCGTGATCGATCCGCAGATGCTGGCCCGCATCGAGGCGCTGCCCCCGGGCGAGCCATTCATCGTGCCGGCCAATGGCAAGCTGGTCGTGAGCGTGATCACCGGCAGCGAAGCGACCCCGGTTCCGCAGGAGCAGGCCCGCCAGATCGCCGCGCAGGCCATGCGCAACGAGGAGCTGAACAAGATCGGCGAATCGCGCCTGAAGGAAGCCAAGGCCAAGGCCAAGATCGAGTATCAGCCGGGCTATGCACCCAAGGACGATGCCAAGGCCGCCGGCGCCCTGCCCGCAGCCGGCAACGCCGCGGCGCCCGCCGCCAAGTAACGGCGAGGCGTTTTCCGCACGATATGAGGAGAGGAGGCACCAGCCTCCTCTCCACCCCCTCGAAGCGTCGACGCGCCAGTCGCCAGACGCGGGAATGAAGGCATGATGATCCTCGACTCTCTGGCTTGGCTCATCATTGCCATACCCGTGCTCCTGCTGGCCGTGCTGGCCGTGGAGCTGGCCCTGGGCCTGATCGCCGGCCGCCCGGCAAGGCCGCGCACTGCCGCCCCCCATAGCGCCATCATCCTCATGCCCGCCCATAATGAGGCCGCCGGCATTGCCCGTACCATCGCGCTGCTCCAGCCGGCGCTGGATGTGCATATCCGCCTCATCGTCATTGCCGACAATTGCACGGACGACACCGCCGCCGCCGCGCGCGCGGCCGGGGCACAGGTTATCGAGCGCAATGACCCCAGCCAGCGCGGCAAGGGCCATGCGCTGGCCTTCGGTCGGGATTGGATCAAGGCTGCGACAGACACCGCGCCGCCGGATTGTATTGTGGTGCTGGACGCCGACTGCGAAATCGACGGTGCGTCGCTGCGCGCGCTGATCGACGCGACCTGCGCCAGCCATCGCCCGGTGCAGAGCTGCTACCTGCTCCGCTCGGCCGCCGATGACGGGGCGATGACGCAGATTTCCAACTTTGCGATGCTCATCAAGAATCGCGTTCGCCAGCGCGGCGCCTCGATTCTGGGATCGCCCGCCATTCTCGGCGGCACCGGCATGGCCTTCCCATGGGCCCTGATCGAATCGGCGCCGCTGGCGACGAGCCACCTGGTCGAAGACCTTGTGCTCGGCCTCCATTTCGCGCGAGCGGGCGCAGCGCCCCTCTATCTGGAGGCCGCGACGACCTGGAGCGACCCAGCGAGCCAGAGCGACACGCTTACGCAGCGGGCGCGCTGGGAGCATGGCTATATCCAGACCGCCCTGCAGCAAGGCGCGCCGGTCGTGCTTGAAGGCGTGGCCAAGGCCAGGCCCAGCCTCGCCTGGTTCGGCCTGAGCCTGCTCGTGCCGCCGCTGGCCCTGTTGATGAGCCTGAGCCTGATCGCGCTTGTGGTGAGCGCCGGGCTCGCGCTGCTGGGCGCCACCGCTGCCGCGCCTGCTACGCTGGCGGGTCTGTTGACGCTGGTCGCGCTGCTACTAGCCCTCGCCTGGATGCGCGACGGGCGCGACACGGTCTCGGCGGCAACGCTAGCGCGCATCCCGCTCTACATTCTGTGGAAAGTCCCCGTCTATCTGCGGCTGGTCAAGAAGCGCGAGACCGAATGGGTGCGCACGCGCCGCAAAGGCGAGTGATGAAGCGAGGCGCCAAACCGGTGCCCTGAACCGCTCAACAGCCTCGCATTGATGATCTTTCAACTTGCATTGGCCGCCGCAAAGCGCGCTATGATGGCGCAACGCCAGCAGGTGAAGGAGAGGGCATGACGGGAACGAGCGAAGCGACGAGCGCGCGCGGCTGGGGTGGATTCCTGCTGATCCTTATCGCGCTGATGGTCGAGGGCTTCGACCTGCAGGCCGCCAATTTCGCCGCGCCCTCCATCCTGGAAGATTTTGGCGTCAGCCGCGCCGAGATCGGCCCGCTGCTCTCCGCAAGCCTGTTCGGCGTGCTGATCGGCGCCGTGTTCATCGGGCCGCAAGGCGACAGGCTGGGCCGCCGGACGATCCTGATCAGTTGCTGTATCGGTTATGGCATCATGTCGCTGGTCGGCGCGCTGGCGACCAACCTCACGCAACTCATCGTGCTGCGCTTCCTCATCGGGATCGGCCTTGGCGCCGTGCTGCCCAATGCGCTGGCGCTGGCCGGCGAACTGGCGCCGCGCAAATATCTCGCGCGGGCGACGGCGCTGGTCGGCATCGGCATCACCTTTGGCGGGGTTCTCGCGGGGATCGCCGCCGCCAAGCTGCTTGCGCCTTATGGCTGGCAGAGCTTGTTCATCCTCGGCGGTCTCCTGCCCATCGCGATTGCGGCGCTGCTGTGGATCGGCCTGCCGGAAAGCCCGGTGCTCAACCGCGCACAGACCCATGCACCGGGCGAGCGCGGGCTTTCGGCCATCCTTTCCCCCGCGCAGCGTGCCCGCACGATCGCGATCTGGATCATCTTCGCGCTGGTGCTGATGGTCGTCTATCTGGTGAGCGGCTGGGTGCCCCTGCTGGTCAAGGATCAGGGCTATTCGACGACCACCGCCTCATGGATCGCCACCGGCACCCATGCCGGCGGCGTGGTCGGCGGTGTGGTCGCCAGCCTGTTGCTGGTGCGCCGCAACTGGTCGGTCGTGGCGCTGTTTGCGGGGCTTGGCGCGCTCACACTGGCGATCATCACGGTGCATGACTGGGGTATTGTCGGCCTGACCGTGCTGCTTGTGCTGGTCGGCCTGTTCAGCACCGGCACCCAGAACGGCCTCAATGGTTCGTGCGGGGCCACTTACCCGGCGACCATGCGCGCCTCCGGCCTTGGCTGGGCGCTCGGCATGGGGCGCGTCGGCTCGATCGCCGGGCCGCTGGTCGGCTCGCTCGCAGTGCTGCTCGGCCTGTCGGCGCCGCGCACCTTCTTCATCTTGCCGGTCATCCCGCTGGTGATCGCGGCCGCGCTGGCGCTCTGGCTCGCCCGCCGGACCGGCCGCGCCGCCCCCGAGGCCAGCGCGCAGGACAGCCCGGCTCCCCTTTCCGCCCCCATCATGGAGACTGCCCGATGACGAAGATGCGCAAGATCGCCACCGAAGAAGCCTGGTCGATCCCCGAGGTCGCCCATGCCCTGCGGGATGTGACGCGCGGGCCATCGCAAAGCCTCGACAAGCTGCTCGTCGGCGGCATCTATGACCCGCCCGAAAACGCGACCGGCTATGCGGCGATGAACTTCCTCGACGGGCTGCTCGACATCGAGGAAAAGCGCCTGCCGGAGATGGACGCGCTGGGCGTGGACATGCACCTGCTCTCGCTCACCGCGCCGGGCGTGCAGATGTTCGATGCCGACACAGCGACGGACTTGGCCGCGCTCGCCAATGATCGGCTGGCCGAGATCTGCTGCAAGCGCCCGGACCGCTTCGCCGGCCTCGCCAGCTTCGCCCCCCACAGCCCCAAGCGCGCGGCAAAGGAAATGGAGCGGGCGATCAATGATCTGAAGCTCAACGGCTTCATCCTCAACAGCCACACCCATGGCGAATATCTGGACGATCCCAAATATTGGCCCTGCCTCGAAGCCGCCGAAGCGCTCGATGCCTGCATCTACATCCACCCGCGCGCCGCCTCCGACACGCTGAAGGGGCCTTTGCAGGATTACGGCATGGACAGCGCCATGTGGGGCTATGGCGTCGAGGTCGGCACACATGTCGTGCGGATGATGGCCAGCGGCGTGTTCGATGCCTTCCCCAAGCTCAAGATCTGCATCGGCCATATGGGTGAGGCCATCCCCTTCTGGATCTGGCGCATCAATTTCATGAACACCCGCGCCCAGAAGATCAGCCGCGCGCCGAAGACGAAACTGAGCATCGCGGAATATTTCCAGCGTAACTTTGTGGTGACGACGAGCGGCGTCGAGGACCCGCTGGCCCTGCGCTACACCATCGACAAGCTCGGCATCGATAATGTGCTCTGGGCGATCGATTACCCTTATCAGCCGCAGCAGCCGGCTGTGGATTTCATGGATGCGGCGCCGGTGACGGAGGCGGAGCGCCACGCGCTGTACCACGGCAATGCCGAGCGCATCTTCCACATCGCGCCGCTCAGCGACTGACGGCGACTGACTAAACCTAGCAAAAGGGGCCGGCCGTCATCGACGTCCGGCCCCTTTTTGTGGTGACAGTCCGGTCAGAAATCGACGGACAGAGACGCCTTGTAGGTGCGCGGCGCGCCCTGCAGGAGGGTCTGGCCGAAGGCATCGTAAGCCGACGCCCAATAGCGCTCGTTCGCGACATTATCGACGTTGAAGCGCAGGGTGAGCGGGCGCTGCGCCACCACCGCCACATAGCGCATACCGACGTCGACGCGAGTCCACGAAGGCAGCCGCAAGGTATTGGCAGTATCTAGCCATTGCTTGCCAGTCTGCACCACCCGCCCAGTCAGCGTAAGCGCAGGCAGGAACGGGAGATCCCACTCCACATTGGCGTTGAGCAGATAATCCGGCACGCCCTGCGCCCCGTTGCCATCCTGCAGGCCACCCGGCGTATCCCGAAGCTCTGCCTCGATCACCGAGCCTCCGGCGATGATCCGCAAGCCGGGCGTCAGTTCCCCGCTCACGCTGAGTTCGAGACCTCGGTTGCGCTGCGTGCCGAAGAGATCATAGACCAGCGCGGCCGAATTTGTGGGGTCGGGCGCCACCTGCCCAAGGGGCTTCTCGATCTGGAAGGCGGCGAGGCTTGCACTGACCGGGCCGAGGGCCAGCTTTCCGCCCACCTCATACTGCACCGAGCGGTAGGGCTGGAAAATCTCGCCCGCGTTGCTCACCGGCAAAGTTCCCAAACCGGGGTAGAAGCCGGACAAGGGTGCCACGGGTCCCTGCGCCAGGCTTTCGATGCGGTTCGCGAACAGCGAGAGGCCGGCCACCGGCTTGATCACCAGACCGACGACCGGCGTGAGGGCGCTGTTCTTGTATGCCGAATCCAGCGCCCCATTGCCATAGGAGTAGCTGCTGGTCCTGATCTGCTGAATACGTCCACCCACCGTCAGCAGGACACGATCACCCAGCAGGCCAACGGTGTCGGATGCAAACACGCTCAACAGCTTGGTGCGACTGATCGGAAAGGGATTGTCCAGATCGCCGCCGACGAGGGCCGAGCTGGGAATAGTAACCGGCTGCGCGTCGTAGAGGTTCGTAGCAAAACCTGCGAAGCCGGGCCCGTAGAGAAAGTCATAGGCGTTGCGATTGACCTGCCAGGTCGCCGAGCCGCCAATGTTGAACTCGTGGGTAATCCCCCCAGCAGCCAGATTGATGCGGATGCCGGCCTGCACAGCCTCGTTGTTATCAGTGCGCGGCACATACAGGCCATTGCCGCTGGCGGCGCCCGTCACGGCGTCCGACACGGTGATGCCCCCATAAATGCCGTCTTCCATCCCGTCGCGCGCGCCACCCATGACGTATAGCATGGCGTTGTCCGCCAGGTCATACTCCAGACGAGCTAGGCCAAAGATGTCACGCATCGTGGTGTAGGTCCAAGGCTGCGCGTAATTGACATCCGCCTCGGGCACTGCCGGAATGCTGGTGGATGCGATGGTCACCTTGGGGCGCAGGCCACGCACATGCACGCGGTTATACGCGAGATCGAGCGACATCCGCAGCGGTCCACCATCATAATCGAATGCGGCGCCGACAGCATAGGTGCTGCGATACTCGCCATCAATTGCGACATCCCCGCCCCGCGCGACGCCGTTGATCCGGACGCCCATGGTGCCCGCACCAGCAGGGAAACGGCGCGCCAGATCGAGCGAGCCGCCGAAATGCTCGCCTGAGGTATAATTGAGGGTCGCACGACTGAGGCGTCCCGTGGCCCGCTTGGGCACGAGATTGACGCTGCCGCCGATGCCGGACCCGCCCGGCGCTGCGCCGTTGAGGAAGGCGCTAGCGCCATTCAGGACCTGAACGGATTCGTAAAGCTCCGGCGCAACGAGCTGGCGCGGGGTGATGCCGTAGAGGCCGTCCAGCCCGACGTCGTCGCCATACAGGGGGAAGCCGCGGATAACGAACTGCTCGGCGGCATTGCCGAAGCCGTAGGTGGTGCGGACCGAGGGATCGTTCTCCAGCACCTGTCCCAGCGTCTGCGGTTGCTGGTTGAGAATAAGCGCCGCGTTATAGCTCTTTACACTGAAGGGCACATTCTCGGCAGACTTCTCGCCAAGCACGCCCACATTGCCTCCAAGCGTCACCGCGCTGCGATTCTCGCGCTGCGCCGTGACGATGATCTCGCTGGCCTCCTGCGCCGCGGCCGGCATGGCCACCGCGGCGACCGAGGCGATCAGCGCAGCTTTCAACATTTGGCTGGAACGATGGAAATTCATGCGTCTTTTCCCTTTGAAACGCGCTTGCATGCGCGGCTTGTTCTCATGATCGGCGATATCGAAAGGCCCAGAGGGTGGCAGCGAGCGGCGCCGCCAGCGCGATCCAGGACAAAGCGTCGGCCCAGCCATCGCCGGTCAGCGCGCTGACCAGACCGACGATGCTGAGCAGGGCGAGGGCGAGCGGCATCGCGAAGATGCGGCCGAGCGGCGCGCGGCGGCTCATTCGGCTGGCGCCACAAGGCCGCCGCTCTCGACCTCCCGCACACGGGCCGCCAGCGGGGCGCGGCGCTTGCCGAGCCAGAGGTAGAGGCCCGAGCCCAGCACGACGATGGTGAACAGCGTCAACGCCGCCCACAGCAGCTTGAGCGGTAGCCCGCCATAATCGCCAAAGTGCAGCGGCTGCGAATAGAGCAAGGCGAGCGTGTACCAGGGCATCGGCCGCACATCGGTCAGTTCGCCCGTCTCGGCATCGATAAGCGCCGGGGTGAGCGCGCGCTGGGTGAGCGGCGTGTTACCCTGGAAGAAAACCGCATAATGGTGCTTGCTGCTGTACGAGCCGCCGGGAAAGGCGATGAATTGGGGATTGTTGCCGGGCAACGCCTGCCGGGCGGCGGCCATGGCCTTGTCCAGCGAACCATAGCGCTCGGGCGGCAAGGCCGGGCGACCGGCATAAGCACCGGTCATCTCGGCCAGTTCGCTCATCTGCCACACCTTGATGATGGGCGTCGCGAGCGCGTTGATGACCCCGGTCAGGCCCACGACACTCATCCAGGCCAGCGCCACGATGCCGAGCAGATTATGATAATCCAGCCATTTGAGCCGGCGGCTGCGGCTGACCCGGATCGTCCCGAACTCCAGCTTGCGCATGAAGGGCGCATAGAGAACCACGCCGGAAACGATGGCGGCGAAGAACAGCACACCCATCGCGCCGAGGAACAGCATGCCCGGCAGGCCCATGAACATGTCGGTATGGAGTTGCAGGAGGAAGTGCATCACGCCGTCCTCGACCACTTGCCCCGCCTGCTCCCCGGTCACCCGGTTGAAGAGCTGGATGGTCATGGCACTGCCCGGTGAATCCGGTGCCGGGGCAGTGGTGACCGTGAGGATGGGCGTCTCATTGTCGAAGGCCATGAACACTGGCACCTCGCCCGGTCGCGCGGCCAGTGCCTTGCCGAGCATGACATCCAGCGGCTGCAAGCCCGGCCCGTCGCCGGAGGAGCCCGCCCCCTGCATTGCCGGTGCCTCCCCGGTCATCACCTCGATTTCGTCATGGAAAATCAGCGGCAAGCCGGTCAGGCAGAGCATCAGCAGGAACGCCGTGCAAATCAGGCTCGCCCACTTGTGGACGAGATACCAGACGCGGATGCTGCGCGTGTTCAACGACAAGGAATCCTGATATTGCGAGCGATTTGCATCGCCGCTTAATCGGAACACTTCGCAATTGCAACACGCCAACGGTGAACCGTGCCGCCCGGCATCGCATGGCCGCCCGAGCGACCGCGAAGCTCAACCAATCCTTGCCCCCACGCTGTCCATGGCTATGACGGCGCGGTGACCTCTTCAATCGTGATCGGGACGGACGCGCACGGCGCGCCGGTGCCCATGGACATGGAAGAACTGCTGGCCACCCGGCTGCTCGTTCAGGGCAATAGCGGGTCTGGCAAGTCGCATCTGCTGCGCCGGATGCTGGAGGAAAGCGCCGGGCTGCTCCAGCAGGTGGTGATCGACCCGGAAGGCGATTTCGTCACGCTGGCCGAGCCGTTCGGCCATATCGTAATCAACGGCGCGGCGCATAATCCCGGCGAGATCGAGACGCTGGCGGCCAAGGTCCGGGCGCGGCGCGCTTCCGTGGTGCTGGCGCTGGACGAGCTGGAGCTGGAAGCGCAGATGCGCTGCGCCGCCCAGTTCATCGCGGCTTTGTTCGATGCGCCCCGCGAGCATTGGTATCCCGCTTTGGTGGTGGTCGACGAGGCCCAGATGTTTGCCCCGGCCGCTGCCGGCGAAGTGGCCGACGATATCCGCCGCATGTCGCTCGCGGCGATGACCAACCTGATGTGCCGGGGCCGCAAGCGCGGCCTTGCTGGCGTGATCGCCACGCAGCGCCTTGCCAAGCTGGCGAAGAACGTCGCGGCAGAGGCGTCCAACTTCCTGATGGGGCGCACCTTCCTCGACATCGACATGGCACGCGCTGCCGACCTGCTGGGCATGGAGCGGCGGCAGGCCGAGCAGATCCGCGACCTAGAGCGCGGGCGCTTCCTCGCGCTCGGCCCGGCGATCAGCCGCCGCCCGGTCTCCGTGAAGATCGGCGCGGTGAAGACGAGCGCGCGCACCTCATCCCATTCCCTCATTCCGCTGCCCGGCGAGCCGACCAGTGATCTCGAGGATCTGCTCGCGCCGCAGCCCGGCGAGGAGCAGCCCGAACTGTTCGCCGCGCTGATCGCGCCGCCCCCGGCCATCGACAACAGCGCCCGACTGGAGCGCGAAGACCCGCCCGAAGCCGCCAACATTGCATCAGTCGCTGAAGAGTCCGGCATCGAAACAACCGGCCCTGCCGCCCCCGAGACGCCGGATCGCCCTGCCCGCGAGCCGGTGATCCGCGCGGTTTTGGCCGACATGGCTGCGGAAGAAGACTGCACCTATCGCTCGACCGCCGCGCTATTCCAGGATTTCGCGGTGCGCTGCCGGATGCAGCGGATCGGCAATCCCGGCATTGATCTGCTCAGCTTCCGCCGGCGCTTCGCGGTCGCCGTGGCGGGCGGCGAGGAGGATGAAGACCCGCGCTGGCAGGCCGCGCTCGCGCTCTCCAGCCGGGTGCAGGACGATGTGCTCGCGCCCTTCCTGCTCATTGCCCGCGCCGCGATCAAGGGGCAGCCCTGCCCCGACGACGAGGCGCTGGCCCGCGCTTATGGGACGCGCTCGGTGGGGCGAATCCGGCGGTTGCTGGATTATCTGGAAAAGGGCGACCTCATCGTCGTGCGGACCGACTTCGGTGGGCGGCGTTCGGTTGGCATTCCCGAACTCGGACTGGCCACCGCCCCGGCTGAAGGCTGACCGCCGCCAGGATGCGCTAAGCAGTGGCTGGCGGAGACTTCTGCATCGCCTCATAGGCCCGGCGCAGCAGTTGCTGCAGCGTCTTCACCTCTTCCTCAGACAAGGCATCATGAATCGGCTGCTCGACATCCTGGGCGCGGGCAATCATCTGCGCGGCGAGGCGCTGGCCTTCCGAGGTGAGCGACAGCGTGTTGCGCCGCCGGTCCCGCGTCGAGCGCATCCGGCGGGCAAGACCGCGGGCTTCCAGATCGTCGATGATCGCCACCATCGCCGAGTCGTCCATCGCGACTTCCCGCGCGATTTCGGATTGGGAGCAATCGGGATTTGCCTCGATCAGCGCCATGGTCGAGAGGGCGCCGTGGCGAAGGCCGAAGGACGAATAGACGTCCACGATCCGCACCGACAGCTCATTCCGTAACAGCCGAACGACTGTGCCTACTGCCTGATCGAGCGCACCCCAGTTCAGGCCGGTCTCCTCCGGCCGCTTCCCGTCTTTCATAACACTCCCCTTCGACCCGGTGCCTTATTTGGCTTGCCGCTTGTGTAACTTATAGCAATGATTGTGGTGCCCGACTATTTGGATCGTGGACCAACGGGCTATTCAAAAAATGCGATGCTGCGGCATTCGATGCTCTCGCGCGGCACCGCGTTGGGCAGACTGTCATCCCAGAATGCCGTATGCGGCACCCGCCAGGCACCGCTGCGGTCGCTGTCGTGGAATTTGAACAGCAGGGCTTCCTCCCGCACCATGTTGGAGAAATACCACCAGCGGTGAGCGGGATTGTGCCGGAAGATGTGCGCAGCCGGTTGGCGATCATCGTCCATCGGCGCGAACATGGCGTCGCCTTCGGGGATCTTGTCGACGATCCACAGGATATTGGTGGTGCCCTCATCATCGCCGACACTGCGCGCATCGCACAGAGCCAGCGGACAATCCTGCGGCGGCGGCGAATAGCTGCGCCAGAAGCTGGAGACGATGAACCGGCGGAACCCCGGCCCGTCCGGACGGGCCTTGCGATAGGCGGTCTCGGCCGCGCGCTGCTGCCGGGCGGGATCGGTATCGACGTGCACCTCACCAGCAGGCGGCTGCACCCCCTCGGCATGGCGATAGGGCGCATCCAGCTTCTTCTGCCGGCTGGCAAGATCGCCGGACGTGCGGATCATCCAGCCACCGACGACGACGAGATCGGCGCCTGTCGCCTGTTGGACATAGCGGGAGACCTCGCCCGGGTAGACGCGATTGACCTCGTCCCGGTCGGTGAAATCGGCGACGTCACTCGGCGCATCGAGCAGCACGAAGCCCTGCCGATCGAGCGTAAAATGCGGACGGATGGCGCGCGCGTCGCGGATCGTGACGGGGAATGGCCCGTAGCGGCCGGTGTTCACCTCCACCCCGGCGGAGACGAACCGCCGATTGATCGCGGGGCCGGGCAGCAGATATTGAAGCTGCGCCTCGACGCTGCGCACCGTGGCTTCGGGATCCATGACCTCATTACTCATTATCTGCTCTCCTAAGCGACGCCCGACTCTTTTGCCGCACCATGGCAGGCTATCCCGCTCCCCCGCAAGCGCCTGCATCGGCAACTATTCTTCGGCGCCTCTTGGCGAACGCGCGCGCGCCTGTCATGGCTGGCGCAGAATGAGTTTGACTAACAATCCATCCGAGGGAGGAGCCAGCATAGCGTCGGACGACGCCGCGGCCTTGCGTCGCTCGCGGCTGGCCGCCATCGTTCTAGCCGCCACGTCCTTCATGGTCGCCATTGATTTGATGGTGCTGCTCACTGCCCTGCCGCGCATGGCTCAGGACTTCGCCGTGCCGCTGACCCTGCTGAGCGCGACGATCACCATTTATATTCTCGTCACCGTGCTGGTCCTGCCGATCAGCGACTGGGTGGGCAAGCGCTTCGGCACGCGCCGGGTCTGCACGCTTGCCATTCTTGGGTTCGTGCTGGCCTCGCTGGGGGCTGGCCTGTCGCCCAATCTTCCGGTCTTTCTGGCGATGCGGATGTGTCAGGCGGCCTTTGGCACCCTGATCGTGCCGGTGGGCAGCATCGCCCTGCTCAGCATCACGCCCAAACGCTATCTTGTCACGGCAATGACGATCAGTTCCACCCCGGCCCTGATCGCGCCGGTGATCGGCCCGCCCATCGGCGGCCTCATCACCACCTTTCTGGACTGGCGCTGGGTGTTCTTCCTGAACGTGCCCACAGGCCTCCTCGCCTTTGTCCTCACCCTGCGCTTCATCCCCAATATCCATGCTGTGGAGCGAAGGCCCTTTGACGGGCGCGGCTTTGCGCTGGTCGGCGGGTTCCTGGCCTGCATCATTGCCGGGTTCGAGCGGCTGGGCGCCAAGGGCGGGGGCTGGCAGCAAGGGCTGCCGCTGATCGCGCTCGGGATTTTCCTGGGCTGGCTGTGCTGGCGACACATCCGCCGCGTGCCCCACCCGGTCGTTCCGCTCGATGCGCTGCGCCACCGCAGTTTCTTCGTTTCCACGATCGGCGCGGGAATGCCGGCGCGCACGGCCTTCATGGCGACGGCGTTCATCATCCCGCTGATGATGCAGGTCGGCCTCGGCCTCACCGCCTTTCAGGCCGGGCTGCTGCTGCTCGCCCAGAATGCCGGTGACCTGGCGCTCAAGGCGATCGCCACGCCTTCGGTACGGTGGCTCGGCATCCGGTTGGCGCTGACCAGCGGCGTGGTGACCATGGCGCTCTCCTTTGCCGCCTGCGCGCTGCTGACGCCCACCATGCCTTTCTGGCTGCTGGTGGCGATCATGGTCTTCGTCGGCATGGCCCGCTCGGTCCACATGACCGCGATCATGGCGCTGCGCTTTGCCGACGTGCCGCAAAGCGAAGTCGGCGGCGCGACGGTGCTCGGCAATATCGCCAACCAGATTTCGCAGGCGCTGGCGATTTCCGCCGCGGCCGCCCTGCTCAACCTGCTCTCGCTTGGTGTCGCGGAACCGACCCTCGCCGATTTCCAGATCGCGATGCTGGTCTTTGCCGGCCTCGCGCTAGCCGCCGCGCCTTTCTATGCCCGTCTTGCGAAGGATACCGGTGCCGCCGTGACCGGGCGCGAGACGCGGGGCCTGCGCGCGATTCGCAGCGAGGAGGTTTAGATGAGTGCTACAGCCTCCGCGCGACCCCGCTGCTTTTCCGTCTGCGTCAAAGCGTGGCTCTATCTCAGTCAAAGCCTCGCTTCGGGCAAAAGGATAGTGAGCTTCCTAGCCAACGGACGGACGGGGCGCTCCATGAGAGCCTTGCGCCGCGTCGTCTGGCTGCCGGTCATTGCGTCTCAACGGCGACAGCCGCCCGACCTTTCCGCCTGACAGAGGCGGGCAGGCGGCTCGCGCGGGGGCGAAGAAACGACCGGCAAAGCGAAGAGGAGGGGAGATTCACCAATGAACAAAGTTCGTCATAACCGCGCACGCACCGTGTCGCGCATGGCGCTGAGCGCCGGGACGATGTTGTCCTGCGCGCTGATGCTCGCAATGCCGGCAACTGCCCAGACCGCCGCGCCGCAGGGCGCCGCCGAGGGCAATGTCGACGACATCATCGTCACCGCGCAGATGCGTGCGCAGAATGTGCATGACATTCCGCTGGCAATCACCGCCATCAGCGGCGACCAGCTCGAAGCACGCAGCCAGACGCGCCTAACCGACATCACCGCGCAGGCACCGAACGTCATCCTACAGCAGAACCCCTCGGGCTCGGGCAACTCGATGCGCGCCTACATCCGTGGCGTCGGCCAGGGCGATGCCAGCCCCTCGGTCGAGCCAGGCGTGGGTATCTATGTCGACGATATCTATTTCGGCACCGTCACGGCCTCGGCCTTCGACCTGACCGACCTCGAGCGCGTCGAAGTGCTGCGCGGCCCCCAGGGCACGCTGGCCGGCATGAACTCGCTGGGCGGCGCGGTGAAGCTCTACTCGCGCAAGCCCGAAGGCCGAGGCGGCTATGTCGAACTGACCGCCGGCTCGCTCAACCGCCGCGACATCAAGGCGAGCGCCGACTTCACCGTGGTGCCCGATGCCGTGTTCGCCCGCATCACTGGCGTGTCACGCAACCGCGATGGCCATGTCACGCGCTACGATTATGCCTGCCTCAATCCCAACGATCCCTATGTGCAGCCGGGCACCAGCGTGGTGCAGCCGGGCGGCGCGGCGATCCCCAGCCTGGCATCGGGCGGCAATTGCAAGCTCGGCACGCTGGGCGGCCAGAGCATGTACGCCGTGCGCGGATCCTTGCGCATTGCGCCGGTCGGCAGCCCGCTGGAGATCAACCTGTCGGGCGATTACACCCACGACACCTCCACGACGCAGGCCTCCGTGCTCATCGCCAGCGCCGAGCTGACTGGGCGGCAAAATAACAGCATTCCCTATCAGGGCGCGCCGTTCGACAACCGCTTCGTGACCTACGGCCAGTATCGTCGCGCCGGCGCGGTGCTGAACGATCCCTATGCGACCTACGCCAACTTCTACGATCCGGGCGTGACCTATCGGGCGGCGACGACGGCTTCCGCGGGTGGTCCTGGCACGGCCGGCGCCCCCAATGGCCCGACCTATGCCGAACCCCTGAGCGGTGTGAAAGGCTGGGGCGTGTCCGCCGAGATCAACTACACGCTGGGCGACAATCTCGCGCTCAAGTCGATCACCGGCTACCGCAAATATGATTCGCGTAGCTCGGACGACAACGACAACTCGCCGATCGCTTTCATCGGCGGTGTGTACAGCGACTTCTCGCACAAGCAGTTCAGCCAGGAACTGCGCCTCTCGGGCAAGGTGCTGGACGATGCGATCTCCTTCACCATCGGCGGTTTCTATTATGATGCGGACACGCGCTATAACGCCCGCATCCACACGCCGTTCTCGGGCTTCGGCGAATATGCCGTTTCCCCTTGCGGCGGCGCGCTCCCGGCGTGCGTGATCGCCAAGCCGACCTTCTCGTTCATCAATGACGATACAGCCAGCCTGCGCACCTATGCCGGCTTCGGTAACGTTGCGTGGAACATCACGCCTGCGCTGACACTGGAAGCCGGCATCCGCGTGAGCCACGAGAAGAAGGACTATCTCTACAACCGCCTCAACCCCAATGGGGTCGGCGACTACCTGCCGCTCAGCAACGCCACCAATCCGCTGACTGGCCAGGTTGGTACCTATAAGGAAACGCTGACCGACTATCGTGCGGCGCTCTCCTACAAGATCACGCCCGACATCATGGCCTATGCGCAGTTCGCGACCGGCTTCAAGGGTGGCGGCGTGGCACCCCGTCCGTACAGCTTCCAGCAGATTCGTCCGTTCGGCGCGGAAAAGCTGAAGTCGTATGAAATCGGTATCAAGGCGGACCTGTTCGATCGGTTGCTGCGGATCAACGCCAGCGGCTTCCGCATGGACTATACCGACTACCAGGGCATTCCGCAGGTCTGCCTCGACTCCAACAACAATCCGCTTCCGGTCAACCAGGGCGGCGTACCCGGCCTGTGCGGCCAGTATCTGAATATCGGCGATGCCCGCGTGAACGGCTTCGAGCTGGAAACCACGCTGCGCCCGGTCGAGGGTTTCACCATCGACGGTTCGCTCAGCCTCACCGACTTCAAGTTCACCTCCATCAACTATCCCACGACCTCCATCGTCGTCGGCGCGAGCCGGCCCGGCGTGGGCAAGTGGAAGTGGAGCCTGGGCGCGCAGTATCAGGCTGATCTGGGTGATGTTGGCACGCTGACGCCGCGCATCGACGTCTCTTATACGGACGGCTATTGCGGCGACTTCCTCTGCACGCCGATCGCCATTGTGGACAGCTACACCCTGGCCAATGCCCGCCTGACCTATGAGACGGTGGACAAGGACTGGTCGGTCGCGCTGGAAGTGACCAACCTGTTCGACAAGCTGGTCTATCTCAATAAGTTCACGAACGCCTGGTATGCGACGGCTCAGCCCGGCCTGCCGCGCCAGTGGGCCGTGACCGTGCGCCGCAAGTTCTGATCAAGCGGTGCGCAACACAGATTGATCCGATAGAAAGAAGAGGAGAGGGGCAACCCTCTCCTCTTTGTCGCTGGGGCGACGGCAGAATGATAAATTGGGAGAGTGGCATGACATATTTGCGGACCGGTTCGAGCGCATTCCTTCTGTCCCTGCTGGCGATGACCGTCCCGGCGGCCCTCCAGGCCCAGCCGAGTTCAGCGCCGCCCCCGGGAGTTGGCGCCGATCTCGCCGCACAGGCCGCCATCCAGATGATGGAAGAAAGCCGGGCGCCAGACAGCACAGGCACCGGGCCATACAAGGCCATCAAACGGCAATATGAGAATTTCCCCGGCTTCGTCGTCTATCAGCCCGCCGACCTGAGCGCGCTGGGCGCTCGCAAGATGCCGGTCTATGTGTTCGGCAACGGCGCCTGCACCGAAGATGGCGCCTCATCCCGCCAGCATTTGCTGGAGGTCGCCTCCCATGGCTATCTCGTCATCGCGCCGGGCGGCATCTACAGCGGCCCGGGCGTGACCGTCACGCCGCAGAGCTGGGAGCAGCATCGCGACAAGACGCGCTACCAGCAGCTGGGGCAGGCCATCGACTGGGCTGCGGCCGAGAATGGCCGCGCGGGCAGCCCGTTCAAGGGCAAGATCGACACTGCGCATGTCGCGGCCTCCGGTTATTCCTGTGGCGGCATTCAGGCGCTCAAATATGCCGGCGACAAGCGCGTCAGCACCTTCGTCATCATGAACAGCGGTATCATGAACGGTCCGGTCCCGGGCGGCTCGGGCGAGATGTCTGCGCAGAAGAGCCTGCTCCAGAAGATCGACAAGCCGACCCTCTATGTGCTCGGCGGCAAGACGGACATCGCCTACCCCAATGGCATGGACGATTATGCCCGGCTGACCCACATCCCTTCCGCCGTGATCAACACTGACGTGACGCACGCTGGCACCTATGCCGAGCCGAATGGTGGGCGCGCGGCGCAGGCAGTGGTGGCGTGGCTCGACTGGCAATTGCGCGGCGACAAGGCGGGGCGAGCGTGGTTCGTCGGGGAGAATTGCAAGCTGTGCAGCGACCCCGCGTGGACGATCGAGAGCCGCAAGCTGGACACGCTGCCATGAGCGCGTTGTTGCGGGCAGCGCTGGCTCTGGCGCTGATCGCGCCCGGTGTGGCGATGGCGCAGCAGGGTGGCACTCCTGACGGAGCGCTCGCCCCACGCGTGCAGGTGCTGGAGGACCGCGAGGCGATCCGCCGCGCGATCGTCGCTTATGGCGAATATCTCGATGCGCGCGATTATGCCGGCTATGCCGGGCTGTTCGCCAGCGACGGCACCTGGTCCGGCGGGCTGGGCAGCGCCACCGGGCCGGCGGCGATCCAGAAGCTGCTCGAGGAGAAGCTGGGCAAGCCGGAAGCGGGCTTCGTCAACAAGCGCAGCTTCCACCTCGTTACCACCGAGGTGATCGACGTGACTGGCGACACCGCCGTCGCTCGCTCCCGCTACATGTTCTACACTGCCGATAGCGAGAACCGACCCGCGACCACGCTGGCCGGTCGCTATGTCGATCATTTCGTGCGCGAGAATGGCGCCTGGAAAATCAAGACGCGCACCAGCCATGGCGTGATCCCATGGCGCGATGGCGACAATCCAGAGCGCCCACCGCTGCCGCCGCAATTGCAGGGCGCCGTGAAGAACTGAGGGACAGGACGACGTCGCCGGCTCGCCCTCACCCTTCGTCATTCCCGCGAACGCGGGAATCCAGTTCGGCCTCGCGTTGACGAGCAGCGTTGCAGCTGGATTCCCGCGTTCGCGGAATGACGGGGGTTAGGTGCAGAAGGCGCGCCCGGAGCGCCTCACTCCTCGCGGTGGGTGCGCAGCTCGTCGCCCCGAATGGTCGCGACATGGAGCACATTGGTGGACCCCGGCGTACCGAAGGGGACACCGGCGAGCACGATGATCTTGTCGCCCGCGCCGGCAAAGCCGTGGCGCATGGCCATGCGCTTGGCCTTGCCGATCATTTCCTCAAAGCTGCCGATATCCTTGGTGCGCACGGCATGGACGCCCCACATGAGGCCCATGCGCCGCGCGGTATCCATGCGCGGGGTGAGCGCGAGAATCGGCGCGCCCGGCCGCTCGCGCGCGATGCGGCGCACGGTGCTGCCCGAGGTGGTGAAGCACACGATCACCTTGGCCGAGACCGTGTTGGTGATGTGCTGGCTGGCGCCGGCCAGTGCGTCCGACGTTGTCGGGTCCGGCATGGTCTTGGTGAAGTGCAGCCGGTCCAGATAGCCCGGATCATGTTCGACGCTGTGGGCGATGCTGTCCATCATCGCCACGGCTTCCTCCGGCCAGTCGCCCGCCGCCGTCTCCGCCGAGAGCATCACCGCATCCGCGCCGTCATAGACCGCCGTGGCGACGTCCGACACCTCGGCGCGGGTCGGCGTGGGCGCCTTGATCATCGATTCCAGCATCTGCGTGGCGACGACGACCGGCTTGCCCAAGCGCCGGGCGCTTTCCACGATCTGCTTCTGAAGCGGCGGCACGGCATAAGGCGGCAGTTCCACGCCGAGATCGCCCCGCGCGACCATCACCGCGTCGGACATCTCGACGATTTCCTCCAGCCGGCCAAGCGCGGCCGGCTTTTCGATCTTGGCGAGCAGATAGCCATAGCCACCCATCAGCTTGCGCGCCTCGGCCAGGTCATCGGGCCGCTGGACGAAGCTGAGCGCGATCCAGTCCACGCCCGCCTCGATGGCGAAGGAAAGATCGCGCCGGTCCTTCTCGGTCATTGCCGCCATCGGCAGCACGACGTCCGGCACGTTGACGCCCTTGCGCTCGGACAGCGAGCCGCCGACCTCGACCAGCGTATCGATGAAATCGTCACGCACCGCCCGCACGCGCAGGACAAGCTTGCCGTCATCGATGAGCAGGCGCATCCCTTCCTGCGCGGCGGCGAAAATCTCCGGGTGCGGCAAAGTGACGCGGCTGCTGTCGCCGGGCGCGGGGTCGCGATCCAGCCGAAAGGCGGCGCCCTTTTCCAGAAAAACCGCGCCCTGCGCGAAGGTGCCGATCCGCAGCTTCGGTCCCTGAAGGTCCGCGAGGATGGTGGTCGGGCGGCCGAATTCCTTTTCAAGTCCCCGGATGATCGCGACATTGGCGGCATGAACGTCGTGCGTGCCGTGGCTCATGTTCAGCCGGAAGGCATCGGCGCCAGCCAGGAACAGCTTGCGGATCATCACCTCGCTGCTGCTCGAAGGGCCGAGAGTCGCCAGAATGCGGACCTTGCGGGTGCGGGGAGTGAGCTTCTTCATTTGGCCTCTTGCTTCGGTGCGTTCTCTGCCCACATGGCGAATGCCGTGGCGGCCACCGGCGTGGCCCGAGGTTGGAACCGGACATGAAGGTGCAAGCAATGACGATAGACACGCTCGATGACAAGACAGCGGCAGAAGCTTTTCGCCGGCTCGTCCACCATCTGCGTCACCGCACCGATGCGCAGAATGTCGATCTGATGGGTCTGGCGGGCTTCTGCCGCAACTGCCTGGCCGACTGGGTGGCCGAGGCCGACGGCACGCTGGGCAAGGCCGCTGCACGCGAACTTATCTACGGCATGCCGCAGGATGAGTGGAAGACGCGCTACCAGACCGAGGCGACGCCTGAGCAGCTCGCGCGGATGAAGGACAGCGTCGCGAAGAACAATCACTGAGCGACGTCACGTCTAAAAAGGCATTTCTCAAGCGGCGCGCGATCCCCTAAAGCGCGAACATGCCTGCGCGCATGATCCGCACTGATACCGGCACCGCACCGGGCCGAGGCCTGATCGCCGGGCTGCTGGCGCTTGTGCTGCTCGCGCGGCTGCTGGTGCCGGCCGGTTTCATGCCCGCCGTGCAAAACGGTCCCGCGGTCGTGCTCTGCACTGGCGCCGGCATGGTCACCGGCTGGATCGATGCGGACGGCACCGTCCGCAAGCAGCAGGACAAGCAGAACACCGCCCCGGATGCGCCCTGCGCCTTTGCCGGGATCGGCGCCTCGCTGGACAGCATCCCGCCCGCGATCGCGCAGATCGCCGTGGCGATGGCGACGGTTTCCATCGTCAGCCCGAGCACGGCCGTGAGCATCGGACGCGGTCTGGCCGCGCCGCCGCCCCCGCAGACCGGCCCGCCGCATCAGCCCTGACGCTCCCCTCGCTGTCGCCTCGCACGACATCCCCATTTCGGCACGCGCCCGCGCGCTGCCCGTCAAGGCTGATCCTTTCATGACCCGATTGCTCTACTGCTGCGCAGCCATGCGCCGCCCTCCCCTCGCCCGTGCCCCATTGTCCGCCGGAAGCCGCCGATGAGCGCGCGCTCCACGACCGGCGGCGGCTTCTATCAGGCCGTGTGGCGCTGGCATTTCTATGCCGGGCTGATCGTCCTCCCGATACTGCTCTGGATGGCGATGACCGGGGCGCTCTATCTCTACAAACCGGAGATCGAACGGCTGGTCTATGCGGACTGGTCGCATGTGACGCCAAAGGATGCGCCCCAGCCGCTGAGCGAGATGATCGCCACCGTCGAGCGGGAATCCGGCCAGCAGGTGAGCCAGATCCAGCGGCCTGCCGAGCCGACAGAGAGCTGGCGCATGACCCTGCATGGCGCGGACGGCGCGCGCCGGCTCGCCTTTGTCGATCCCTATCGCGGCAAGCTGCTCGGCACCGCGCAGGCCGGCGGCATCATGCAGACCGTGCGCGATCTGCACAGCCTGATCATCACCGGACCGGTGGGCAATGCGCTGGTGGAGATCGTCGCCGGCTGGGCGATCCTGCTGGTGCTGACCGGGCTCTACCTGTGGTGGCCCCGGCGCGGCAGCCCGGTCGTCGGCCTGCGCGGGCAGGCGCGTGGGCGACTGTTCTGGCGCGATCTGCATGCCTCGACCGGCTTGCTCGCCGGTGCGGTGATCCTGTTTCTGGCGATCACCGGCCTGCCCTGGTCCGGCTTCTCGGGCAAGCAGTTGCAGGGCTGGGTCGCCCGTGCGGAACTGGGCCGCCCCAAGGCGCCCGGTCCCAACCCCTGGGAGGCGCCGGCGCCACGCGCGCATCACGGCCACGGCCATGACGAGGGCGGGAAACAGAGCCTGCCCTGGTCGATGCAGGAAGCGACGCCGCCCGCCGCATCGGGCAGCGACGACATCGGCGCCGACCGGGCTGCGGAGATCGCCGGCAAGCGCGGCCTCGCCGCCCCTTGGACGCTCACCCTGCCGATGGCGGACGGCGCGCCCTATCTCATCTCGCAGTCCGTGCGCCGAGCGCAGGATGCGCGTGCTATCTACATCGATCCGGCAAGCGGCGCGGTCATGCAGGATGCCCGCTTTGCGCATTTCGGCATCGGCGCGCGGGCGATCGAATGGGGCATCGCCACCCATCAGGGCCAGCAATATGGCGAGATCAACCGCACGCTGATGCTGCTAGGCTGCCTCGGGCTGATGCTGCTGTGCCTGACCGCGCCCGTGCTCTGGTGGAAACGCCGCAAGAACGGCCGGCTGGAGGCGCCTGCCCGGCCCGCCGATCCCCGCAAGGCGCGCGGCGTCGCGGCGGTCATGCTCGCCATCGGCCTGTGCCTGCCGCTAACCGGCCTCACGCTGGCGGCCGCCCTGGCGCTCGACATGCTGATGGGACGCTGGCGAAGCCGAGCCGCCATGGCGGGCTGATCGAGCGATGAGTCGTGATACCGCCGGAACAAGGGCGGTTGTGCGGCGTTATTCAGCACGAGCCGGCGCGATACGTGCCGGTCGCTTGTTTGATATTACGAGGATGAGTCCGATGAAGAAGATCCTGCTCGCCACGGCGCTGATGGCGTTTGCGATGCCCATGGCGCCGGCCGTGGCCGATCCGCCGCACTGGGCGCCCGCGCACGGAAAACGCGCGAAAGACCGGGACAATGGCCGCGCCCTTTCCCATAACGACCGCATATGGCGCGGTGACGATGGCCGGTATCGCTGCAAGCGCAATGACGGCACCACCGGTCTGCTGATCGGTGCCGGCGTCGGCGCGCTGGCTGGCCGCGCGATCGATACCAAAGGTGACCGCACAGTTGGCACCTTGCTCGGCGCAGTTGGTGGTGGCCTGCTCGGTCGCTCGATCGACCGGGGCGAGGTGCGCTGCCGCTGATCCACCCCGAACTCTGAACATCATCGATGCCTGCTTTCCCCCGAGAGCAGGCATCTTTGCCATTTACAGGAGGCGCGACGCTCGCTAGAGGCGCGCGCCATGTCCATGATGATCGTTCAGCCGATTATTACCAAACCGACCCGCATCAGCGGGGCGGTTCGGATGTGCGCGGCCTAAAGAGCCACGATCAGCCGGACAGGAAGCCCCGCGAAGTGCGCGGGGCCGACTTTCCAGACGAAAGCCTGACCGCCGCGTCCTTCAATCAACAGGAAGGAACGTATAGATGGTTGCCCGCTTTTCCCCCGATGCCCGCCTGAATGTCGGCGTGGTCGGCGCCACCGGCCTGGTTGGCTCGATGATGCGCCAGTTGCTCGCCGAGCGCGATTTCCCGGTCGGCACGCTGCGTCTGTTCGCCTCGGCCCGTTCGGCCGGCTCGCAGGTCGAGTTCAAGGGCCAGCAGGTGACGGTGGAAGATGCCGCGACCGCCGACTTCGCCGGCCTCGATATCGTGTTTTTCTCCGCCGGTGGCTCTACCAGCAAGGCGCTGGCGCCCAAGGTCGCCGCAGCGGGCGCTATCGTGGTCGACAACAGCTCGGCCTGGCGCTCCGATCCAGAGGTGCCGCTCGTCGTCTCCGAAGTGAATCCGCACGCACTGGCGAACCTGCCCAAGGGCATCGTCGCCAACCCCAATTGCACCACCATGGCCGCCATGCCCGTGCTCAAGCCGCTGCATGAAGCCGCCGGCCTCAAGCGCCTGATCGTCGCCACCTATCAGGCCGTCTCCGGTGGCGGCATGGAAGGCATCGACGTGCTGGCGCGACAGATCGCCGCCGTGGGCGACAAGGGCGCCGCGCTCGCCTTCAACGGCAAGGCCGACTTCGTGCCCCAGCCCGAGAAGTGGGCGGTGCCGATCACCAACAACATCGTGCCGCTCAACTATGTGCTGGGCGAGGACGGCTATACCGAGGAAGAGCTGAAGCTGCGCGACGAGAGCCGCAAGATCCTCGAGATTCCCGGCCTGCCCGTCTCCGGCACCTGCGTGCGCGTGCCCGTGTTCACCGGCCACGGCCTCTCCATCAATGCCGAGTTCGAGCGGCCGATCGATGCGGAGACTGCGCTGGCGCTGCTCGGCAAGGCGCCGGGCGTGGTGGTGAGCGACGTCCCCAATGCGCTCGATGCGACGGGCGCTGACCCGGTGTTCGTCGGTCGCGTGCGTCCGGACCGCACGGTTGAGCATGGCCTCGCCATGTTCGTCGTCGGCGACAACCTCCGTAAGGGCGCCGCGCTCAATGCCGTCCAGATCGGCGAAGTGCTCGCCGGGCGCTAAAATCCATATCGTGCCTCCCCGGCCCCTGGGTCGGGGAGGACACAGAGCGCGCTGCTCTCAGAGGCGCTTGCTCAGGAAGAAGCGCTGCTGCCCGACGGGATGATCGTCCAGCGTGCCGAACAGGTTAAAGCCCAGCTTCTCGTAAAAGCCGCGCGCCTGAAAGGCATAGGTGTCGAGCCAGATGCCGACACAGCCATGGGCACGTGCCACCCGCTCTGCCTCGGCCATCAGTGCCTTGCCATGGCCGCCGCCGCGATGCTCCGGCGCGATGGCGAGAAGCTCGACGAACATCCAGTCATAGGAGCATTTGCCCCAGATGCCGCCCACCCGCTCACCCTCCTCATCGGTCAGCAGAATGGCGATAGGGCGGATATTCGGATTCCCTGCCTGCGCGATGTTATAGGCCAGCAAGGGTGCGAACACGGCATTGCGGTCGGCCTCGGAGGGCTGCTCGGGCACAGTGATATGAAGCGGCATAGGCTGACTAGTAGGCCGAATGCACGGCATGGCAAGGCTGACGACCGGCTCGGCGACGCGTCTGAAATCGCATGCCCACGCGAGCATACTTGCTTTTTCCACAAACGCCCTCTATGTGCATCGCAGCATTCGGCGCCAGGACTAGTGATCCGGCGCAATCCCGCGCAGCGTGAGGCCCCGCATCTTGCACAAGGGCCGCCGGGACGGACGGATGCGAGAATCGCTCAAGCTTCCTTATTCACGCAGGGTCGCCCGTTTGGAGACCACTGCTGCGCCCGCTCGCGACAGACGCGAGGGCGACGCATGTCATATCGAAAGTCTATTCATGTCTTTTTTCAATGAGCTTGGCCTTGCCGAGCCTATCCTCCGCGCCCTTGAGACCAAGGGTTATGCGGACCCTACGCCGATCCAGCAGCAGGCCATTCCGGCGCTGATGCAGGGCCGCGACCTGCTCGGCATCGCGCAGACCGGCACCGGCAAGACCGCAGCCTTCTCGCTGCCCTCGCTGCACCGGCTGTTCAACAATCCCCAGCCCCGCAAACCGGCCTCCTGCCGGATGCTGGTGCTCTCGCCCACCCGCGAGCTGGCGGCGCAGATTGCCGAGAACATGCGCGGCTATGCCAAGTATCTCAGCCTCAACGTGCAGGTCGTCTTTGGCGGCGTGCCGGTGGGCAAGCAGGCCCGCGCGCTGGTGCCGGGCACCGACATTCTGGTCGCGACGCCGGGCCGCCTGCTCGACCTGATCGACCAGCGCGCGCTGACGCTGCGCAATGTCGAGATCTTCGTGCTCGACGAGGCCGACCAGATGATGGACCTGGGCTTCATCAAGCCGCTCACGCAGATCGCCAAGATGCTGCCGGCCGAGCGTCAGAGCCTGTTCTTCTCCGCGACCATGCCGCAGGCGATTGCGGAGCTGGGCAAGCGCTTCATCAACGATCCGGTCAAGGTCGAGGTTGCGCCGCAATCCACCACCGCCGAGCGCGTGGAGCAATATGCGACCTTCATCGACCAGAAGGAGAAGCAGGCCCTGCTGACTCTGCGCCTGCGCGATGCCATCGCGTCCGGCGCGCTCGACCGGGCACTGGTCTTCACCCGCACCAAGCATGGCGCGGACCGCGTGGCGCGGCACCTCGTCGCCGCCAAGATCAGCGCAGCGGCCATTCACGGCAACAAGAGCCAGGGCCAGCGCACTGCTGCCTTGCAGGGCTTCCGCACCGGGAGCGTGCAGGTGCTGGTTGCGACCGACATTGCCGCGCGCGGCATCGACGTGTCGGGCGTGAGCCATGTCTTCAACTTCGAGCTGCCCAATGTCGCCGAGCAATATGTCCACCGCATCGGCCGCACGGCCCGTGCCGGCGCCGATGGTATTGCGATGAGCTTCGTCGCGCCGGACGAGAAGCCCTATCTGCGCGACATCGAGAAGCTGACCCGCGTCAAGCTGGCGGTGATGCCGCTGCCCGAGGACTTCGTGGTAGAAGCCCGCCGTCTGCCGCTGCCCTCCAAGGCGGCTGTGGCCGAAGCCGTCGGCGATGCCGATGGGCGCCGGCAAGGACGTGGCCAGGGTCGAGACCAGGGCCAGGGCCGTCGCCCCGAGTCGCAGCAGCGCCGCGATCGCCCGGAACGCGGCCGGTCCGACGACCGTCGCGAAGCCGGCGCCGGCGCACCGCGCCATGATGGACGGGGTGAGGGACGCGGCGAGCGCCCAGCCCGCTTCGATCGCGCACCCGGTCAGGATGGCCAGCGCCGGAATGCCGGTGAACGCGGCGAACGCCCCTTCCGTGGCGAGCGGGACGGCCAGACCGCCCGCCCGGCGCGCGCGCCTCGCGATGGGCAGGACGCCCAGCGCGGCGGCCAGCGCAATCCCGGCGGCCGCTATCATGATGGCCACGCCCCGAACCGGCCCGGCTTCGACCCGCTGGCCCAGCGCCCTGAACCTGCCGCGACCATGGATGCCGAGCGCCTGCCCAAGCGCCTGCGCCCGGTCTATGCTGCCGCATCGGGCGAACAGCGCCAGACGGACACCCGCTCCGAGGGCGACCGCGCCCGCAAGCCGGGCGGTCAGCGTCCGCGCCACTTCGGCGGCGGACGTCCGCAAGGCAATCCCGGTGGTGGCGGCCGCCGCAGCGGCGCCGGCCGCGCGGGCTGATCCGTCAGGCTGATATCATTGAAATCCGATGAGGGGGGGAAGCGCAGCTTCCCCCCCTCACTGCCTTCCACCTAGTGCAAGTGCCGCAGTTTATCGGGATTGCGCACCACATAGATGCCAATGATGCGCCCCGCCTCGATCTCGAAGGCCGTGGTCTGCAGCTCGCCATCGGCCTCGCGCGTCACGAACCCCGGCAGGCCATTGATGAGCGCTGTGCGCACAAGCTGCGAGCCATGCTTGCGAAACAGCACCGCCAGCGCCTTGTGAAGCAGCAGCACATTGCGTCGCCCGAGAACCTCGGCGACCGCTGCCGAACGCTTGCCCCCGCCATCTGCGTGCATGCTGACATCAGCAGCCAACATCGCGCCGAGCGCGGTCATGTCGCCGGTGCGCGACGCCGCAAAGAAGGCGCTCGCGATCTCCAGACCGCGCTGCTTCTCAACCTCGAAGCGGGGCCGCGCCTGCCGCACATGGTCCCGTGCCCGCGCGGCAAGCTGGCGACAGGCCGCCGGCTCCCGATCGATGGTGGCAGCGATTTCCTCGAACGAGACGCCGAACACATCATGCAGCAGGAACGCCGCGCGCTCGAGCGGTGAGAGCCGCTCCAGCGCGAGCATCAGCGGCAGGGTCACATCCTCCTGCTCATCCTCGTCCTCGACGACCGGTTCGGGTAGCCATGGCCCGACATAATGCTCCCGCTGGACCCGCGCCGACTTGGCATGATCCAGGCAAAGCCGCGTGACCGTGCGGCGGAGGAACGCCTCCGGCTCGCGCACTTCGGCACGGTCGACCCGCATCCAGCGAATGAACGCCTCCTGCACCACATCCTCGGCATCGGCGACGGAACCGAGCATTCGGTAGGCGACCCGCACCAGCCGGGGACGCAGCGGATCGAAGCTGATCGCTGCATCCTCCTGCTGATGAGGGGACATGGGATGCCCGGCGCGCATCAGGCAGCCAGCTTGCGGGTCGCCGGCGTTTCGATCCACAAGTCGAAGCCGACCGCGAGGCGGTTCCAGCCATTGATGATGTTGATCAGCAGCGTCAGCTTCACCTGCTCTTCCTCGCTGAACTGGGCCGCGAGCTGTGCATAGGCTTCGGCCTTTCCGCCATGCCCTTCCGACAGACGCGTAAGCGCCTCGGTCCACGCCAGCGCGGCCCGCTCCCGTGCGCTATAGCATGGCGCCTCGCGCCAGACCGAGAGCAAGTAGAGGCGCTGCTCGCTCTCGCCCTTTTCGCGTGCTTCGGCGGTGTGCATGTTGAGGCAGTTGGCGCACTGGTTGATCTGCGAGGCGCGGGCCTTCACCAGCTCCACGAGCGCAGGCTCCAGGCTATCGTTGATGGCAAGCGAGGTCGCCATCCATTGCTTGATGAGCGCGGGCGCGGCGGTGAAGGGATCGAGGCGTGCGGTCATGATCGTGTCTCCTGTCCATTGGGTTTGCACAGGCATGACGAGTGGGCGGACGGCGATTGTGACATGGCGGGAAATTTTTTCCGCCGCCGGCGCAATGGCTACGCCGTCCGGTGCGATCGATGCCTAGACAGGGAGGGCAGCGGCTGGCTAGGACCGCGCATTCGATTCTGACACATTCCATCCGGAGACCTTGCAGACATGAGCGACAACATCGCCGCCGACCAGTTGCGCCTTCTCATCGAGCGCATCGAGCGCCTCGAAGAAGAAAAGAAGGGCATTTCGGACGACATCAAGGATGTCTATGGCGAAGCCAAGGCAACAGGCTATGACGTCAAGATCATGCGCCAGATCGTCCGCCTGCGGAAGCTGCCGCCGCATGATCGCCAGGAGATGGAGGCAATCCTCCAGACCTATCTGGCGGCCCTGGGCATGGAATAAGCCGCATGCGCGGCGAGAGGAGCGGAGAGATGGCCGATAATCCCTGGGGCAATGCCCCGACCGAGATGATCGTCACGACCACCAACAATATCGATGGCCGCACGGTGCAGCGTTATTGCGGCGTGGTGACGGGCGAAGTGATCGTGGGTGCCAATCTCTTCCGCGATCTCTTTGCCAGCGTGCGCGATATCGTTGGCGGGCGGGCCGGCGCCTATGAGGAAGTGCTGAGCCGCGCCCGCGAGGAAGCCATGGCGGAGATGCGCCAGCGCGCCGCCGCGGCCGGTGGCAATGCGATCATCGGCGTGGACCTGGACTATGAAGTGCTCGGCTCGGGCGGATCGATGCTGATGGTCTCGGCCACCGGCACGGCGGTGCTACTCGCGGACCCGGCCTGAGTTAACGCCCGCCGAAGCGCCGCCACTCAGGGAGCGCTCGGCGCCAGCGGCTTGAGCTTCACGCGATTGAAATCCGGCACCGGGATCGGCGCATCGAGCATGGTCCATTGCGCGCCGACTAGCGCCAGCCAGCTCGTATAGGGATGCCAGTTGCCGTCCCGGCGCTGCTCCCACTGGCAATCAAAGGCGCCGGGCGCCTCGCTGGTTTCCGCGCAGGTCACGGCGCGCAGATCACCGGCATCCACCTCCCCACTGCCAAGATCCCGCAAGGCCTGCGAGAGTGCGTCCGGACTCGGTGCGGGCGACGCGACGGGCGCCTGTGCCGCCAGCGGGGCCGCGATCGGCAAGGCGAGCGCGACCAGCCCCGTAAGGACAGTCATGGCCGCGCCGCGCATGGCGCCTGTTACTCCGCCGCCTTGGCCACGCCGACCAACGCCGGGCGCAGCAGGCGATCCTTGATCATGTAGCCGGCCTGCATCTCCTGCACGATGGTGCCGGGCGCAGCCTCTGCCGAAGGCATCTCGATCATCGCCTGATGCTTGTTGGGATCGAGCGGCTCGCCCACCGAGGTGAATTTCTCCACGCCATGCTTGCGCAGCGCGCTCTCCATCTCCTTGCCGGTAGCATCAAGGCCGGCGATCAGGCCTTTCACCTTTTCATCCGCCCGCAATTCGGCCGGAATGGCCTCCAGTGCGCGGCTGAGATTGTCGGCCACGGAGAGAATGTCGCGGGCGAAGGCGGTCGCGGCATAAGCGCGGGTATCGGCCAGTTCCTTCTCTAGCCGGCGACGGACATTCTGGGTATCCGCGACAGCGTAGAGCGTCTCCTGCTTGGCGTTGGCCAGCTCTTCCTCCAGCGCTGCGATACGCGCGGCGGCGATCTCCTCGCGGCTCAGCGTCTCGCCCGCGCCCTCGGCGATGTCAGCGGCCAGGGTCTCATTCTCATTGTTGGTCTGGTCAGTCATGTCTTCCGTCATTTCATCAATCTGCTGAGGGTCTGTGCGGTGAAGTCCACCATGGGGACGACGCGGGCATAGTTCAACCGGGTTGGGCCGATCACACCGACCACGCCGACCACCTGCCCGCCGGGTCCGCGATATGGCGCTGCTATGACCGAAGAGCCGCTCAGGGAAAAGAGCTTGTTCTCCGAGCCGATGAAGATCTTGGTCGCGGCACCGGCGCGGGCGCTGTCCAGCAGGCGGGCGATCTCGCTCTTGCCCTCCAGCTCATCCAGCAACTGGCGCACGCGCTCGAGATCAGCAGCGGATTGCTCGTCGAGCAGATTGGCCTGGCCGCGCACGATCAGCACCGGGCGGTCCTCGGTATCGCGACTCCACGCTGCCACGCCGCGCGCGACCAGATGGCGCGAAGCCTCATCGAGCGCGGTTTCCTCCGCCTCGATCTGCCCGCTCAGCCACGCCTGCACCTCACTCAGCGTGCGACCGGTGGCGTGGGCGGAGAGATAATTGGCCGCCTCGACCAGCATGGAGGGCGTCGTGCCTGCGGGCAGATCCACAATGCGGTTCTCGACCGTGCCATCCTGCCCGACCAGCACGGCCAGTGCCTGCCGGTCCGACAGCCAGGCAAAGCCGAATTGCTTGAGCAGCGTCTCGCGGCGCGGGACCATCACCAGCCCAGCGCAGGCGGACAAACCCGACAGGAGGGCCGAGGCGGCGTTGAGCGCTTCCTCGATCGGCCCTTCGCCGGTCAATTGCCGCTCGATGGCGCGCTTCTCGTCCTCGGAGGGCTCGGCGACCTGCATCATCGCGTCCACGAACAGGCGAAGACCGGATTCGGTCGGCATCCGCCCGGCCGAGGTGTGCGGCGCGGCGAGCAGCCCCGCTTCCTCCAGATCCTGCATCACATTGCGGATCGACGCCGGCGAGAGGTTGAGCCCGCTCAACCGGCTGATCGTGCGCGAGCCGACCGGCGCCCCGGTGCCGATGTAGGATTCCACGACGACGCGAAAGATATCGCGCGCGCGATCGCTCAAAAGGTTGATGGGCGGCCCGGACATACCCCGTATGTAGGACGGCGCGCGGCGCTGGCCAAGTCGCAACAGGGGCGCTAGAGCGCGGGCAAATTTTGGCAGACAAAAAGGACATGCTCATGCGCCCATCCGGCCGCGCCCCCGACGAAATGCGTACGATCGCCATGGAACCCGGTTTTACCGTCCATGCCGAAGGCAGCTGCCTCGTCTCCTTTGGCGAGACGCGGGTGCTTTGCACGGCGAGCGTGGAAGAGCGCGTGCCGCCGTTTCTGCGCGGCAAGGGTGAAGGCTGGGTGACGGCGGAATATGGCATGCTCCCCCGCGCCACGCACACGCGTGGGTCACGCGAGGCAGCCAAGGGAAAGCAGTCCGGCCGCACGCAGGAAATCCAACGCCTCATCGGCCGCTCGCTGCGCGCGGTGGTGGACCTCAAGGCCCTCGGCGAACGGCAGATCACGCTCGATTGCGACGTCATTCAGGCGGACGGCGGGACCCGCACGGCCAGCATCTCGGGCGCCTGGGTGGCGCTGCGGATCGCGGTCGACAAGCTGCTCGCCAGCGGCGCGCTGACCACAGATCCGATCCAGGCGAAGGTCGCGGCGGTCTCCTGCGGCATCTATCAGGGCAATCCGGTGCTCGACCTCGATTATATCGAGGACAGCAATGCCCATGCCGACGCGAACTTCGTGCTGCTCTCCAACGGCAACATTGCCGAGGCTCAGGCCACGGCGGAAGGCGCAACCTATGACGAGGAAGCGCTGCTGCGCCTGCTGCGCCTCGCACGCATCGGCTGCACGCAGATCTTCGCCGCGCAGGACCGCGCCACGGGGCGGTAAGTCAGTTTGGAAAAACGAAGGGGGATATCGAATGACAATCTGGCGATCATGTTTGGGCTTGGCGCTCCTTATCACCCCGACAGTGGCAATTGCGCAGGCCCCGAACGCGCAAACGAGGGGCATCACCTATGCCTGCGATACGGCTCCGGGGCATTTCTCCGAGCTGACATTTCCCGTGCCGGAGGGCTCGGTGACAGTATCCGGGAAAATGAAGCTGCTGAACATCGCCAAAGATAGCAAGTGGGCACCGCTTGCGCGCGTTCACTTCATGGCTGCGTCGCCGCCGGGACAATCCTCGGGTGATCAGGCCGGCTTCATCTTGAAAGCATTGCTCGCCAGCAAGGTAGGGTTGAAGACCAGGGACAGGAATGCTGTCGTGCAATACCTCCAGTGGGATGAGTTCCACGGTGGACAAGAAGTCGAACATCAGCTCTTCGGCATCGCGGAAGATGCCCCGGTCTATGATTTCTCTCTAACGTTCGACGGTCAGTCCGTCGTGGGCACGATCGCTGGCGAAGAAACGAGAATAGCGTTCGCGGTGCCGGACCCCGTGGTGCGTATCGTCTGCTCCACTGGCGAATTTCTCTTTACAGACCTAAAAATCACCTCGGCCCGATGAACGCAATGACCGGCAAACTGGAACCCGGCAAGCTCGTCATCGCGAGCCACAATGAAGGCAAGGTGCGTGAGATCAGCGCGCTGCTCGGGCCTTATGGCATGGCGCCGGTGTCTGCCGGATCGCTCGGCCTGCCCGAGCCGGAAGAGACCGGCACCACCTTCGCGCAAAACGCCGCACTCAAGGCGCTCGCCTCCGCCACCGCCTCCGGCCTGCCTGCGCTGGCCGATGACAGCGGCCTCGATGTGGCGGCGCTGGGTGGACGGCCCGGCGTCTACACCGCCGATTGGGCAGAGCGGCAATGGTTCGAGGGCGAGCCCGGGCGCGACTGGTATATGGCGATGGGCAAGGTGGAGGGGCTGCTCTGCGCGCAAGGCCCGCAGGTGGACCGCAGCGCGGCCTTCGTCTGCACGCTCTGCCTCGCCTGGCCGGATGGCGAGACCGTTTTGTTCGAGGGCCGCGTCGCCGGCAGTCTCGTCTGGCCGCCGCGCGGCGCGCAGGGCTTTGGCTATGATCCGGTGTTCCTGCCGACCGGGGCGACGCAGACGTTCGGCGAGATGCCCATCGAGGCCAAGCAAGCCGTCAGCCACCGTGCCCGCGCCTTCGAGCAACTGGTCGCGGCGCTGTTCTGAAAGGACGCCCTGCGCTCAGCGCCCCGCGTAATCGACCGACGCGCGGTGCCCGTAGACATTGCCCGCCGGATCGTAGCGGCACACCAGCACGTCCAGCGTCGCCGTGGGGTGGAGCGCGCAGCCGACGCGGCGCGTGCCGGCCCAGATGATCTGCGAATAATGGCCAACATCCGCCCAATTGCCGCTGCGCGAAATATCCGGCACCGGCGCATCCAGGTAGAGCGCGCGCTCTTCCAGCCAGCTTTCCGCCATTTCCTCATAGGCATAGGCATCGCGGGTGCCGGCCCACAGATTCTCGCCATAGTGGCCCGCGCCGCCGGATTTGTGATGGGCCGCAATCGGGTCCGGCTCCTGCGCCAGCCGGGTAGCGCTCTGCGCCGCATCGGCCGCGAGTTCATCGCTCCACGCTAGCTTCGGCACGCCCCGCGCGGCGCGTTCGCCATTGTGGGCAGCCAGCATGATATCGCGGAAGTGAGCCGCATCGCGCGGCATGGCAGCAGAAGGCGCATCGCCGGCCAGCACGGGCGCCGGCGTCAGGGTGCAGAGCGCGAGCAGGCCAATCGCCGCCCGCATACGCCGTCGCACCACTTCTCGCCCTTCGCCCGCGTCCATGTGCGTCCGCCGTTCCCCCTGCGGTTCCGGTGTGGAACCTAGCTCAGTATGAACGGTTGGGAAAACATTTTCTTCACCAACAAATTGCGTTAAATCATTGTTAATTAATATTTAACCACTGAACCGTGGCATATTCGCCATGGGCTGACTTTGGCGCGCAGTCCGCTATAGCGGCGGCCATGGCCTCTCCCGCGCCGCTTGCCCTCTATATCCACTGGCCGTTCTGCGTGGCCAAATGCCCCTATTGCGACTTCAACAGCCATGTCCGCGACACCGTGGATCAGGCCGCGTGGCGCGCCGCGCTGCTCGCCGATCTGGCCCATGAAGCCGCGCTGCTGCCGGGCCGGACGCTGGGCAGCATTTTCTTCGGCGGCGGCACGCCCTCGCTGATGCCGCCCGAGACGGTGGCCGCGCTGATCGATGCGGCGGCGGGCCACTGGGCGGTCGCGGACGACATCGAGATCACCATGGAGGCCAATCCGAACAGCGCCGAGGCCGCGCGCTTCGCGCAGGTGGCGTCCGCCGGGGTCAACCGCCTTTCGCTGGGCCTGCAGGCGCTGGACGACGATGCCTTGCGCTTTCTGGGCCGGGCGCACGGCGTGGACGAAGGCCTCAGGGCGCTGGCGGCCGCGCAGGCTTGCGTGCCGCGCGTTAGCCTTGACCTCATCTATGCCCGTCCCGGCCAGAGCGAGGCGGACTGGGAGCGCGAACTGGCCCGCGCGCTCGGCTTCGGCACCGATCATCTCTCGCTCTATCAACTGACCATCGAGCCCGGCACGCGGTTCGAAACCGACGTGCGCCGGGGCACGCTGGTGCCCGCCGATGCGGACCATGCCGCCACGCTGTTCGAGTTGACGCAGGCCATGACATTGGCGGCCCGCCGCCCGGCCTATGAAGTCTCCAACCATGCCGCGCCGGGGCAGGAGAGCCGGCACAACCTCGCTTACTGGCGTTATGCCGATTATGCCGGCGTTGGCCCCGGCGCGCATGGTCGGCGCGGCGGCATGGCCACCGTGCGTCATCGCAAGCCCGAGAACTGGATGGCCGCGCTGCACCGCAACGGCCATGGTCTCGCCGAGGAGCGGGTGCTCCCCGCCGGCGAACAGGCGGCCGAAGCGCTGATGATGGGCCTGCGCCTTGCCGAGGGGATCGATCTGGCCGCGCTCAGCCAGCGCACCGGGTTGGACCGCCCGTCGCTAGTGGACAAGGACGCCATTGCAAAGCTGGTCGGCCATGGCCTGCTCGAGCAAACCGGCGAGCGCCTGCGCGTCACCCCGGCCGGAATGCTACTGCTGGATGCCATTCTGGCGGAAATCGTGATGGCAGGCTGAGGCGACCACGCTCCGCCCTCATTAACCATTCGACCATTTGGGTTAACTCGTGGATAATGGCCACAGTCCTTCCCACCCGAGTCAGCTCATCTGAGGGAAGGCGTCAACTTCGTGGGGGAGTAGACATGGCCTTTCCGATCCTTTCCAAAATCGTATCGCGCCGGTCCGGCGTGATCATCGCTGCCTGTGCGCTTGCGCTGCAAGGGAGCGCTACACAGGCCCTGACAATCGCTGGTCTCAAGGGCCAGGGCCTCGATCACATCTATGGCAGCTATGCGCCGCGCGGCGATTGCAGCGAGGAGCCCCGCGTCACGATTGACGACAAGGGCATGACCTTCCGCGCCCATGGCCGCACCGTCACGCCGCCGCGCGTCGAATATGCAGTGAGCTTCATGGGGCCGAGCTATGAGGGGATCACGGCCGTGTTCATGCCGTTCCCGATCAGCCCCAGCGATTCCGGGCGCGTCTATATGTACGTCAATGATGACGAAAAGGCCGGGGTCATCCGGTTCGAGGACAATCTGATGCGCGGTCAGAGACCTGACCCTTTTCATGCCGCCTTTACGGCAGGCGGATTGTTCATGCTCTGCAAGGGCAGCGCGGCGGTCGGCACGCCAGCCTCGACGACGCCCCGACCAGCGGCAACACCGGCCGCCGCCGTGCAGGGCATCCCGGCGGAATGGACGAACCTCGCCAGCCTCGTGGGCAAATATCCGGGCAGCTACGCCAAAGATAATATCGATCTGCTGGATCGCGGCGCCGTCGCGACGGCGCTCAAGGCCCGGCTAGGGCCGAAGATGGACGTGCTGCGGACCAATCTCTCAGTCGTCACCCCGCTCAAGCGCGTCGGGAATTATTATTATCTCTCCGGCAACGCCCAGCACAAGGGCGGCGAGGAGCAGGCCTATATCATGATCGACCCCGCCCGGCGGGCGGTGCAGGTGGGCCTGTGGGAACGCGGCAAGCTGAGCGTTTACGCCCCCGCCACCGGTACACGGCTGCCCGTCGCGCCCGAGATCAAGACCCTGCTCGATAACAGTCCGCCCGAGACGGCGGTGGCCCTGCCCGGCACGCCGTGGGAAGTCGTGCCCGTCGCCGGGCGCGCGCCCATGGCCTATGTCAGCGCCGCAGCATCCCCCAACATCGAAGCCCTCAGCCTCTATTGCGAGGGCGGGAAGCCTTATATGGCGATGCTGCTCAACAAGCCGGCCACCGGCAACGCCTTGACGATGACCTGGAATTTCGCCGGCCGCCTGGTCAACATTCCCGTCCAGCGTGGCAGCGCCAACGGCACCCACTGGATCGGCGGCATCACCGGCACACCTTTGGTGCCGCTGCTGACCCAGCAGAAAGGAACGGCGATGCTGCGGATCAACGGCAGGCTGGAGGGCGAGGCATCGCTCAGCAATGCGACGATGGCGCTGCGCGCGGCCTTGCGGGGCTGCGTGAAGATGTGATCCGACAGGGGCGGATGGCCTCGCAGGCCATCACTCCCGCCATTTCCCCCGCCCGGCCTTCACCGACGCGCGCTTGGTCTTGCCCTCGACACGGCGCACCTGCGAGGCTTTGGTGGGCTTGGTCGGCTTGCGTTTCTTGGGCACGATGGTCGCCTGCGCGATCAGATCGCACAGCCGCTGGCGCACCTCGCGCCGGTTCTCGAACTGCGAGCGCGAGCCCTCGCTGCGCAGGATGAGCACCCCCTCCCCCGACATCCGTGCGCCCGCCAGCGCTGCGAGGCGCACCTTGACCGCCTCCGGCAGCGACGGCGAACCGGCGACATCGAAGCGCAGAATGACCGCGCTGTCGGTGGTATTGACATGCTGACCGCCAGCCCCGGACGCGCGTGTTGCGCTCTCGAGAAGCTCGTCCTCATCGATGCTGATCGATCGCGTGATCTGGATGCGCGGCATGGCCCCTCATCACCCGGCGCGGGGCACTGTCGCAAGAGCCAATCGCTGCCGGGCCTGACGATCAGTTTCCGTTGGTGGGGGCGCCGGGAGACAGCAGCGGCGCCTCACTCGGCACCGAAGGCGAGGACGCGGCGGGAGGCGGGGCCGGATTCGCAGACGCGGGCTGGGATGTGGTGCGTGCAGGCGCGGATCGGACCGGCGGCGGTGAGGCCTGCCGCTCGGTCCGCGCTGCGGGCGCAGGTGCGGCTGTCGCGGCGCGTGGCTGCGCCTGTGTTCGAATTTGGGCCGGGCGCGCGGCAGGACTAAGCGCCGGCGCAACAGCCGACACCGGCGGAGCGACCTCTTCAGGCAGAGGACTGGCCGGCGCAGTGCTGTTCGACGCGGCCTCGGGCACCACGCTCTCCATCGCAGCGGCGGGCTCGCTCGAGGGACCGAAGGCGCCCAGCCGCTCGCCGAGCATGAGAGCGCCCGCCGCAAACAACGCCAGCGCAATCAGCCCGACCAAGCCCATTGCCGCGATCCACACCGTCCCCATCCGGCGGACGTGGCGGGCGGAGGTCGTCGCCGCATCGCTCAGCTCGCCGGAGAGAGAAACCTCGGTCCAATCCGTCAGCGCTCGCCGCATCGCTGCAGCCAGTGGGACCGTGAGCGCGAGACCAACGAGCGCCGCCAGCAGCGCCATCATCATGCCGCTAAAGAAGGTCAGCGCCACCTGCGACAAGGCATCCGGCCCCAGACTGTCCCGTGCGAGTAGACTGAGGCAAAGGCCGCCGGCATTCAGCAGAACCAGCATCGTCAGCGCCCAGCGATAGAGCGCGGAGGTCTCCTCCACCAAGCGCGTCATGCCGGCGCCCAGCCGCTCCACGCCACGGCGCCCTACGTCCCGGCCCAGCGCCCGCATCTCCTCCGCTTCGCTCACGCCTGTCTGCCCGATCGGCTCCATGGCTGCTTCCCCGTTTCGTTAACCGCCCGATAATCCTGAGCCTGAAGACCATGCGGCGGCCCGATCCGCAAGAGCCAAGAGGCTGGCGCGGGTGGCAGGCGGCGCCTAAATGGGCAGGCATGTACGATTTTTCTCCCGCAACGGGCAGCGACAAGCCCGCTCTTTATGCCGATCTCCTCGCTGCGGCGCGCGCGCTGACCGAGGGCGAGCCGGACGCCATCGCCAATATGGCGAATGTCGCGGCGCTGATCTGGCAATATGTCCCGGACCTCAACTGGGCCGGCTTCTACCGGCTGGTGGATGACGTGCTGGTGCTCGGCCCGTTTCAGGGCAAGCCTGCCTGCATCCGCATCGCGCCGGGCAGCGGCGTGTGCGGTACGGCTGCGGCGACCCGGCAGGTCCAGCGCGTCGAGGATGTCCACGCCTTCCCTGGCCACATCGCCTGCGATGCCGCCTCCGCATCGGAACTGGTCGTGCCGGTGATCCACGAAGGCGCGCTGATCGGCGTGCTCGATCTCGACAGCCCCCGCCCCGCCCGCTTCGACGAGGCCGACGCCGCCGGGCTGGACGCGCTCTGCGCAGCAATCGCCCCCGCTCTGGCAGGCTGACGCACGGGCCTTTCGGCTGATCCACTTTGGGACGCGCGACGGGGCGAGCGGACTCGCCAAGCCGGTAAGGCATTGATAGCCTCCCCTTATCGCTCGCACCAAGGCGCATGACCGCAAGGCGCAACATCGCGGCCGCACGCCCCGAGCGAACTGGAACCGGGGGGCTTTCCAGCAGGGGTCCGGCAGCTTTCGAGCGGCCGGACCCTTAGCGTTTACGGACGGGTGGTGTACACAAGGCGCTCTTGCACGAAAGGGCGGCTTTTCGAGTTTTCAGCTCGAAAGCGGACGTTCCGGACTCGACGACATTGCGGATCTCCCGTCCGTTCGTCCTGAGTAGCTGCTGAGCCTGTCGAAGCGGCGTATCGAAGGACCAGCCTATGCGCTGCGATGCTTCGATACGGCTCTTCGATACGCGCCTGCGGCGCCACTCAGACCCTACTCAGCACGAACGGGGAGGTTTGGCAAAGACCACTCCCCACGACTTTCCAGCCGCAGGCTTAGCCTTACCTGCTCTCAAGTGCGGAACTCCTAGCGCACGACACCCTCCGTTCAGACCGACGCAGGCCGATTATTTGAGAACCCGCCCCTCATGGTCGCGAGTCAGGCTCTGCTCCGGGCGCACGGCGCTTTGCGTTTCTGCGGAGGCTGCCGGCAGCACCAGCCGCTCCCAGCCGGCGCGACCGAGCTTTTCCATTGGCTGATAGCGGACCTTGTAATTCATCCGGTCCGAGCCTTCGACCCAGTAGCCGAGGTAAACATAAGGCAGGCCGGCGCGTTGGGCGCGCAGGATGTGATCGACGATGATGTAGCTGCCAAGGCCATTGCGGCCTTCCAGCTCCGGCTCGAAGAAGCTGTAGATCATCGACAGCCCATCGCCCTGCTTGTCCGTCAGGCAGGCGCCGATCAGCCGACCGGGGCGGCCGTCTTCCCCCGGTTCGCGATATTCGATGAGATAGGTCTCGACCGGCGTCTGCTCGACCATGTCGGCGAAGTCGATCTCGTCCATCTCGGTCATGCCGCCGGTCGGGTGGCGGGCAGCGAGATAGCGTTGGAGCAGCGAGAATTGCTCGTCGGTGGACCAGGGCTTGCACGCCCGCACTACCAGATCGCTATTGCGGCGCACGAGGCGGCGTTGCGTGGCGTTGGGCTTGAATTCGTTCGCCACGATCCGCACCGAGACGCAGGCGGTGCAATCCGCGCAGCTCGGGCGATAGGCGACGTTCTGGCTGCGGCGAAAGCCGATGCGGCCCAGCGCGTCATTGAGTTCGGACGCGTGCTCGCCGGTCAGTTCGGTAAACACCTTCCGCTCCGTGCGCCCAGGCAGATAGGGACACGGTCCGGCATTGGTCATGAAGAACCGCGGAAAGCGGAAAGCAGCGCTCACATCAACTCCCAGCGGCCCGGCAAAGGCCCGTGATTCAATGGCTCAAGAGACTATGCCTCTATCCCCCCAGTGTGAAAAGAGCATTTACCACGGATTTTTCGGGCGGGCTTCTTCCCGCGAGACAATCACAAGCCTTGCTTCTCGCGCCGTCCTGATCGATAGTAAGGTAACGAATAATGGAGAGCCTGCCATGGTGATGCTGACCGATGCCGAACAAGCCATGCTGGAGGGAGAGTCCGGCGCCGCGACGCAAAAGGCCATGGAACTGCTGATCCGCTATGCCGACGCGCTCGGCGCGGAGCGCTTCGTCGAGACCAACAATGTCGCCGGCGTGCCCGGCTCCGCCCCGCAATGGGTGAAGGACCATTATGCGGCGGACGGGGGCGATTACCGCGCGGTCTTCTCCCGCTTCGATCTCGACAGTGACGAGGTGGTCGACGTGCCGCGCATGAACGCCTTTTCCTGCCATCTGCAGGGCGGCATGGACCCCACGCTGTGGCAGGAGCAGGGCATGACGGCGGAGGCGCACGACAATTTCGTCTCCGACGAGGCGGAAGTCGCCGCCCACGGTATCCAGATCCTCAAGACCTGCACGCCCTATCTCGCCGGCAATGTGCCCGTGATGGGCGAGCATTGCGCGTGGATGGAATCGAGCGCGGTGGTGTTCGCCAACTCGGTCATCGGCGCGCGGACCAATTGCGAGGGGCGCGAATCCACCAGCGCCGCGATGCTGGCCAAGCGCATTCCCGACTGGGGATTCCACCGGGACGACTTCCGCAAGGGCCAGCACAGCGTGGACGTGCAAGTACCGGTCGACAGCATCTTCGAATGGGGAATGCTCGGCTATTTCGTCGGCGATGCGGTGCAGGACACGATCCCCGTCATCACTGGCGACATCAGCGAGGCGAGCCTCATCCGCCACAAGCATTTCGGCGCGGCGGCGGCCTCCTCCGGCGGCGTCGAGATGTATCACATGGTCGGCATCACCCCCGAGGCGCCAAGCGTGGAGACGGCCTTCGGCGGAGCAGCCAAGGGCGAGCGCTTCGTCTATGACGCGGCGGCGCGGCGGCGCATCTACGAGACGCTGAACAGCGTCGGCTCCAGCGAGGATGTTGATTATGTCATGCTCGGCTGCCCGCATTATTCCATCGAGCAGATCGCCCAGGTCTGCGCGCTGATCGAGGGACGCAAGGTGAGCGCCAACAGCGCCTTGTGGGTGTTCACCAGCCGCGCGGTGAAGGCGACGGCGGACGCCAATGGCTATTCCAAGATCCTGCGTGATGCGGGCGCCTACCTCATGACCGACACCTGCTCGGCGATCAGCCAGGCGGTGCCCAAGGGCACGAAGGTTGCCGCGCTCGATAGCGCCAAGCAGGTGCATTATCTGCCGGCAATGATGGGCATCGAGGGCTGGTATGGCACCACCGCCGACTGTGTGGATGCCGCCTGTACCGGCAAGTGGAAAGGAGCCCTGGCATGAGCGACGTTCTGGACAAGCCCCGCCTCATCATCCGCGGTCGCTCTGTCGTGCCCGGCGTCGCCGAGGGCGAGGCGCTGGTGACGCGCGAGACGATCTCCGGCTGGGGCGGCGTCAACCCGATGAGCGGTACGGTGATCGAGAGCCGCCATGAGCTGAAGGGCCAGAGTTTTGCCGGCAAGGTGCTGGTCTTCCCCGGCGCCAAGGGCTCCTCGGGCTGGTCGAGCATCTTCCACATGTCCAAGCTGCGCGGCGCCTCGCCGGTGGCGATGGTGTTCAATATCATGACCACAAAGGCCGCGCTGGGCGCCGTGGTGATGCGCACGCCGACCGTGACCGAGTGCGACCAGGACCCGCTCGACGCCATCCGCACCGGCGACTGGGTGCGGGTGGATGGCGATGCCGGGACGATTACGGTTTGGGATCGCAGGCCGGGGTGAACGGCAGGTGCGGATCGGCCTTCCCCTGATCCTCATCCCTCGTCATTCCCGCGAACGCTGGAATCCAGCTTCGACACTGCCCCCAGCGGAAGCGCTGACCTGGATTCCCGCGTTCGCGGGAATGACGAAGTATGAGGTTATCCGCGCAGGCTTCGGCTCGCTACCTCACCGCCGCGCCATGATGCTCTGCGCCACGGCCTCGGCGACCTTGATGCCGTCCATCGCCGCCGAGAGGATGCCGCCGGCATAGCCCGCGCCCTCGCCGGCGGGGAACAGGCGGGCGACGTTGAGGCTCTGATAGTCCTTGCCGCGGGTGATGCGGATCGGTGAGGAGGTGCGCGTTTCCACGCCAGTCATCACCACATCGGGATGATCGTAGCGCGCGATCTGGCGGCCGAAGGCGGGGATCGCCTCATGGAAGGATTCCAGCACGAAATCCGGCAAACACGATGATAGGTCCGTCATCTTGACGCCCGGCTTGTAGGAGGGGGTGATGCTGCCCAGTTCCGTGGACGCGCGGCCGGCCAGAAAATCCCCCACCGTCTGCCCCGGCGCGCAATAGTTGGAGCCGCCCGCGACGAAGGCCAGCGATTCCCAATGCCGCTGCAGCGCGATCCCCGCCAGCGGCCCATCGGGATAATCGCGGGCGGGATCGATGCCGACCACCAGCCCCGAATTGGCATTGAACTCGGCGCGGGAATATTGGCTCATGCCATTGGTGACGACACGCCCTTCCTCGGAGGTCGCCGCGACCACCCGGCCGCCCGGGCACATGCAGAAGCTGTAGACGGTGCGCCCGTTCGCGCAGTGATGGCTGAGGCTATAGGCCGCCGCGCCCAGCACCGGATGCTTGGCGTACCGCCCGTAGCGCGCCTCATCCACCCAGGCCTGCGGATGCTCGATGCGCACGCCGAGCGAGAAAGGCTTTGGCTCGATGAACACGCCCCGCTCGTGCAGCATCTCGAAGGTCGGCCGGGCGCTGTGGCCGACGGCGAGGACGACATGATCGGCCTCCAGAAAGCTGCCATCGTGCAAATGGAGCCCGCGCAGGGCCATGCTGCCATCCGGGCTGCGATCCAGCTCCAGCCCGTCCACCCGCGTCTGCCAGCGATATTCGCCGCCAAGCCCCTCGATGGTGCGGCGCATGCTCTCCACCATGGTGACAAGGCGGAAGGTGCCGATGTGCGGATGCGCCTCGGTGAGGATGTCCTCCGGCGCGCCGGCGCGGACAAACTCCTCCAGCACCTTGCGGCCGAGGAAGCGCGGGTCCTTCACCCGGCAATAGAGCTTGCCGTCCGAAAAGGTGCCCGCCCCGCCCTCGCCGAACTGGACATTGCTATCCGGGTTCAATTGCGAGCGGCGCCACAGGCCCCAGGTATCCTTGGTCCGCTCCCGCACCACCTTGCCGCGATCCACGATGATCGGGCGGAAGCCCATCTGCGCGAGGATCAGCCCCGCGAACAGCCCGCACGGCCCGGCGCCGATGACCACCGGGCGCAGGCCGGACCAGCCCTCCGGCGCGCGGGCGACGAAGCGATAGTCCGTATCCGGGCGCGGGCGCACATCCTTGTCGCCCACGAACCGCGCTAGCACGGCGGCTTCGTCGCGCAGGGCAACGTCCACGGAATAGACGAGCAGGATCGCACTCTTGCGCCGCGCATCATTGCCGCGCCGCACGACCTCATGGCTGAGCAGATCGGCCTGCGGAATGCCAAGGCGCGCGGCAATGGCGGGCGCGAGCGCATCGTCCGGGTGATCGAGGGGCAAGGTTAGACCGGTCAGGCGGATCATCGCGCCGCCCTAGCGCGTGTGGGGCGGGAGGGGAATGGGGGTGTTTGGGGTGACGGACCGTCTTCGGCAAGCTATGTGACAATCAGGGAGCAGTGTTCGACACAAACAAGATAAGTGCAAAATAGACGGGGGCTGATAGCGTGGGCATAAATTGGTTCGAGGGGGGCAGGCGGGTCAGCTACCTCATCTCAGGCATCGGCATAATCGTAGGCGTTTTCGTTCTCTTTTCAGAAGGGCCTACCACCTATGTTGTATTTGATACTGAAACTCCTGATGATCCTTGGACCTTCACCACGACCCCCTGCGATTACCCTGACCTAAGCGAATACACCGCACGGAATATATTAATAGGGGGAAAGGAAGAAGATATTATCCTTTGTTTTAGAACGAAGGACACCAAAATCCTTTACAAGCGCGCTGAACAAGACACTTCGAAACAATGGACTTATTGGACCAACGACCAGTATAATGAAGAAGTGTCGAACTACGTTTCTGCTCGTGTGGAAAACTTCCGCCTGACACCCGAAATGATCCGAGCGGCCAACACGGGTTTTTCTAACCACCGCTGGTCTGAGTGGAAATCCCACGCTTTCGAGACGATTCAGTGGACCGGCGCGTTTTTAATTTTCATGCTCGTCTTGACGACCGCAGTGGGCTGGATCGTGCGAGGGTTTGCAGGTATCCCTCAAGGACACGATTTTAGACCCAAAGGCTGAACCGGTTTTCGATGCCACTCTGAATTATTTGCACAAGTTTTAGCTTACTCACTCCATGGATGCTGAAACAAGTTCAGCATGACGTGCATAGGTGTGGCGGAGCCTTAGTGCGGCGCGCTACTCCTTCCCCTCCCCCTTCAACACCCCCGCCACCAGTGGCCCAACCCGCCCAACAATCGTCTCCACGCCCTGCGGATTGGGATGAATGCCGTCGGGGAGCATGAGGGTGCGGTTGCCGATCACGCCATCGAGGAAGAAGGGGTAGAGCGGCGCGTCGTATTTCTTCGCGAGATCGGTGAAGATCGGATCGAAGGCCTTGGCGTAGTCGGCGCCCATATTGGGGGCGGAGACCATCCCGGTGAGCATGGTGGGGATGCCGCGCTTTTGCAGGTCGGCGAGGATCGCATCGAGATTGGCGCGGGTTTCCTTGGGCTCCAGGCCGCGCAGCATGTCGTTGCCGCCGAGGCCGACGATCACGAGGTCCGGCTTGCGCTCCAGCCCGTCGAGCGTGAAGGCGAGGCGCTGGCGGCCGGCTGCGGTGGTATCGCCCGAGACGCCGGCATTGACCACCTGCGCGGGCACGCCCTGCCCCTCCAGCGCGCGCTCCAGCACGGGGGCAAAGCCCTCGCGTGGCCCAAGATTGTAACCAGCGTAGAGGCTGTCCCCGAAGACCACGACCAGCTTGCGGTCCGCGACCGGGGCGCTGCTGGCGTTAGCGGCATTTGCCGTATTGGAGAGGGCTGCGGCGGCGTTATTGCCGGCACTGGCATCCCCCTGAGTGTCGGGACTTTGTGAAGAACAGGCGAGCAGTGCTTGGACAAGCAGCAATGAGACACCATAACGAGTAAACGTCTTTGCCACGCGAGGCCCTTTCCGCATGCATGCACCCATCGATGCCTCCCATATCGCGATCCGCGCCCGCAATGTCACCCTCTCGCTCGGCACGGGCGAGGCGAAGGTGGACATCCTCAAGGGCGTGGACCTGGACATAATGCGCGGGGAGAGCATTGCGATCCTCGGCGCATCGGGATCGGGCAAGTCCTCGCTGATGGCGGTGCTCTCTGGTCTGGAGCAGGCGAGCAGCGGCAGCGTGAGCGTGGCGGGCACGGATTTCAGCACGCTGGATGAGGACGGGCTGGCGCGCGCGCGGCGCGGCCAGATCGGCATCGTGCTGCAGGCATTCCACCTGCTGCCGACGATGACAGCGGTGGAAAATGTCGCGGTGCCGCTGGAGCTGGCGGGGCTTGAGGATGCCTTTGCCCGGGCGCGCGCGGAGCTGACGGCGGTGGGCCTTGGCCATCGCATCGACCATTATCCCGCGCAGCTTTCCGGCGGGGAGCAGCAGCGCGTGGCGATTGCACGCGCAGTGGCGCCGGGGCCGCAGATCATCTTTGCCGACGAGCCGACCGGCAATCTGGACGGGCACACCGGCGCGGCGATCATCGACCTGCTGTTCACCCGCCAGCAGGCGAGCGGGGCGACGCTGATCATCATCACCCATGATCCCGATCTGGCCCAGCGCTGCGACCGCATCGTGGAAATGCGCGACGGGCTGATCGTGGAGGGCGCGGCCGCATGAGGGCGGCGCGCACGAGGACTTTGGGCCTGCGGGCGAGCTGGTCCATTGCCCGGCGCGATCTAAACGCGGGCCTGCGCGGACTGCGGCTGCTGTTCGTCTGCCTGTTCCTGGGCGTGGCGACGCTGGCGGCGATCGGCAGCCTGACGACCTCCATCACCAGCGAGATTTCCGCACGGGGGCAGACGATCCTGGGCGGCGATATCGAGGCGCGGATGAGCCAGCGCGAGGCGAGCGAGGCCGAGAAGCAGACGCTGCGCGCGCTGGGCACGATGAGCGAGACGATCCGGCTGCGGGCGATGGCGAATGCAGTGGGGGCCGGCGATACCGATGGCCCCGCGGCAGTGCTGACCGAACTCAAGGGCGTCGATGGCGCCTATCCGCTCTATGGCAAGCTGCTGCTCCGCGCGGGGAGCTATGCCTCGCTGCCCGCCGACCGCATCCTGATCGGCGAGGCGCTGGCGGAGCGGCTGCAGATCAAGCCCGGCAATGCGCTGCGCTATGGCACCGCGACCTTCACCATCGCCGGCATCATCGCCGAGGAGCCGGACCGGGTGGGCGAAGGCTTTACGCTGGGGCCGGTCGCCATCGTCTCGCTCGAGGGGCTACGACGCACGGGGCTGATCCAGCCGGGCAGCCTCTATGAGAGCAAATATCGCGTCCGCGTGGCGCCGGGCACCGATGTCGAGGCGCTGCGCAAGCGGCTGGAGGACGAGCAGGCCGAGGCAGGCTGGTCGTTCCGCGACCGGGAGAATGCGGCGCCGGGCACCAGTCGCTTCATTGAGCGCATGGGGCAGTTCCTGAGCCTCATCGGCCTCACCGCGCTGGTGACCGCGGGCATCGGGGTGAGCAATGGCGTCTCCTCCTATCTCGCGATCAAGCGTGGCGGCATCGCAACCTTCAAGGTGCTGGGGGCAACCTCGGCGGATATCGAGCGGATCTATCTGATGCAGATCGGCACGGTCGCGGCGATCGCCATTGCCTGCGGGTTGATCGCGGGCGCGCTGCTGCCGCCGGCGCTGATCGCCGTGCTGGGCGATGTTCTGCCGGTGCAGCCGGGCTTCCGCATCCATCCGCTGCCGCTCATCACGAGCGCGGCTTATGGCCTGCTGATCGCCTATATCTTCACCCTTCCGCCGCTCGACCGGGCGCGAACGCTGCCGGTCGCCGCGATCCTGCGCGCGCATGTCGAGCCGCGCAGCCGGCTGGACCGGCGCAGCGTGGCGGGCGTGGTGCTGGGCGTGCTGGCGGTGCTGGCGATAGCGCTCGGCACGGCGCGCGAGCCGTTGTTTTCTGCTGCGGTGCTGGGGGCGACGGCGGCGGTGCTGGGCGTGCTGCTGCTGCTCGGCTGGGGGATCAGCGCGATTGCCCGGCGCGTGCCGCGCCCGCGTCGGCCGCTCTGGCGCCTCGCCATCGCCAATCTCTATCGCCCCGGCGCGCAGACGTCCGCGCTGGTGATCGCGCTGGGGCTGGCGCTCACGCTGTTCGTCACGCTGGCCGGCGTGCAGACCAGCCTCACCGCCGAGATCGACCGGACGGTGCCCAAGAAGGCGCCCAACCAGTTCGTGCTCGATATTCCGTCCGATCAGGAAGCGCGCTTCCGGCAGATCGTGGCGCAAGAGGCGCCGGCGGCGGAGCTGAACGTCGTCCCGGCGCTGCGCGGGCGCATCGTCGCTTATGCCGGGCAGCGCGTCGCCGACATGGAGACGCTGCCCGAAGGCGCCTGGTTCCTGCGCGGCGAGCGCGGCGTGACCTATAGCGCGACGCTGCCGGAGGGAAGCGATCTGGTCGCGGGCCAGTGGTGGACGCCCGATTATGCCGGTCCGCCGCTCATCTCGCTGGACGAAGAGGCAGCGAAGACCCTCAACCTCAAGATCGGCGACAGCATGACGGTGAGCGTGCTCGGTCGCGAAATCGAAGCCAAAATCGCCTCGCTGCGCAAGGTGAATTGGGACAGCATGGGGTTCAATTACGTCATGGTCTTCTCGCCCAGCGCGCTGGCAAGTGCGCCGCACAGTCTCACCGCCACCATCACCATGGACGAAGCGCAAGGCGCGGGCGTGACGCGCGCGCTGCTCGCCGCCTTCCCGGGCGTCTCGGTGATCGCGGTGGCCGAAGTGGTGGAGCAGATCAGCGGGCTGCTGGAGCAGATGTCCGGCGCCATCGTGGCGGCGGCCTCCATCGCCATCTTCGCGGGCGTCGCGGTGCTGATCGGCGCCATCGCTGCCTCAAGGCAGGCGCGCAGCTATGACAGCGTGATCCTCAAGACGCTGGGCGCGACGCGATGGCAGATCCTCGGCACGCAGGCCATGGAATATGCGCTGCTCGCCGCCACGCTGGCGCTGGTTTCGCTGGCGCTCGGCATGGGCGCGGCCTGGTATGTCATCGTACAGGTGTTCGAGTTTGGCTGGGCGCCGGACTGGGGCGTGGTGCTGGCGACATTGGCGGGCGGCGCGATCATCACGCTGGGCATCGGGCTGGCGGGATCGATCCCACTGATGTCGCTGCGGCCCTCGCGGGCCCTGCGGGAATTGTAAGGGTAGAAATTTGTCCACAGCTTATGTGCACTTGTAGACATAAGTCCGCTTTACAGGCGCCTAGGGTCCCTCTTATGGTTAATGCATCTCAGAAGCATGACCATTTCACGGATCATCAAACGGCCGATGAAGCATTCCTTGAGCCTTTTGACAGGTCTTTTTGCGCTCTATGGCTTGCCCAGGCCATGGGCGATCGCAAAGCAGCTTTCCGGGCAATTCGCCTCGCTGGCTGAGCTGGTCCACGCTCCACCGGACGTCCTCAAATTGCGGGGCGCTTCGGAGGCCCAGATACGCGCGATCAAGGATTTTCGAAGTCTTCATCTCAGTGTGCTGGCATCGGAAGCGCTGAAGGCCAGACAGCCGCTCGATGCTGACAAGATGAAACGTCACCTTGCCGCGGAAATCGGGCATTGCCGCGTCGAGCATTTCCATGTCGTCTATCTAAGTCGGCTCAGACATGTGCTCGACAGCCGTACGCATTGGTCAGGAGGATATGACAGCACCCCAGTCTATGTGCGGGAAATCGTAGCGACCGCCATCACTCTTGGGGCAACAAACCTCATCCTTGCGCACAACCATCCTTCCGGCATCGCCGAGCCGAGCAAAGCCGACCGGATCATGACGGACCAAATCATCAAAGCGGCGCGGGCCTTGGACATTCATGTGGCAGACCACTGGGTTATCGCCGGTCAGGCCGTCTTCAGCTTCGCCGAACACGGCCTGTTGTAGCGCGTGGCGGGCGCGGCAATGGCTGGCAGGGTTGACGTGGCTTCAGGCCGTGTAGGGTGGCGGAACCTTTACTCGGGGGCAGTTAGTCCGCTTTGATGCTCGGTGGTCAGAGGGCGAACGTCAGAGAAGGCTTGGCTAGAGACCGACGTTGTGGCGTTGCTCGCTTTCAACCGCTACGTCTCCCATCATGATCCGATACTTTCCAATCGAAAGCGGCGCGCCTTGGAATCATGCCGACCACGCTGATCTGATGTCTTTTGATTGGCAGCTGAATCGAGCGACGTTTGAGATAGCAGATGGTGATCGGCTATTTGAGGTCAGGTTTTCGAAAGGCGCTTCGCTAATCGTGCGAATGCTGGATGAATTTCCGTTGAGTACAGAAAGTGAGCTTGGGACCGGTTTAATCCCTCACCACTTTGCATACCGAGTAGAGGGCGATCCCTTTTTCGAAGCTCAGTCCAAAGCTTGGCGGGCGGCAGAAGGAACGCCCAAACACTATCGATTCTTCACAGGCGCGGGGTGTCTTGATGTTGTCACAAGTGCCATGCCACAATTTAGGACGGTAGATTGCTGAACACCTGCTTTGCTGTCGTATACGACGGTCGGTTTTTGGCGCGCTCTCCTGTGAAGAACGGCAAAGTATCCAGCCCAGTCCAACCCTCTCCTGCTGGCAGGAGAGGGCTGACGGATCAGCTCAGAACAGCTGATCGAACGCCGTTTCCAACCGCTTGAGGCTGGCGGGGACGTCCTTGAGCTTGTCGAGGCCGAAGAGGCCGATGCGGAAGCTGCGATAATCCGGGCCTTCGTCCACCATCAGCGGCACGCCGCCGGCGACCTGGAGGCCGAGTGCGGCGAAAGGCTTGCCGGTTTGCATCGCGGCATCCTCCGTGAACACCACGACCACGCCCGGCGCGGCAAAGCCATCGGCGGCGACCGACCGCACGCCCCGCTCCGCCAGCATCGCCCGCACGGCATTGCCCTGCTCCCACTGCGCGGCGCGCAGCGTATCGAAGCCGATCTGCTTGGTCTCCATCATCGCCTTGTGGAAGGTGCGCAGCGCATCGGTGGGCATGGTGGCATGATAGGCATGGCCGCCGTTCAGATAGGCTTCCATGATGCTGTTCCACTTGGCGAGATCGATCGCGAAGCTGGTGGACTGGCGGGCACGGCAGCGCTCCAGCGCGGCGGCATTCATCATCACCAGCCCAGCCGATGGCGGCGCGGACCAGCCCTTTTGCGGGGCGGAAATGAGGATGTCGACGCCGGTCGCGACCATGTCCACCCAGATGCAGCCCGAGGCGATGCAGTCCAGCACGAAGAGGCCGCCCACCTCATGCACCGCGTCCGCGACGGCGCGAATATAATCGTCCGGCAGGATCATGCCCGAGGCGGTCTCGACATGCGGCGCGAAGACGACGGCGGGCCGCTCGGCACGGATGGCCGCGACGACCTCGTCGACGGGCGCGGGCGCGAAAGGCTGGTCCGCGCCGCCATTGCCGATGCGGCGGGCCTTCATGACCGATTCCGACGCGGGGATCGATCCCGCCTCGAAAATCTGCGTCCAGCGATAGGAGAAGAAGCCGTTGCGGATGACCATCACGGTTTCGTCGGTGGCGAACTGGCGGGCGACTGCTTCCATCGCATAGGTGCCGCCACCGGGGACGACCACCGCGCGCTCGGCCTTGTAGACTTCGCACAAGGTGGCGTGGATATCGCGCATCACGCCCTGGAAAGCCTGGCTCATGTGATTGAGCGAGCGATCCGTGAAGACCACCGAATATTCGAGCAGGCCATCGGGATCGATATCGGGGCGCAGGGCGGGCATAGATGGTTCTCCTTGCTTCAGGCAGCGCATCCTGATGCTGCCCGTTCGTGCGACGGCGCTGACTCGATGCCACGCAATCGCCGCTGGCCGCGCATAGCGGGGCATGGTGCGGGATGCCAGTTGATCCTTCGCATCACCGCTCGGCGCTCGGATGAAGCGAAAGATGCAGATCGCGCTTGACGACGTCCACAGGGATCGGCATGACGCTGTTAATGCGATTCATTGTCATTAGCAGATGATGCAGTCGCAACGCCCTCACCCGCGCGAACCCCTCTTCGCGCGGCGCGGACGTTCCCGGCCTGCAGGTGCAGCAGGCCGGGGACGTCCTTCCACCGGCGATATGCGCGCTTGCCTTGCCGGAGCCAGCGCCGCCTGCCATCGCCCCTGCCTGCCACGGGAGAGATTGCCCATGTATGCGTTTCTGGATTGCCCGCTTTCCTCGCTTGATCGTGGCGGCCGTTTGCTTGTCTGGGCCATGCGGCATTGGGCAAAGGCGGTCTCTTGCGGGCGCTGCCCGTGCGGCGATGTCGGCCCCGTCTTTCACAAGGCGGATCTCATGGCCGGCTTCCCGCATTTCCACATGATGATGGCGGTGCTGAACCGTCACGCGCGCGAGAAGCTGTCCTTTGCCGACGTCGATTGCCCCCGGCTCAGCGATGGCGAGGCGCTTCTGCTCAGCCTGATCCGCCTGCCCGACGGGGCACACGCGGATCAAACGCCCGCGACGGTCGCGCTTGTCGTGCAGCCCGAGGGGGCGCCAGCGCTGCGTATGGCGCTGGATTCGCTCGGCGCGGCGCTACGGACGGTTGAACTCTGGCCCGCGCTGCCCATGTTCGATCCCGCCACTGTAAGGTTCCCCCATGAATGACATGACCCATCACGGCTTCGAGCTCGAGCCGACCGGCGCACTCAGCGTGGAATCCGTTCGCTGGGTGAAGCACTGGAACGACCATCTCTTCAGCTTCGCGATCACGCGGCCGGCGAGCTTCCGCTTCCGCTCCGGCGAGTTCGTGATGCTCGGCCTGCCGGGTGAGAATGGGCGGCCGCTGCTGCGCGCCTATTCCATCGCCAGCCCCGCTTATGCCGAGGAACTGGAATTTCTCTCGATCCGCGTCGAGGATGGCCCGCTCACCTCGCGCCTGTGCAAGATCCAGCCCGGCGACAGTCTCTATCTTGGCCGCAAGCCCACCGGCACGCTGGTGATGGACGCCCTGCGGCCCGGCAGCCGCCTGTTCCTGCTCTCCACCGGCACGGGCCTCGCGCCCTTCCTCAGCCTCGTGCGCGATCCGGATGTCTATGAGTATTTCGGCCAGGTCATGCTCGCGCACAGCGTGCGCACGGTCGCCGATCTGGCATGCCGCACCGATCTGGAAAGCCAACTCGCCGGCGATCCGCTGGTGCAGGATCAGGCCCTGCTGCAATTCCATTACTGCCCCACGGTGACGCGCGAGCCTTTCCGCACCACGGGGCGGCTCGATGCCCTGATCGACGACGGCACGCTGTTCCGCGGCCTGAGCGGCCCCGCGCGCCTGGACCCGGAAACGGACCGGGTGATGATGTGCGGATCAATGGCGATGATCCGCGACTTTTCCGCCCGCCTCGACGCGCTCGGCTTTGAGGAGGGCTCGAATGCCAAGCCGGGGGATTATGTGATCGAGCGGGCGTTCGTGGATTAGGTTTTAGGGTCAGGGGGTTAATCGCGAAGGCGCTTCACCTCCGTCATTCCCGCGCACGCGGGAATCCAGCTTGGACGTTGCTTCCCGGCGCAGGCGTGGAACTGGATTTCCGCGTACGCGGGAATGACGAATTCCTGGTCGCCCACTCGCCGATGGCGATCAGGCGCTCCAGGAGACCGCGAGGGCGCCCAGCGCCTTGAGGGCGGCCTCGTCTTGCGGGCGGACATCTTCGGCGAAGGTCGGCGTCTCGACATAGCCGATCACGATCAACGGACTGCGCCCGCCCGGCGGGACCAACACCGCCAGATCGTTGGTCTTGTTGCCGACGCCCTGGCGCATCCCGGTGCCCGTCTTGTCCATGCCCTGCCAATCGGCGGGAATGCCGGCCCTGATGCGATTGCGCCCGCTCTGGGTCTGCACCATCCAGTCCCTCAGCCGATCGCGACTGGCCGCGCCGAGCACATCGCCCAGCACGATCTTGCGCACAGTCTGCGCCATCGCCGCTGGCGTGGTGCTGTTCTGCTCGGTGCCGGGCGGGATCACATTGATCTCCGGCTCATAGCCATCCAGCCGGCTCGTGCTGTCGCCAATCTCCCGCCAGAAGCGCGTCAACGCCTCGGGGCCGCCGAGCCGGCGCATGAGGATGTTGGCGGCGGCATTGTCGCTGGTGATCTGGATCGCCTCAGCCAAGGTGAGGATCGGCAAGCGCCCTTTGGCGAGATTTTCTTCAACCACCGGCGCGTAGGCGACGAGGTCCGCCTGGCTGAAGCTCAGCTCTTCCGCGAGATCGAGGCGCCCGGCGTCGCTCTCGCGCAGGGCCATTGCCCCCAGCGACAATTTGAAGGTCGAGCAGTGACAGAAGCGCTCGTCCGTGCGCCAGCCAAAGCTGCGTCCGCTGCCGGTATCGAGAACGAGCACGCCCAGCCTGCCGCCGATCGCGCGCTCCATCGCCTGCAGGCGGGCCACCGGGTCATTCATCCCCTCCCGCTTGTCGGCACAGCCGGCCAGCAGAACACTCGCACCCATAGCCAGGGCAAAATCGCGACGATCGATCATCCGACTTTGATAAGCGGAACGAACCGGTTTCGCCAACCCTTCCTGGCAGGGCCGCGCACTGCGCTTCATTCGAAGCGAGAAAACTCGCCAAAGCGGCGCTTTGGGTGCTGCATCACAAGGCAAAACTGTGCATTAGGTTTGTCAGATGCTGACGATATTGCTGATTTCCTTCCTCGGCGCCTGCTTGATGCCGCTGCTGGCCTACGTCATTGGGCGTGGTGCGGGCATGGTGATCGCCCTCTTCCCCTTCGGCCTGCTCGCGGCGTTCGTAAACATGGCGCAGTTCGTGGAACGGGGCTGGGTCAAGGGGGAAGCAGCCGAATGGGCACCTTGGCTCGGCCTTGATTTCACGCTGCGGCTCGATGGCTTTTCCTTCCTGCTCTGCCTACTCATCACCGGGCTGGGCGGCTTGGTGACGATCTATGCCGGCGGCTATCTCACCAACAAGTCGCCGGCCGAACGCGCCCGTTTCTTCTGTTACATCCTGCTCTTTCTCAGCGCGATGCTGGGGGCGGTGCTGGCCGAGAATCTGCTCGTCTTCCTCGTCTTCTGGGAAGCGACGAGCATTCTCTCCTTCCTCCTCATCGGCTTTGAGGGACGCAGTGCCCGCGCCCGCCGGGCGGCGCTGATGTCGCTGCAGGTGACGGCGTTCGGCGGTCTCGCCTTGCTGATGGCCGTCGCGATGATCGGCCATGTGCTCGGCACCTACTCCATGGCGCAGGCGGTGGCGCGGGTTGGCGAATTGCATGACAGCCCGTGGGGCGCGGCCATCGTCGTGTGCATCCTGATCGCGGGTTTCACCAAGTCCGCGCAATTCCCGTTCCACTTCTGGCTGCCCAACGCGATGCAGGCGCCAACGCCCGCCTCGGCCTATTTGCACTCGGCGACGATGGTGAAGCTCGGCATCTATCTGCTCGCCCGGTTCGAGCCGGTGATCGGCGCGGAAAGCTGGGGACGGGGCGCGCTGATCACCGTGGCCTGCGTCACCATGCTCGTCGCCGCGTTGCAGGCCCTGCGGGCCGAGAACTTCAAATCCGCGCTGGCTTATTCCACGGTCGCATCACTCGGCATTCTCGTGCTGCTCGTCGGGCTGGACGGACCGGCGGCGTCGGTGGCGATGATCGGCTTCCTGTTCGCGCACGCGCTCTACAAGGCGGCATTGTTCTTCTGCGCAGGATCGGTGCTGCACGCGACGGGCCTCTACAGTTTGCGCGCCATGGGCGGGCTTGCCCGGCATCTGCCGCTGACGGCGCTGGCCTGCCTCGGTGCCAGCCTTTCCATGGCCGGCATTCCGCCGTTCATCGGCTTCATCTCCAAGGAATTCCTGTTCCAGGCGCAGTTGGAGAGCAGTTGGGAAGTCATCCCGCTGGCCATCGCCGTGATGGTCAACGCCGTCATGGTCGGCGTGGCCGGAGTGGTGACGCTGCGGCCGTTCTTCATGGGCCGCGGCAAGGTGAACAAGGTGCAGCATGGCGAGACCTTCTCGCTGGTGATGCCGCCGCTGCTGCTCTCTGCCGCCGGCCTGTTCATGAGCCTCGCGCCGGACTGGATCACGCGCGTCGCCATCCGCCCGGCGGTCGCCTCGGTCTACGGCCGCGCCGTGGAGGTGGACCTGACGGTGTGGCACGGCCTCACGCCGATGCTGCTGCTGAGCTTTGTCGTGGTCTCCATCGGCGCGCTGATCGTGGCCTTCTGGCGCAAGATCCACATCTGGCTGCGGCAGACCAAGCAGTTCAACACCTATGAGATCGAGCCGCTGTGGGAAATCAGCCTGCGCAACCTGATCCTCTCCTCCCGCAAGCTGACGGACGCGCTCCAGCATGGCGACCTGCGCCGCTATCTGCTGGCGGTGGTCGGCGGCGCCGGGTTGCTGATCGCCTGGTCGGTGGCGAAGAGCGGCGTCGCGCCTGACATCCCATTCCCCGGCGATTTCCGGCCGGGCGAGGCGCTGGTCGCGCTCATCGGGCTCGGCGGAGCCATTGCCGCTGCTCGCGCCAACACATTGCTGAGCGGCATGATCGCCACCGGCCTTGCGGGTTTTGCCGCCGCGATCACCTTCTTGATGAACGGCGCGCCGGATCTCGCGCTCACCCAGTTCACCGTGGAAGCGCTGCTCGTCGTGCTGCTCTCGGCCCTGTTGCTGGCCGTACCGCTCGCCAGCCCGGCGACCCGCACCCGCGCCATGCGCAAGCGCGATGCCCTACTCGCAACCAGCATCAGCGCGCTGCTGTTCCTGGCGGTGATGGACATGGCCGCGCGCGAGCATGTATCCGCCGCCAGCCACTTCTTCGGCCAGATGAGCCTCGTGGCGGCACATGGGCATAATGTCGTCAACGTCATCCTGGTGGATTTCCGAGCCATCGATACGCTGGGCGAAACCATCGTGATTGCCATTGCCGCCGTCATGGCGCGCTCGCTGCTGCGCAGCCGGGGAAGCGAGGGGCCAGTGCCCGGTCCCGAGCCGGTCCACTTCTCCCTGCAGGTCGCCGGGCGCTGGATCAGCCTGCTGCTGCTGCTCGCCTCGCTGGTGATTCTGTTCCGCGGTCACAACCAGCCGGGCGGCGGGTTCGTCGGCGGGCTGGTCGCGGCCCTCAGCTTTGCGCTGCTCGCGCTGGCTTATGGCGTCAACCACGCCCAGCGCGTGCTGCGCCTGCGCACCCTCACCCTCGTCGGCCTCGGCATGCTATGCGTGCTGCTCGCCGGCCTGCCGGGCCTGATAACCGGCGAGCCATTCCTCACCCATCTCTGGTGGGAGCCGGGTGGCCTCATCCCGGCCCTTTCGACCACGTTGATCTTCGATCTGGGCGTGTACCTGGTAGTGCTCGGCGCCGTGCTGGCCTTCCACTTCGGCCTCCAGCGGGAGGCGACGCGATGACCCTGCTCTATGGCGCCGTCGGCGCGGGCATCATCGCCTGCGCGCTCTACATGATCCTCTCGCGCAATCTGGTGAAGATGCTGCTCGGATTCTCGATGCTGGCGACGGGGGTCAACATCCTGATCTTCCTGGCCGGGCGCATCCAGAGCCGGCAGCCGCCCATCGTGGGCGAAGGCCGGCGCACGCTGGGCGAGGCTGCCGATCCGATCACGCAGGCGTTGATCCTGACCGCCATCGTCATCGGCTTCGCGCTCACGGTGATGCTCGCAGTGCTGGTGCTGCGCGCCTGGCGCCACAGCCATAGCATCGATGCGCGCAACGTCGATTCCGCCGAGGCGCTGGGCACGCCGCAGGAGCGGGAGTTGACCGATGACTGATGCGCTGCTGCTGCCCGCGCCCGTCATCCTGCCCTTCATCGGCGCGGCCCTGGTGCTCATCCTGCGCGCGCGCATCGCGCTCACCCGCGCCATCGGCCTGATCGCGAACGGCCTGCTGCTGGTCGTCTCGCTGCTGCTCTTCGTGCAGGCCAATGGCGGCAACCTCGTCCCGCTCACCGTGTTCGGCGGCTGGCCGCACGGCATCTCGATCAGTTTCTCGGCGACGATGCCGGGGCTGGTGCTGGTGGTTGTCACGGCGCTCATCGCCTTTGCCGCAGCGATCTACGCGCTGGTCGACGTCGGCCCGCGCCGCCGCCGCGCCGGCTATGACGCGCTGATGCTGGCGATGACCGGCGCGGTGAATGGCGCGTTCCTGACGCGCGATCTGTTCAACCTCTACGTCTGGTTCGAACTGGCGCTGATCGCCGCGCTGGGCCTCCTGACGCTGGACCGCCGCCCGGCGCAGATCGATGGCGCCATCCGTTATGCCAGCTTCTCCATGCTCGCGGCGACCTTCATCCTGCTCGGCGTCGGCATGATCTACGGGATCACCGGCACGCTGGACGTCGGCGCGGCCGCCGCTGCGCTCGCCAGCCGCCCGCCCAGCTTCGCCTCCGCCACTGCGACCGCGCTGCTGATGGCCGGTTTCGCGCTCAAGGCCGGGCTGTTTCCCTTCCACCTCTGGTTGCCGGCCTCCTATCATACCGGGCCACTCACCGCCGTGGCCGTGTTCGCCGGCCTGCTCACCAAGATGGGCTTTTATGCGCTGCTGCTCGTTTTCGCCGGGGTGTTTGGCGTCGGCGCGGGCGGCATCGGCGCCGCGCAGATGATGCCGGTGTTCGGCTGGATCGCAGCGGCGACCATCCTCATCTGCTGCGCGGGTGCGCTGGCGCACACCGATATGCGCCGCATCCTCGCCTACCATATCGTCGCGCAGGTGGGCTACATGACCATCGGACTGGCGATCGCCACACGCGAGGGGATTGCCGGCGCGGTGTTCTATATGGTCCACTCGATCATCGTGCAGGCCAATCTGTTCCTCGGCGCAGGCCTGATCCGCCGGGCGAGCGGAAGCTGGGATCTCACGCGGGCAGGCGGCATGGCGCGGACGAACCCGCTCTTTTCGCTGGTGCTCGCCGTGCCGGTGCTGTCGCTGGCGGGCATCCCGCCCCTCTCCGGCTTCTGGGCCAAGTTCATCGTCATTCGCGAAAGCTTTGATGCAGGCATGGCCTGGCTGGGCATTATCGCGCTGATCGGCGGGCTGATGACCATCGTCTCCATGTCCATCTTCTGGTCCGATGCCTGCTGGAAGGAACCGCGCGGCAAGCCGGTGCGCAAGGTGCCGCTGGCGGGGTTGATCGCCATGGCGATCCTCTCCGGCGCGACCATCGCCATCGGCCTACTGCCACAAAGCCTGTGGACGCTCTCACTCCTCTCCAGCCGCGCGCTGGCCGCCGTCAGCGGAGGCGGCTTATGAGGCCCGCCCGCCGCCTGCGCGCCGGTCTGACGCTGGTCGCGATGTTCCTGTGGGATCTCCTCGTCGCGTCCCTGGCCGTCGCCAGGATAGTCCTGTCACCCCGCATCCGCACCGCCCCGGCGATCATCCGCGTGGAGACGGACCTGGAGCGGCCCTGGGCCGTAGCCCTGTTCGCCTATTTCATGTCGCTCACGCCCGGATCGACCTGCCTGCATGTCTCCGAGGACCAGCACAGCCTCTACGTCCATGTGCTCAACACCGCCGATGCGGAGACAACCATCGCGCGGTTCAAGCGGATCTACGAGCGCTGGATCATGGAGTTGGAGCGATGATCGATATGGCGACGCTCACCACTGTTCTCGCCGTGCCGCTGGCACTGGCCTTCCTGCTGGCCGGCTGGCGCATGGTGACCGGGCCGAGCTTTGCCGACCGGTTTGTCGCCCTCGACATGCTGACCGCCATCGCCGTCGGGTTCGCGGCACTGACCACGCTCGCGACCGGGCGCGGCGCCTTTCTGGACATTGCGCTCGGCATCTCGCTCATCAACTTCGTCGCCACGGCAGCCTTCGCCGTGTTTCTGGAACGCAAGCGGAGGCGGCAATGATGATCCTCGCCATGGCCCTGCTGATTGCAGGTACCGCCTTTCTGCTCATCGCCGCCATTGGCATCGTGCGGCTGCGCGATCCCCTTCAGCGGATGCACAGCGCCACCAAGGCCGGCACGCTGGGCGCAACGCTGATGCTGCTCGGCGTCGTGCTGGCTGCCGATATCGCGGAGCTGAACTGGACCAGCGGGCTGACGATCCTGTTCCTGCTCATCACCCTGCCCATCGGCGCGCAGTTGCTCGGCCGCGCTGCCTATGTTTCCGGCACACGACTGGAAGGGCTGGCGCATGATCCGCTCAGTGAGGAACTGGAGCGCCATCCCGGCAAGGCTGATGAGCTGACGCGGGACAGCTAGGCCTCAGCGTCCCCCGAGGACGGACAAAAATCCTTATGTTTCGCTTGGCTAGATATGTTGCATATCTGCAACAATCCGACGCTGCTAGTGATGCATCACAACCACGAGAAGGTTGACCCCGTTAACCGGGCTCCATAAGCGGCCCGTCCGCCTCGTGCAGAAGGCGAGATTAAAACAAGGAAAATACAATGAAACTTGCTGTTCTGGCTTCCGCAGCCGCCGTGATCGTTGCCACCCCTGCCGCTGCGCAGGAAGGCCCCACCTTCTCCGGCCTGAGCCTCGCGGTCCTCGGCGGCTATGACTCGGTGCGGCTGAGCGACGGCGTCGACAATGGAAGCAGCGATGATTTCGCTTATGGCGTGAGCCTCGGCTACAATGCCGATCTCGGTTCCGCTGTGGTTGGCGTCGAAGTGGAAGCCGCTGACTCCGAGGTCAAGGAATCGGTCACGGACCAGTTCGTGACGGGCGATGAGCTGTCCCTGTCGGCCGCGCGCGATCTGTACGTCGGCGTCCGCGCTGGCGCCAAGCTCGCCCCCAACGCGCTGATCTACGCGAAGGCCGGCTACACCAACGCCCGCCTCAAGGTGAGCTACACCGACGGCGTCGACTCCATCAGCGACGGCGACAATCTCGACGGCTATCGTCTCGGTGCCGGCGTTGAGTACAGCTTCGGCCGCTTCGGCATCCGTGGCGAGTACCGCTTCTCCGACTATGGCAAGCTGAAGTTCGACGATGTCGACACCGGCATCAGCATGCAGCGCCATCAGGTCATGGTCGGCCTCGTCGGCAAGTTCTGATCCAGCGTTTTCGCTAAACGGGAAGGGCTGGCCTTGCGCCGGCCCTTCTTTTTTGTGCGCGACATGGCCAATCCAGGCGCGCCGGTTCCGAACTAGGCGGCGACGGCGCTCACCAATAAAGCCTTGCCGGCGAGCATGACGCCCTGGCCCGGCACATGATGCGGCGCAAAGGCGGCCGCAAGGCGGGCCTGCGCCTCCGGCATCCGGTCAGGCGCGACCTGATTGCCGATGTGCATGGCCGACAGCACGAAGGTCGCGGCATCCTGCGCGCTCGCGCCGGGTCCGCCGACCGGCAGGTCCCGCAGGCACGGCGCCACGTCCATCTCCGCAAAGCCGGCATGCGCCAGCACCTCTCCCAGCCATGCCGTATCGGCAAAGGCGAACGGGCCGGGGGCTCTGGGGTCCGGCCGCCCATCCGGTGCCGGCAGCAGATCCTTCAGCGCCTGCTGCATCAGTTGCATCCAGGGATTTTCCGGTGGCGCCGCCCAGACCGCGAGATCGATACGCCCGCCGTCACGGACCTGCCCGCGCAGATTGCGAAACGCCGCCTTGGGCCCGGCAAAGAACATCGACCCGAAGCGCGAAAACAGCCGGTCGAACGGCGCGCCGTTGATCGGCGCCGCGCCAGCGTCTGCACAGACGAAGCTGACATTCTGCAGGCCACTGAGCGTCGCACGCGCACCGCAGGACAGGATGAGGTCGGACGAGATATCGACGCCGGTGACATGCCCCTCCGGCGCCACCGCCCGGGCAATCGCAAGGCTGGTGCCACCACCGCCGCAGCCGACATCGATCACGCGCTCGCCCGGCTGGAAGTCCGCCCGAGCCAGCGCCACTGCGCCGATCGGGTCAATCATCCCCTCAAGCCGATCCAGATTGGCGAGCCAGTTGCGCCCCATGTCGCCTGCCCAGCCTTCAGCAGTTTTGCTGATCCCCACCCCGCTGTTATCGGCACCCATGCCTTTGTCTCCCGACCCATGATGCAGCCCCTGCCGTCATGACTGTCCGGCAGGCCGCTTGCTCAATAGATGACAATGTCCCGTCCCTCTGTCGAGCGGCGATGCGCGCGACATCAAATGCTTTGCGCTTGCATGTTTCCACGCAGCGCAAGCTCCAGCATCCGCGCCGCCAGTTCGCGCTCGCCCATCACGACGTCACCGATCCCCAGCTTGATCAGATGATCCACCTCGCCGTCCGAATGGGCCCGCGCGACAATGCCGATCCCGGGGCGCAGCGCGCGCGCCTTCTGGGCGATGGCCCCGGCGTCGAACCCCTCGGGAATCGCAATGAGCAGGCTGGTCGCGCGGTCGATGCCGGCCGCCTCCAGCACCCGCCGGTCCAGCGCGTTGCCGGTCACCGCCTCATGGCCGTCGCGCCGCGCGGCATCGGTCAGTTCGGCATTGCTCTCAATGACCACCAGCGGCTTGTTCCGCTCGCGCAGGGCCTTGGCGATCAGCCGGCCGACGCGGCCATAACCGACCAGCACGACATGCACGAGCGTGGCGGACGGCGCTGCCACCGGCGGCGCATCGACCTTGGCTGCCTCGCTCGCGCGATGGGCGATGTAGGAGAACAGGAAGGGATGCAGGAAGATCGAGATGATCGCGCCGGCCAGAATCAGATCGCGCGCCTCGGACGGAAGGACGCCGAGACCGAAACCCAGCGTGACAAGAATGAACGAGAACTCGCCGATTTGCGCCAGGCTGGCGGCAACCGTCATCGCCGTCTCGCGCGGATAGCCGGATACCCGGACGATGGCATAGGCAGCGAGCGATTTGCCGACCGTGATGATCGTCACTGTCGCGAGCAGCGGCAGCGGCTGGCGAAGGATGACCATCGGATCGAACAGCATGCCGACCGAGACGAAGAACAGCACCGCGAATGCATCGCGCAACGGCAGCGTCTCCTCCGCCGCGCGCCGGCTGAGCGGGGTTTCGCCGAGGATCATGCCCGCAAAGAAGGCCCCGAGCGCGAAGGACACATCGAAGATGAAGGCCGATCCAGCCGCCACGCCCAGCGCAATCGCCAGCACGGCAAGGCGGAATAGCTCGCGCGAGCCGGTATGCACCACCCAGTGCAGCGCCCATGGAATGACCCGCCGCCCGACCAGCAGCATCAGCGCGACAAAGCCGCTCACCTTGAGGATCGTGACCAGAACCGGCCAACCGATGGCCGAGAGACCCTCGCTCTGCGGATCGAGTGCGATGCCGGCCAGCACCGGCAGCAACACCAGCGCCAGGACCATCACCAGATCCTCGACGATCAGCCAGCCCACGGCGATGCGCCCGCGCTCCGTCTCGACCAGATCGCGCACCTGCAGGGCGCGCAGCAGCACGACGGTACTGGCGACCGACAAGGCCAGGCCGAAGATGAACCCCGAGAGCAGGCCCCAGCCCATCAGCCAGGCGAGCGCCATGCCGAGCACGGTGGCGGTGGCGATCTGCACCACCGCGCCGGGCACGGCGATGCGCCGCACCGCCATCAAATCCTTCACCGAAAAATGAAGGCCGACCCCGAACATCAGGAGGATCACGCCGATTTCGGCAAGTTCATTGGCGAGGTTGGGATCGGCGACGAAGCCCGGCGTGAACGGTCCCACCATCACACCTGCGACGAGATAGCCCGCAATGGGCGAGACCCGCAGCCGCATCGCCAGCGCGCCCATGAAAAAGGCAGCGACGAGGCCGGCGACCACCGTGGCGATGAGCGGCGTGTAATGCGGCATCCTGTATGGCAGCTCCTGTTGATGCGAGATCGTATCGCGCGGGCTACGAGACCTGCGGCCCCCCGACCGGGGGTTTTGCGCGGCACCGCAACCATCGCTTTGTCGCGTGGAGTGTAATGGCTTGACGACCATGCGCAACGATGGTCATTGCCTTCAAGCACTTAGGCTGGCCGCACCGACTATGACGAGGCCGCGGACCATCCGCGTTGCTGGCCGTTGCGCCGAGCGCCGCTTTCCGCTAAGGGCCGCGAGAAATTCCGGCCGGATGACCCGTGTCGGCCGTCCACAAGCCCAGAGAGATTATCATGAGCCCCCGTCCCAACGCTCTGCGGAACGTTGCCATCATCGCGCACGTCGATCATGGCAAGACCACCCTCGTCGACCAGCTTTTCCGCCAGTCCGGCACTTTTCGAGACAATCAGCGCGTCGATGAGCGGGCGATGGACTCCAACGATCTGGAGAAGGAGCGCGGGATCACGATTCTCGCCAAGCCCACCTCCATCGAGTGGGAAGGCACGCGCATCAACATCGTCGACACGCCCGGCCACGCCGACTTCGGCGGCGAGGTGGAGCGCATCCTCTCGATGGTCGATGGCGTGGTGCTGCTGGTGGACAGCTCCGAAGGCGCGATGCCGCAGACCAAGTTCGTGACCGGCAAGGCGCTGGCCCTCGGCCTGCGTCCCATCGTCGTCGTCAACAAGGTCGATCGGCCCGACCAGCGCATCCAGGAAGTGCTGGACGAGGTGTTCGACCTGTTCGTGAGCCTCGACGCGACCGACGAGCAGCTCGACTTCCCCGTGCTCTATGCTTCCGGCCGCAACGGCTATGCCAGCACCGACCCGACCAAGCGCGAAGGCACGCTGACGCCGCTGTTCGAGACGATCGTCAACCATGTGCCGCCGCCGGCGCTGGACATCGACGCGCCGTTCACCTTCCTGGTGACGCTGCTGGACCGCGACAACTTCCTCGGTCGTATCCTCACCGGCCGCGTGACCTCCGGCACCGTGAAGATCAATCAGCCCATCCATGCGCTGGACATGGACGGCAAGATCATCGAGACCGGCCGCGCCTCCAAGATCATGACGTTCCAGGGCCTCGACCGCGTGCCGGTCGATGAAGCGCGCGCCGGCGACATCATCAGCCTCGCCGGCCTGACCGTCGCCACCGTGGCCAACACCATTGCCGACACCTCGGTCTCCGAGCCGATCAAGGCGCAGCCCATCGATCCGCCGACGCTCTCCATGCGCTTTGCGGTCAACGATTCGCCGATGGCGGGCCGTGAGGGCGACAAGGTGACCAGCCGCATGATCCGCGACCGCCTGTTCCGCGAAGCCGAGAGCAACGTCGCGATCAAGGTCACCGAGAGCGCGGACAAGGACAGCTTCGAGGTCGCCGGTCGCGGCGAGCTTCAGTTGGGCGTGCTGATCGAGACAATGCGCCGCGAGGGCTTCGAGCTCGGCATTTCGCGCCCGCGCGTGCTGTTCGGCGAGGACGAGAACGGCAACCGCACCGAGCCTTATGAGACCGTCGTCATTGACGTTGATGATGAATTCTCGGGCACGGTTGTGGACAAGATGAACCAGCGCAAGGCCGAGATGACCGACATGCGGCCCTCGGGTGGCGGCAAGACCCGCATCACCTTCTCGGCGCCCTCGCGCGGCCTCATTGGCTATCATGGCGAGTTCCTCTCCGACACGCGCGGGACCGGCATCATGAACCGGCTGTTCGAGAAATACGGTCCCCACAAGGGCAAGATCGAAGGCCGCAAGAACGGCGTGCTGATCTCCAACGGCGCCGGCGAGGCCAATGCCTATGCGCTCGGGCCCCTTGAGGAGCGCGGTGTGCTGATGGTCGGCGTGGGCGAGGCGCTCTACGAAGGCATGATCATCGGCGAGAACGCCAAGCCGGAAGACCTTGAGGTCAACCCGATGAAGTCCAAGGCGCTCACCAACTTCCGCGCCAGCGGCAAGGACGACGCCGTCCGCCTGACGCCGCCGTGGAAGCTGACGCTGGAGCAGGCCATCGCCTATATCGACGATGACGAGCTGGTCGAGGTAACACCCAAGACCATCCGTCTGCGCAAGCGTTACCTCGACCCGAACGAGCGCAAACGCGCTTCGCGGTCCAAGGCCGCCTGATCCAAGGGGCGCTTGTCCAGCCGGACGAGCGCCCTTTTCTTTTGGGGCGCTGGGGAGGCCGGCGAGTGATCGCTTGGGTCGGGCCGAACTCTCCCGATGCTGCCGATGGCATTGTGCTTGTAAGCCAGCCTTAGCCCCTCCTGTTGAGCTTCGCTCGCCTACGGCCCAGAGGAGGGGTTGGGGTGGTGCAGCACCCTCGCGTTTATGCGCTGACTTCACGATGCTGGCGCATCGCCACCACCCCCGGCCCCTCCTCTGAAGAGGAGGGGAGACGTGTCCGCGCAGTCTAGCGCGTCCGCGCCGGCGCTGGCGCCGCCGTCCGCATCGCGGCGATAACCCGTTCCGCCTCGGCATGGGCATCGGCTTCGACGCCCTGATAATCGCGCGTGTAGCGCTGGGCGAAGCCCTGGACGCCCCATTGGCGATACTGGTGCACATGATGCAGTTCATGCGCCCAGAGGCCGACATCCGAGGCGGCATCGTCGACAGAGCGGAAGAGCACCACATCGTCCAGCGTGATCGCGGCGGCGTTGCTGCGGTTGAAGGTATTGGTCTGCAAGCTGAACTCGTGACCCTGGCCAACGCGATAGCGCACGCGGTCCAGCAGGGCGTCCGGCATATGGCCGCGTAGCCGCGCGCGAATGGCGGGCGGGATCGGCTCGACACCCGCTGCCACCGCATCGTTGCGCGAGGCGGTGATCCAACTCGCCAGCGCCTGCGCCGCGAACAATTGCCCGGCACCCTGCAGATCGGTCAGCAAGCGCCGGCCGGCCTCGTCAAATGCCGGTACGACCTGGCGGGCGGCGTCCTGAGCCCGCGCGGGAACGGTGAAACCGGATGCGGGAATCAGAAGCCCCACCGCAGCAAGCGGCACGACCAGCAGGGAGGGAAAGGAGAAACGGGGCATAGAGCAGACCTCTAGGTCGTCGCGGCTGAACCCGCTTTTAACGCCTTACGCGTCCCACGCCCTTCGCGACCATCCTTCCACATATCACCGCATCCAGGGCACGCCCCATGGGCAGATGAACGGCCTGTTTCGCGGGCGTTCAGGCCGGTCTGGCAGAAAGGATGGATCGGACGAGCGAGGCCGCGCGCAACGCCGACATTGGACACAGGAGAATGACATGCCTCTTACCCCCCGCCTCGCTTCGGTCGCCTTCGCCGTTGCGGCCACATTCGGCCTCATGCCGCTCGCTGCGGCACCGGCTCAGGCCCAAAGCAGCCTGTCGATCAGCTATCGGGATTATGATCGTGGCGCCTATCGTGATGGCTACCGCGACGTCCGCCGCGACCGCCATTATCGCGAACGGTCTTATCGCAGCGACCGCCGGGACTGGCGACGTCACGACCGCGGCTATCGTAGCGGCTACGGCTATAACGACCGTCGCCGCTGCTGGACCGAAACCCGCTGGGACCGCTGGCGCGGCGAGCGGTATCGCGTGCGCATCTGCCGCTGATCATGCCAACCGCACGACCGGGGCCGGACAGTCTCCGGCCCTGCCGCCCTCGCGGACTGCCCCATGCGCGCTCCTGAGAAGCGTTGACTGGCCGAAAGCTCTTCGGCAAGGACGAGCCATGGTTGATACTCCCGCATCCGACACGCCCGCCGCACCGCAGAGCGAGACGCCGCCCGACCGCCTCTCCACCAATCCGCGCAGCCCGCATTTCGATATGGAGACCCTGCAGCGTGGCATCGGCATCCGCTTCAAGGACCGGGTGCGCACCGATGTGGAAGAATATTGCATCTCCGAAGGCTGGATCCGCGTCGCCGCCGGCAAGACCCGCGACCGCCATGGCCAGCCGCTGACCATCAAGCTCTCCGGCCCGGTCGAGGCCTGGTTCGAAGACGCCAAGCAGGACTGAGCCCTGATGGCCCGCGACAAGCGCGCGGGCCAAACCATCTGCGTTGATGGCCTCGCCAATAGTGGCGGATGATCGCCATCCGATCGAAAGAATTGCCTTCCCGCCCGCCTCGTTTATGGTAGCGTTATCAAAACGCGAAGTTGAACGCGACTGGGGAGGATTAGATGGCGGCTATGTCCTGTCATATGCATGCAAGGGGCGTGTCGGCGTCTCGCCGTGAGTTGTTGGCTTCGGTCGCCTCGGCCACTCTGGTGAGCGGGATTCTCGCGCCAGTTACCGCGCGTGCAGCCTTGCCATCAGCTCAGTCTAAGGGCGCGCTCAGCGTGGCGCCGCGCCTTCAGCCCTTCGACATGGCGGATGTGACGCTACTGGAAAGTCCGTTTCTCGCCGCGCAACGAGGCACGGAAGCCTATCTGCTTTCGCTCGAGCCGGACCGGATGCTGGCCAATTTCCGCACAAATGCCGGGCTCGCTCCCAAGGCACCGGTCTATGGCGGTTGGGAATCCGAGGCGACCTGGGCTGACATCCACTGCCACGGCCACACGCTCGGCCATTATCTCTCCGCCTGCGCACTGATGTTCCGGTCCACCGGCGATGGGCGATTCAAGCAGCGCATCGATTATATCGCCGACGAGCTGTATGCCTGCCAGCGCGCATCCGGCGTGGGGCTGGTCTGCGCCTTTCCTGAAGGCGCCGCGCTCGTCGCCGCGCATATCCGGGGCGAACCGATCACCGGCGTCCCCTGGTACACGCTGCACAAGATTTTCGCCGGACTGCGCGATGCCTGGCAGCTTGCCGGCAGTGACACTGCTCGCCTTGTGCTGCTGCGCATGGCCGATTGGGCGGTGGTCGCCACCCGGCCGCTCGACGCCGCCGCCTTCGAGGCGATGCTCGCCACCGAGCATGGTGGCATGAACGAGGTGCTCGCCGATCTCTATGTACTGATTGGAAAGGCCGATTACCGCACCTTGGCCGAGCGCTTCTCCCAGAAGGCGGTAATGGAGCCGGCCGCTAAGGGGCGGGACTTGCTGGATGGCATGCACGCTAATACGCAGGTGCCCAAGTTCGTCGGCTTCCAGCGCGTCTACGAGGTGAATGGTAAGAAGGCCTATGGCGATGCCGCAGCCTTCTTCTGGCGCACAGTCGCCCGCACCCGCTCCTATGCGACGGGCGGCCATGGCGATGCCGAGTTCTTCTATCCGCCCGCCGACTTCGCCGCGCATGTCTTCTCGGCCAAGGGCTCTGAAACCTGCGGCCAGCATAATATGCTCAAGCTCACCCGCGCGCTGTTCCTGCACGATCCGCAGGTGGAGCTGGCCGACTTTTACGAGCGCGCGCTCTACAATGGCATTCTGGCGTCACAGGACCCGGAGACCGGCCTCGTCACCTATTTTCAGGGCGCGCGGCCGGGCTACATGAAGCTCTACTGCACCCCGGTCGACTCCTTCTGGTGCTGCACCGGATCGGGCATGGAGAACCATGCGAAGTATCGGGATTCGATCTATTTTCATGATGCCGAGGCGCTGGTCGTCAACTTGTTCATCCCCTCATCGGTGCGCTGGCGGGAGAAGGGCGCGGTACTGACCCAGACCACCCACTTCCCCGAAGAACCGTCCACCACCCTGCGCTGGTCTCTGGCCCGCCCCATCCGCGCGACCCTGCGCCTGCGCCACCCGCGCTGGAGCCGGACAGCGCGCGTCAGCCTGAATGGCGCCCCGTTGGCGCAATCGACGAAGCCGGGCAGCTATCTGGAGCTGGACCGCAACTGGCGGGATGGCGACGTGCTGACACTCCAACTGGACATGCAGGTGCGCGTCGAAGAATCGCCCGCGGCGCCGGGGATCGTCGCGTTCACTTATGGACCGGTCGTGCTCGCTGGCGCACTCGGGACGGAGGGGCTGGCACCGGGATCGGATGTGGTCGTCAACGAGCGCCTCTATGGCCAGTATAACGATACGCCCTTCTCCCCGCCGCAACTGGTGGGCGATGCCAAGACGATCGCGGGGCAGCTCCGCCCCGGCACCGCCCCGCTGGAATTCATCACCGCCGACCAGGAGGGCCGCCCCGTGCGGCTGATCCCTTATTATCAAATCCGCCACGAACGCTACGCGACCTACTGGCCGCTGCAGCCTGCCACCGGCTGAGGATCGCTCCAGACTCTCCCTGATCGGCCTGTGCTTCAGAGCGGCTTAGCGGTCCGATACCGCCATCTCGTCTTGCGAATGCTTCTCAATATATGCAATGGAGGCGCTCGAACATGATTCGCGCAGGCTGATCGCTGCGCGTCGCCAATCATCGTCGGGGGGCATGTGGACGGACAGCGGGTGGACAGGCAGCGGGCGGATGAGCCGGCAGCGTCGGCAGGCGGCGCGGCAGCCATCGCGCGCGCGGCGTCCGTGTCGGCATCTCCCTCCAGTGCCGCTCGGCCCACACAAAAGGCCCCGGGCAAGCGCAAGGCGCGCGCCTTCTGGCTCAAGCAATTGCACAGCTGGCACTGGATCAGCGCGGCGATCTCGCTGATCGGCATGATGTTGTTCGCGATCACCGGCATCACGCTCAACCACGCCGATTCCATCGGCGCCGCGCCGAAGGTCGAGGAGCGAACCGCCACCCTGCCGTCCGCCCTGCTCGCCCAGATCGAGGCAGCGCCTGCTTCAGCCGATGCGCCGCTGCCAGCCCCGGTCGCCGCGCATCTGCGTCAGGCAGTCTCGTTCGATGCAACCGGGCGCGCGGCGGAATGGTCGGACGAGGAGGTCTATGTCGCCCTGCCCGGCCCCGGCAGCGATGCGTGGATCACCATCGATCGCGCGACCGGCGCCGTGACGGCCGAGCGCACCGATCGCGGCTGGATTTCCTACTTCAACGATCTGCACAAGGGCCGCAACACTGGCGGCACGTGGAGCTGGTTCATCGACATCTTCGCCGTCGCCTGCATCGTCTTCACCCTCACCGGCCTGCTGCTGCTCCAGCTTCACGCCCGGCATCGCCCCTCCACCTGGCCGCTGGTCGGGCTGGGGCTGCTCATCCCGCTCGTCATCGCCCTGCTGTTCATTCACTGAGGACCCGCTTTCCCATGAAGAAGACTTCCCTCGTCCTTGCCGGTCTCGTCGCCACGCCTGCCACGGCCGGCACGATCAGCGTGACCATTCCCCGCCTCAATGTCGCCGAATATCACCGCCCCTATGTCGCGGCATGGGTGGAGCCGACCGGCGGCGGCGCGGCGCAGACCATCTTTGTCTGGTATGACGTCAAGCTGCAGGGCCGCGAGCCTGGCACGAAGTGGCTCTCCGATCTGCGCACCTGGTGGCGCAAGGGCGGCCGCAGCCTCAAGCTGCCCGCCGATGGCGTGAGCAGCGCCACCCGCGCACCGGGCACGCACAAGATCGCCCTGCCCGCCACGCTCAAGCCGGGCCAGTATACGCTCTACGTGGAAGCCGCGCGCGAGACCGGCGGCCGCGAGATCGTCTCCATTCCGCTGCAGATGCCTGCCAAGGGCGGCTCCGCCACCGGCATGTCCGAACTGGGCGCCATCACCATTTCCGCTCGCTGAGCTTTCCCAGACCCGAAAGGCCACGACCCCATGCGCATAAAGACCGCTCTGCTTGCCGCCGCCGCGTTGATCGCCGCCACGGCGATGCCCGCCAATGCTCACCGCCAGTGGCTGCTCCCCTCCGGCACCATCTTCTCGGGCGAAGACCCGTGGGTGACGGTGGATGCGGCCAGCTCCAACGACCTCTTTTATGCCGATCATAATGCGATGCGGCTCGACAGCGTGAAAGCATGGCGCCCAGACGGCAGCGAGGCGGAGATCAAGAATGCCGCAACCGGGCGCTATCGCTCCGTGTTCGACGTGCAGCTCGACCAGCCGGGCACTTGGCGCATCGGCAGCGCGCAGTCGGGCGTGATGGGCACGTTCAAGGTCGATGGCGTGGAGTGGCGCTTGGGTGGACGGCGCGGACCGCCGCCGGCATCAGGCGCACAGGCTCCCGCCAATCAGGTGAGCAGCGTCGCGGAGATCCCTGCCAATGCGACCGACCTCAAGCTGACCGAAACCAGCGGCCGCAATGAGTTCTTCGCCACCAAGGGCGAGCCGAGCGCCATCAAGCCGCTGGGCAAGGGGCTGGAAATGGTGCCGATCACTCATCCCGCCGAGCTGGTGCAGGATGAGCCGGCCAAGCTGCGCTTCCTGGTCGATGGTCAACCGGCGGCCGGCCTCAAGGTCACGCTGGTGCCGGGCGGCAAGCGCTATCGCGATAATGAGGGCGTGTTCGAGGTGACGACGGATGCCGAGGGCGTGGCCACGGTGAACTGGCCGATGGCGGGCATGATCTGGCTAAATGCCGCGCTGAGCGACGACAAGCCGGCCACCCAGCGCGTCACGGCGCGGCAGATGAGCTACACCGCCACGCTGGAAGTGATGGCACCCTGACCATGCTCGGCGCCGTCCCGCGCATCGTCGTGCCCCCGATCCAGTCCGGCGCCCTCGCCGGGATCGATCCGGGCGCGCCTGTGCGGGAGATTGGCGGTGAAACCATGGGCACCATCTGGCGGGTGCGCTTCTGCGCCCCGCCGGACGGGGATGCCGATGCGCTCAAGCAGGATGTGCAGGCACGGCTCGATGCCATCGTGGCGGATATGAGCCATTGGGCGCCGGATTCCGCCCTCAGCCGCTTCGGCGCGGCGCCGGCTGGGCAGTGGGCCACCTTGTCCGCAGACTTTGCCGCCGTGATGGCGACCGGCCTCGCTCTTGCCGAGCGCACCGATGGCGCGGTCGATCCGGCCATCGGGCGCTTGACGGATCTCTACGGGCTGGGGCCAAACCCCATGCAAAGCGAGCCGACGGACGAAGCGCTTGCGCAGGCGCTCGCCCAATCGGGCTGGCGGCGCCTCGCGTTCGAGCCAACCACCGGCCGGTTGCGTCAGCCGGGTGGCCTGTGGCTGGACCTCTCCGGCATCGCCAAGGGATATGCCGTCGATGCCGTGGCAGACCTGCTGGCCGAGCGTGGCGTGGCGCATTGCCTCGTCGAGGTGGGCGGCGAATTGGTGGGCCGCGGGATGCGTCCGGATGGCGACCCATGGTGGGTCGACCTTGAAATTCCGCCGTCCATGCGCGCCCGCCCGATCCGCATCGCCCTGCATCAACTGGCCGTTGCGACCTCGGGCAATTATGTGCGCGGCGCCCACACGCTCGATCCGCGCACCGGGCGGCGGGTGGAGAACGGCGTTGCCTCGGTCAGCGTCCTCCACGCCCGCGCCATGGATGCCGACGCCTGGGCCAGCGCGCTCACCGTGCTCGGACTGCACGCCGGCGCCGCACTGGCGATCCGCGAGGGGCTGGCCGTCCATATGCTCGTCCAGGATGGCGCGACGACCCGCGAGTGGATCAGCCCTGCGCTGGCGGAGATGCTGGGCGATTGAGCCCCGCCAGTTACTTCGCCTTCATTTCCCCATTTCATTCGGGTCAAATTTCAGCATCGCCGCACTTTTGAGAGCCGGGTCCCAATGTTCGGCGATCAGGCCGTTTTCGATCCGGTACACATCGAACCAGCTGGTGGCATAGGGCTTGCCCGCCTCGTCCTTCATCGGGCGCTCGCTCATCACCAGCACATAATCGCCCTCCGCCACGATCCTGATGATCGGCAGCGTGATAGTCGGCGAAATCGGGCGGGCGGGGCGCGAGCCGCGCAGGAAGGCCGCCAGCGCATCCCGGCCCGAGGCGACATTGGGATTATGCTGGATATATTCCGGCGTGAAGAAGCGCTCGACCAGATCGGCATGGCCACCCTGCACGATATGGCGATACATGTCGTAAACGAGCTTCTTGTTGGCGGCGAGCTTTGGGTCCGGGCTGGCGAGCATCGCCTGCTGCGCCTCGGCCGAGGCCGCGACCTGCGCATGCCCCGGGCTGGTGACCATGGTCATGGCAACCAACAGCGCCGCGATGGCCGGATTGCGTGCGAAAACCCTCATGCTCTCTCCCCTCTCCATTCCGCCCGTGCGTCCAGTGCCGGCGGCTCTGGCCTTTGTGCCGCAAAAGTCCCATGCTGGCGAGCCTGAGGGAGAGACCGCATGGACGACCGCAACAATCGCCGGGCCGTAGACCTGCTCAACAGCTTCCCGTTGCTGCTCATTCCGGTGCTGATCTACAATCTGGTGGCGCTGTTCGCCGGCGCGCCGCAGCCGGATCAGACCGAGCCGGCGCTGGCCGCCGTGATGCGGGGCGAGGCCTTCACGCTGCCCATGCTCTCAGGCGTAATGCTGATGCTGAACTGGGGTGACATGCTGTTGCTGCTCACCATCGTCTTCCTGCTGGTCGAGGTGGTGCGATCGACGCGGCGCGGGGCATCCTCCATCGCCAATCTGCTGCTCACCATGGCGGTGTTCCTTTTATGCGCGGTCGAGTTCTTGCTCCTCCCGCGCTTTGTCAGCGCCACCTTCTTCCTGCTCACGATGATCGTGCTGCTCCATGGCCTGACCGGCCTGTCGCTGTGGCTGGCGGACCGGCGCCAGACCGGAGCGACCCCGGCCGCCTAGCGCAGGGCCAGTTCCGCAGGCTTGGGCGCTGGCCCGGCTTGGGCCGCGTCGGCCGTCGCTCCGCCGCGCAGCAGCGTCCCGCAAGCCGGCGCCTGCGCTTCGTCCGGGTCGACAAAGCCGAAGATGGCCCGCACATCCGGTAGCATCATGGACAAGCCGAACAGGCGCTGGGGCCGGAACAGGTCGACCGGCTCGCGCAGCACGGTCGGCGCGGCCAACGTGCCGCCGATCAGGATCGGCGCGGGGCGACCGAACCATTCGCGGCTCTTGCCCTGCGCCTGCAAGCGCAGATCGAGCCGTTCGCCGCGCAGATCGAACTCGCCGCGCCCAGTGAGGACATGGCCATCGGTATCGATCAGGATTGGGTCGGCCGTCGCCAGCCCGTCGCGGACCGAAAAGGCGATCAGTCCGCAATTGAGGTGGGTCGCGTTATTCGCAGCCTCGCCATCGCCGCCGATCCCTAGGCGCTGGCCGAGGCGCCAGAATATCCCTCCCGTCGAATCCACGCCGTTGCCGCTGCGCGTGCCGAACATCGCAGCACGCAGATTGGTCATATCCAGCTCCGATTCGCTCGCCTGTGCCATGCCCACGCGCCCGGCGGGCAGCACCAGGGCGATGCGGCCAGCGGCATGACCGAGCGTCTCGCGCAGGGTCTCGCCGCGCCCGCTCAGCTGGATGCGCCCGCGCGCCAGCGCCGTTGTCTCGCGCGGGGCGAGGCCCCAGCCGGCCAGCAGCGGCCCCATCGGCGTCGGCGAGAGGCGGATATCGTAGCGGGCAAGCGCCGGGCCTTGCCGCGCATCGATGTAGATATCCGATGAGACGAAGCCGCCCGCCAGATCGACACTGGCCGGCGACAGCATGAACCGCCCATCGATCAGCGCGAGGCGCATGGCGAGATGCGCGGGCTTGAGCGCGGAGCCCGCGTCCCCGACGCCCTCGATCTGCTCGGCCTTGTAGTCGACCACAGCATCGAAACTGCGCAGCGCCCCGGGAGACAGGGTGGCATCCGGCAGCAATGAGGCGACGGGTTGAGGACCTTCGCCATCGGATGGGGACGTCGCAGTGCGCAGCCCCAGCACAGCCATGCCGTCCGCCAGATGCAGGGCCTCGGACGCCAGAGACGCCACCACGCGCGGACGGGCGCCGCGTTGTTCGAGCGTCAGGCTGCCGCTGAGATCGGTCTCGCCAAGCTGCCCTGCAATGCGGCTGAAATGCCAGCCGCCGCGCCGTTGCGCGAGCCGAGCCGTCAGCGCAAAGGAGGGCGCGGCTGGAAGATCGATGCGCGCCAGTGCCGCCAGCGCCGCAAGATCGGGGCCGCGCGCTCCGACCCGCAGGTCCGCCCCGGCCAGCCGGAACGGGCTGTCGCTTTCCCCTTCCAGCCGCAGGTCCAGTGTCTCCGCGCCCGCGCGCAGGGCAAAGCGGAACGGTTGCCCCTCGGCTGAATTGCTGGAGCCATTCATGCGAAAGGCATCACCGGCAAGACTGGCTCGCCCGGCGAAACGCACCGCGCCCGGACCGCTTCCGACCAGCTTGAGCCAGCTCTCGATTCCCTCGCGCTCGTCCCGGTAACGCAGCACGAGATCGTCCGCGTCCACCCGCTGCACGCCAGCGACGGCAAACAGACCATCCTTGCCGCCGAGTTTCCAGTTTGCCGCGCCCGTGCTTGCCTGCCGCTCCAGATCGAGCGTGCCGCCGCGCAACCCGAGCGCACGCGGGCCAGGGCGCCCGATCAGCAGATCAAACGTGGAGAAGCGCGCCGTCAGAGCGCGGACATTGAGCAGATCGGGCGCCTGCGCCCAGGCGGCATTGGCGATGCGCACATCGTCCGCAGCCAGTTGTAGGGAGAAAGGCGTCACCAGCAGGCGGACATCGCCATCGATCGCAACGGCACGGCCCAGTGCGGCGCTCGCCCGGCGCTCGATCGGCTCGCGCAGCAGCGCGGTGCCAAGACCGGCGGCCAGCCCGGCCCAGCCGAGCAGCGGCACGGCCAGCGCCGTCCAGAGCAGCGGACGGCGACGGCGGGTGGCCCGAGGCGTGGCAGGGTGAGGATCGCCCGAGGGCGGCAGGTGCGGGGGTGCGGTCACGGCGCGCCTGTACTGGCACGCCGGATCGTCAGCGCTGCCGCCGCCCCACGCTCATCCCCGGAGTTCATGCCGCCGCACTAGCGCCGGCAAGCTGAACCGCCGCTGAGCGCTGGCGCGACTTACTTCTCGAAGGCCGCGCTGATCGTCAGCTCGACCTGGTCGGAGACGATGGGGATCGCATAGGTCATGCCGAAGTCGGACCGCTTGATGGCCGCCGTCGCCTCAAAGCCGAGCGTCGCCTTGCCGTTATAGGGATGCTTGCCGGCCCCGGTGAACTCGGCCTCAAGCACCACCGGCTTGGTCACGCCGTTGAGTGTCAGGTCGCCGGTGATCTTTGCAGCCGTGGCGCTCGTCGCGACGACACTGGTGGAGACAAAGCGGGCCGGCGCCGGATCGGGGCCGAAAAAGTCGGGTTTGCCGCCATCCTTGCCAGCGCGCAGCAAATGGCCGTTGAGGCCCGCACTGGCCGTCACCACGCGCGCGACCGGAATGGACACATCCACCTTCGCGGCGGAGAGCTTGGCCGGATCGATCTCCAGCGTGCCGGTGATGTCCCCGAAAATGCCGAAATAGTCGTTGAAGCCGAAATGATTGGCGCGCCAGCCGACGAGCGTGTGGCCGGCATCGGCCTTGTAGGTGCCGGCTGCGACCCGGCTGACATCCTTCTGCCCGGGCAATTGCGCCTCATTCTGCGCGGCCAGCGGCGCCACGACAAGAATGGCCGGCAGAGCCACCAATGCGGTCGCCAGAGCGATCTTCGTTCTTTTCATCATTCCACGGTCCTCCAACCAGTCAAGAAAAGGCGTGCGGATATCGGGCGCTCAGAGCGGCGAATCCGGATTGAACAAGGTCCGCCACATATGGGCGCTCGGACTGCTGTCGAAGCCGAGGCCCTCTGCGGGCTGACGGAAATGGCGGCCGATCACATCCTCGAACGGGTCCAGAGAGACCTGCGCATTGGGATCGAAAGCGTAGAGATCGTTCACGGTCACAAGGCGGGCCGCCATGTACCAGCGGTGCTTGCGGACCATCGCGAACTCCCGCTGCACATGCGGCGGCGGAACATAATCCTCGCCGAACATCTCGCGATAGATATCGGGATAGGTGTAGCCCGTCTCCGCGTCCGGGAAGAAGCGCAGCGCGGCATGGTGCCGGATGGCGAAGGCGACCTTCTCGGAGACATAGGGCTCGAAAAGCTGCGCACTCCAGAAGCCATGATTCGCGCGCATCATTGCCATCGACAGATCATGGACGAGGCAGGCGAAGACGATATCCTCATCCATATTGCGCTTGCGCGCCTGCGTGGCGCTCTGCAGGCAGTGGTTAGACGTGCTCTGAAAGCGCAGGCGAATGAAATCGGCGAGCTTGGGCTTTTCCGGCATGGGCGCCAACACGTCGACAGTCCCCTGCTCGGCAATGAAGACATTGCCCACACCGCGCCGATAGTGCCGCGTCGGGATCTGCGCATCGACCTGCGCGACGGTGGGGAAGGTGCGCCCCACCGGACCAAGATTATCCGCCAGGGCATGTTCCAGCGCATCGGCCTTGGCCTCCGCGCTCATCGCCGCAACAGCCGCCGCACCGCCCAGCGAGGCGATGAACGCACGCCGCCCGATTCCGCCGACAATATCCTCCGCTGCTCCCGACTGCATGTGATCCCTCCCCGTCTGCCCCGAGACTTTTCAATTGACTTTGTGAACTCCATTGACGGATTTGCGAACAGATTTGTATCTGGATCATGACGTTGCACTGCGTTTTTCCGTCAATCGGAAAACTGACAGGTGCTGATTGACAGTGCTATCCGAATAGCACGCGCAATGGAGGGGAATGATGGGCGGCACGCAAAGCCGGGGCCGGATCGGCGCGGCATTTTCATGTCCATGGGTTACGCAGCACCGGGCGCACGCACCAACCTCGCGCGCCGCCTGGATGCACGCGGAATGACCAGCCCGCGCGGCTCGGCAGAGCGAGTCATCTATCTCCTCAGGCTGGTGATCGAGGGCAGCGAGCAGTTCACGCTCGGCGAGCTTGCGGAGCGGTCGGGCCTGCCGCTCAGTTCCGTCCACCGCCTGCTGCGCCCTCTGCTCACCGAGGGCATCGTCGAGCGCGGCGATGGCCAGACCTACCGCACCGGGCGCGAACTCACGCGGCTGGCCTCACAGCTGATGGCACAATTCGATCCGGTGCGCAGCGCGCGGCCGCTGCTTGCCGGGCTGGTGCGCAAATGGTCGGAGACGGCCGTGCTATGCCTCTATGCCCCGGTTCGGCGCCGCGCCGTGGTCGCCGCTGTGGCCAATGCCGCCTGCGACCATTGCCCGGCGCTGGAAGAAGGCATCGAGATCGAATTGCCCTGGGGATCGCTCGGCCAGGCCATTCTCGCCAGCCTGCCACCGGGCGAGAGCGAAGCCATCTTCCGGTCCATCACCCGCAGCCCCATCGCGGGCAGACCGCCGGCAAAGCGCGCGCAGTTTCTCGAGCAGATGCGGCGAGTCCGCGACGAGGGCGTCGCGCGCAATCTGGATGAGGAGCTTGGCCTCGCCGGGGTCGCAGCGCCGGTTTTCGATGGCGCGGGACGGCTGATCGGCTCGCTCGGCGTCGTCATGCCCCTGCCCCGCTTCCACGCGGCGCGCGATGCCGATCTCGTCCGTGACGTGGTGAGGGCCGCGAACAGCTTCGCAGGCCGCGCTGCCGACAGCACAGGGCGCGCCCATCCCTTCCACATTCCGGAATTGCGCCCCGATGTCCATTGAGAGGATTGACGCCATGGGGGCCCCGTCCCTGTCTGGCAGGCAGAGCTGCACACTGTGCGCAATGGGGAGAGGCGGGGTGACACATATTGGCCGATTACAGGGCAAGCGCCGTGCGCCCGATTACTGAGCCGCTGCCCATCGGCCGGGAGAGCGCGGCCGGCCCATCCCCTCTGCCCAAGGAACAGCGGGCGCCCTGGCCCTGGCAATCGACCTGGCCATTCGCAATGCTGATGGTCGTCTCCATCTTCAACTATCTGGACCGGTCCCTGCTCGGGCTCGCCTTGCCGGCGATCAAGGCGGAGATGGGCGTTTCCGACACCGCGCTCGGGCTGGTTTCGGGCGTTGCTTTCATCGTGATCTATTCGCTGATGGGCCTGCCCATCGCGTGGGCGGCCGACCGGTTCAATCGCCGTACGATCATTTCCATCGGACTCGCCTTCTGGAGCGCCGTCACGCTCGCGACTGGCTGGGTTACCAACATTTGGCAACTTGCTTTCGCACGCTTCTGCCTGGGCGCGGGAGAGGCCAGCAGCACGGCGCCGGCCAATTCCATGATCGCCGACCTGTTTCACCCCACAAGGCGCCCGCTGGCCTTGGCGATCTACGGCGTCGCGGCGACCATTTCGCACATCGTACTGTTCCCGGTCGCCGGCTGGATCGCGGAAACCTATGGCTGGCGCGCCATGTTCATTGCCGCCGGCGTGCCGGGCATCGTGGCAGCGCTGGTCTTTCGGCTCACGGTCCGCGAGCCGGCCCGCACAGCGGCTCGGCCAGCGCACAGCCGTTCGCCGATTGCCGCGATCAGAACCGACGTGCGCGCGCTGCTGGCCAACCGATGCTATGCCTGGATGCTGCTCGGCATGACGTTCATGGGATCCAACATCTGGGCGACCGGCTCCTGGACGCCGACCTTCTTCCAGCGCGTCCACGGCCTGACCATGGCGGAAGCGGCGACGATCATCGGCCCCTCACGCGGCTTTCTCGGCGCGGCGGGCATTCTGCTGGGCGGCCTGCTGGTGGATCGACTCCGCAAGAGCCAGTTGCGCTGGCGGGTCGGCATTCCGGCGCTCGCCTGCCTGGCGATCGGCCCCGCGGAACTGCTGTTTCTGCTCGGCGAGGAGACCGCGATCTGGGTGCTGGGCTTTGCCGGCGCCAGCTTCTTCACTCTGCTGCATCAGGGGCCGATCTACGCCGCCGTCGTCAATGTGGTGGCGCCCGACCAGCGCGCGCTGGCCATTGCGATGCTGCTGCTGGGCGGCGGTCTCGTCGGCAACATCATTGGCCCGACGGCGGTCGGCATTTTGAACGATGTGCTGGCGGCGGACTTCGGCCAGTCGGCCATCCGTTATTCCCTGTTGCTCATCGCGATCACGCCACTCTGTGCCGGCGCCTGCTTCTGGCAAGCCTCGGGCCTCTACGTGCGCAACGCGAATGAGGAGGGTTGAGCAGCACCGCGCGACGAGTTGATTTCGGAAATCATGTTTGCCGCTCGATGCGGCCGCGCCGTCCTTCCATATATTAGAAATCCTGCCTTCATCGCGTGACAAAAGAAAATTGATTTTGTATACCGAGACTCATGAAGGGGATTTCTGAAACGGGGCGCAAGAGAATGAGCGCGATGGCAGGAGAGGCAGCCCGGTTCGGCGGATCACGCCAGGGCGCTGCTATGATTCTTGCGGCGGGCGCAGTCTATCTGGCCGCGCTCGGCGCTGCCTTCCCTGTGCAGGGCGACGAGCCGACTGCCGTGGCGGAGAATGCACCGCACCCGATGATCGGCAAATACTGCATGTCCTGCCACGATTCGGAAGAGCGCGTCGCCGGCCTCTCCTTCGAGGGCATGGACTTCGACCATACCGGCAAGAATGCGGCCATTTGGGAAAAGGTGGTGCGCAAGGTGAGCGCGGGCGCCATGCCGCCGCTCAACAGCCCTCGGCCCGAGGCGAGCGAACTGGCCTCCTTTCTGGGCGAATTGACCGATCGGCTCGATTCCACGCCCGCGCCACTCCCCTCGGCCAACCTGCGCCGCCTGAACAGAACCGAATATGCCAATGCCGTGCGCGATCTCATCGGGCTGGAAATCAATCCGGCGGACTTCCTGCCGCCCGATGCCGCGACCGGCGGGTTCGACAATATCTCCAGCGTACTGACCACCTCCCCGGCGCTCATTCAGGGCTATCTCAATGCCGGGCTCAAGATCAGCAGCATCGCCACGGGCGCTTCAACGCTCGAACTGACGCGGACCGTTTACAATGCGCCCGGCAAACTCGTGCAGACCAAGCATCTGGAGGGGCTGCCGCTCGGCACCCGGGGCGGGATGCGGGTCAACCATTTCTTCCCGGTGGACGGCACCTACGAGATCAGCGTGCGCACCAGCACCGGCGGATTCATCGCCGGACGCCGGGCGCCGGCCCCCATGCCGGCGGTCAACCTCACCATCGACGGCCGCCGGGTCACGCTGGGCAAGGGCGACAAGGTCCGCGTGAAGCTGGGCGCCGGGCGGCGCACGATCACGGCGGCGCTGCTCGACGAGGTCGCCGGCGCGGGTGTGAACGACATCTATGCCAATTATCTGACCAAGGGCCTCGTCCTCAACGTCGCGGTCAACGGGCCATTCACGACACAGGGGCCGGGCCGCAGCGCCCCGCGCGCCACGGTCTTCTCCTGCCGCCCGAAGAGCTGGATGGAGGAAAAGCCCTGCGCTCGCGCGATCCTGACGCGCCTCGGCAGCCTTGCCTTCCGCCGCCCGCTCAAGCCGATGGGCGGCGAGGTGGACGCGATCATGAAGATGTATGATGCGGGCCGGGCGCAAGGCACGTTCGAGGACGGCGTGCGCGCGGGCCTCTCCTACATTCTCGTCGATCCCCGCTTCATTTACCGGTTCGAGCAGCCGGTCGCGCAGGACAAGTTCGCGATCAGCGATCTCGACCTCGCCTCGCGCCTCTCCTTCTTCCTGTGGAGCAGCATCCCCGACCAGCAATTGCTCGATCTGGCGGCGCAGAACAAGCTCAGCGACCCCGCCGTGCTGGACCAGCAGGTCAACCGCATGCTTGCCGACCCCAGGGCGGAAGCGCTGGTCGACAATTTCGCGACCCAGTGGCTGCATCTGCGCGAATTGCGCTCGGTCCAGCGCGAGAGCCCGGCGTTTGACGACAATCTGCGCGTCGCCTTCGAGAATGAGACCAAGGGCCTCGTTCGCTATGTGATGCTGCAAAACCGCCCGATCCGCGATCTGCTCGATGCCGACTACACGTTTGTCAACGAGCGGCTGGCCCAGCATTATGGCATTAGCGGCGTGCGCGGCGACTATTTCCGCAAGGTCAGCCTGCCGAAGGACAGCGTGCGCCGTGGCCTGCTCGGGCAGGGCGCGATCCTCACCGTCACCTCCGTCGCCAACAGAACCTCGCCGGTCATTCGCGGTGCGTGGGTGCTGGAGAACATCCTCGGCGTGAAGCCGCCGCCGCCGCCGCCCGGCGTGGAGACCAATCTCGACGCGAATGCCGAGGCGACGAGCCTGCGCCAGCGCCTTGCCGTGCATCGCGAGAACAAGGTGTGCGCCTCCTGCCATAATATGATGGACCCCATCGGCCTGGCGTTGGAGAATTACGATCTGGTCGGCCAGTGGCGGACGCGGGACGGCGCCTTTCCCGTCGATGCCTCCGGCGTGATGTCCGACGGCACCAAGATCAATGGCCCGCGCGATCTGCGCAACGCCATCCTCGCCCGCTCGGACGCCTTCACCCACACCTTCATCGAGAAGTTGATGACCTTCGCCATCGGCCGCGAACTCACCTTTGCTGACATGCCGGAAGTGCGCCGGATCGCCCGGACCAGCGCCGGCAATGGCGATCGCTTCCAGACGATCCTGCGCGGCGTCGTCACCAGCCGGCAGTTCCGGATGCCGGCGGGCAGCCAGAAGGATCGGCTGCGCGTGTCGCCCAGCCAGTTGACCTGGAACACCAGCCGGCAGCCGCCCGCCATGATTGGGAGAAAGAAGTGATGAACGGCGATGATTTTTCAGGCGATGGCGCGGGCATATTCGACCGGCGCAGCGTGATCGCGGCCGGCTCGCTGCTTTCGCTGGCTCTCTCATCGGGTGTGGCGCTGGCCGCGGAAGCCCTGCGCGGTGACGAACTGCCGCTGCGCACCACGGGTCTGGAACATATCGGCATGCTGGTGCCGGACGTGACGAAGGCCGCGCAATTCTATGGCCGGCTGTTCAATCCGGCCGTCCACAAGGAGGCCGACCCGCCGCTGCGTTATTATGTCGTGCTGGGCAAGGGCTATATCGCCTTGGGATCGCGCGCCACCGCGCCCGATCCTGCGATCGACCATTATTGCGTGCTGCTGCAGAAATACGACCGCAAGGCAATGGATGCGCGCATCGAGCGTGAAGGGCTGGCCCCGGCGATGCGCGGCATCGTCTACGATCCCGATCACATCGGCCTGCAATTGCTGGAAGAACCGGCCGGCCTCGCCAGCACGACGGTGCCGGCCGGAAACATCGTGGAGGGCGCGCCCCTCGTCACCCCGCTCAAGATGGAAAGCATCCTGCTGCGCGTCAGCGATCTGGCTGCGACGAGCAAGTTCATGTCGCTCTTCTTCAAGGAGATGCGCGCGCCGGTGCCGGGCCAGCGCTGGTTCGCCGCCGCGAACACCCCCATCGCCATCCGCCAGACGGTGGGCCGGGAAAAGCCGGCCGTGGATGACTGGACGGTGAGTTGCCGCCGCTTCGACAGTGGCAAGGTCGCCGCCGCGCTCGCGCAGATGGGGGCAGTCATCCTCCCTTCCGCGCCCGGCACGCTGCGCCTGCTCGATCCCAATGGTTTGCCGCTCACGATGAAGATGGCCGGCTGATGCGCCGGCCCGCCCCGCCCTTTCCGCTTGGCTCTGAGGTCTGGAGACGTCGATGACCTACCTTACCCGCAAATCGCTTTCGCGCCGGACCGTGCTTCGCGGGGCCGGCGCCTGTCTTGCGCTCCCCTTCCTGGAATCGATGATACCCGCCGCATCATCCGGGCTGCCACCGGCGCGGACGCGGCTCGGCTTCTTCTATGTGCCCCATGGCGCGGTGATGGACAGGTTCCGGCCGGCGACGCTGGGCGCCGGCTTCGAACTGTCGCCCACGCTGCGCCCGCTGGCGGCCTTTCACGACAAGATCAATGTCATCAGCGATCTGACGCTGCCGCTCGCCTACACGCAGGATGCCTCGGCTGCGGCCAATCACAGCAGTTCCTCCGCCGTCTACCTCTCCGGCACGGCGATGACCAAGAATGTGAACAAGCTCGGCATGACGGCGGATCAGGTCGCCGCCAAGCATCTGGGCCAAGATACGCCTCTGCCCTCGCTCGAACTCGGCATCGAGGAGCCCTCGGCGATCTGCGGCGAAGGGTGGAGCTGCGCCTATCGCGATACGATCAGCTGGCAGGACGCCAACACACCGCTGCCGATCCAGCGCAATCCGCAACTGCTGTTCGAGCGCCTGTTCGGCGCCGGTGGCACGCCGGAGGAACGCGCCGCGATCTGGAGTGAATCGCGCAGCATGCTGGACACGGTGACCGACCAGACGCGCAAGCTCTCGGCCGATCTGCCGGCCGAGGATCGTCGCCGGCTCGACCAGTATTTGACCGACGTGCGCGAGGTCGAACGGCGGCTGGAACTGACTCAGGCACAGACCAGCCACGATATCGTGGTGCCGGAAAAGCCCATCGGCATTCCCGAGGATTTCGAGACGCACATCAAGATGATGTTCGATCTGCAGGTGCTGGCATGGCAGACCGAGCTGACCCGCATTTCCACATTGATGCTGGCCGTCGAGAACAGCAACCGCATCTACCCGGGCAGCGGCGTGATGGAGAGCTTCCATCCGCTCTCGCACCACAGCAACGTGCCGGCCAACAAGGACAGGCTGGCGCAACTCAATGCCTATCACGTCTCCATGTTCGGCTATCTGCTCGACAAAATGGCCAGCACGCCCGATGGCAATGGCTCGCTGCTCGACAACAGTATCCTGATGTGGGGCAGCGGTATGAGCGATTCCAACGTTCATAATCACGGCCCCCTGCCGATCGTCCTCGCGGGCGGCGGCTCGGGCAAGGTCGCCGGCAAGCGCCACATCAGCGGCGGCGTCGGCAAGGATCGTCCGCTCTCCAACCTGCTGCTCTCCATCCTGCAAAAGGCGGGCGCACCGGTGGAAAGCTTCGGCGACAGCGACGGCACGATCGACATCTGATGCCGGCCACAAGCAAACGCATCGCGCTGGCAGGCCTGGCGCTCCTGGCGCTCGCCCTTATCGCCTTCCTGCTGCTGCGTCCGCAGCGCCCGGTGCTGCCGCCGGCCAAGGCGCAGGAGCTAGGCGTGCAGATGGCCTCGGCGGCGCGCGACAATCAGCTCAAGCGCATGTACGAGCTGGTCGACAGCGGCGCCAATCTCGATGCCCGCTCGCCCGACGGCACGCCCGCGCTGCACTGGCTGGCACGGCGCAATCTGGCGGACGATGTCGACCGCTTGCTCGATCTTGGCGCCAACGCGGGGCTCGCCAACGAATATGGCCTGACGCCCTTGCATGTGGCCGCCGAATTTGGCGCGTCCGCTGTGCTGCGCCGCCTGCTCAGGGCCGGCGCGCCTGTGGATACCCTCTCCCACACCGGCCAGACCGCGCTCATGATCGCCGCGGGCGAAGGGGACGGCGCCAACGTCAAGGCGCTGCTTGCGGCCGGTGCGAACCCCAATTTCACCGACAAGGCCTATGGCCAGACCCCGCTGATGCTCGCGGTGCGCGGCGGCAGCGTGGAGGCGGTGCAGGCGCTCATAGAGGCCGGCGCCAACGTCAACGCCGCCACGAAGCTGGGCAGGAAGCCCGAGTTCCGCGCGCCCGGCGAAGGCGGGGGCTCGCATGGCGACGGCATCGTGCGCGGCGGCGTGCCGCCCGAGGGTTCGCGCGCCGAGTGGCCCGGCAAGATCACCCCGCTCCACCTCGCCGCGCGCGAGGGCACGGTCGAGATGGCCAAGGCGCTGGTCGAGGCCGGCGCGAAGATCGAGCAGCCCGAGGCCAATGATGCCCGCCCGCTGCTCGTGGCGGTGCTGAATGACAATGTGCCCGTCGCCCAATATCTGCTCGACAAGGGGGCCAATCCGAACGCTGCCGACTGGTATGGGCGCACGCCGCTCTGGGCGGCCGTCGATGTGCGTAACATGGAGCTGGATACCGACACCGCCAAACAGAAGGGCGTCGATCGTCCCCGTGCGCTCAAGTTCATCGGCGCGCTGCTCAACAAGGGCGCCAATCCCAATGCGCGGGTGATGCGCTATCCGCCGACCCGCTTCTGGCTGCTGACGGCTGGCTCCCTGTCCTGGGTCGATTTCACCGGGCAGACGGCGTTTCTGCGCGCCGCCCTCTCCGGCGATGTGGACGCCATGAAGCTGCTTGCCAGCAAGGGCGCCGACCCCAATATCACGACGAACAACGGCACGACACCGCTCATGGCCGCTGCCGGCATCAACTGGGTGTTCTTCCAGACCTTCGACGAGGGCGAGGACAAGCTGCTTGAGGCCGTGCGGCTCTGCCACGAGCGGTTCGGGCAGGATCTGAACGCGACGAATGCCATGGGGCTGGCCGCCGTTCATGGGGCAGCCAATCGCGGATCGAACAAGATCCTGGCCTATCTGGCGAGCAAGGGCGCGCGCTTCGACATTCGGGATGTCGAGGGCCGCACGCCCTACACCTGGGCGAAGGGCGTGTTCCTGGCGACGACCGCCGCGGAGCCGAAGCCGGAGTCTATGAAGCTGATCGAGCAGGTCTGCGCGCGTACCGGGCAGTCCTGCGGCATCAACTGACATCGTCCGGACACAGCGGACCGCATCATTCGGGGGATTTTCGTGCAGGACTTCATCTTCTTCCTCGGTCGCTTCCACGTTCTCGTGCTGCACCTGCCGATCGGCATTCTGATGCTGGCGATCGGGCTGGAGATCGCGACGCGCTGGCCGTGCTTCGCCGCCCTGCGTCCTGCTGTCTCGGCGACATGGCTGATCGGCGCGCTCTGTGCCTTTCTCACGGTGACATTGGGCTATATGCACGCGAGCGAGCCCGGCTTCACCGGCGAGGCGGTCAACTGGCACCGCTGGAGCGGCGTGCTGCTGGCAGCCAGCGCGCTGCTGGTCTGGGCCTGGCAGCGCGAATTCCCGAACATCTATGACCGAGGCTGGCCGCTTGCCTGCCTTGTCACGGGCGGGCTGCTCGTGGCCACCGGCCATTTCGGCGGCAATCTGACGCACGGCCCGACCTACCTCACCGAATTCGCGCCCGGCCCGCTACGCTCTGGCCCCGGTGGCCGGCCTCCGGTGACCAATGTCGCCGATGCGGATATCTTCCTCGATGTGGTCCACCCCACCCTGCAGACGCGCTGCGCCTCCTGCCACAACGATGACAAGCGCCGCGGCGCACTCTCCATGGCGACCTACAAGAGCCTGATGGAAGGCGGCGAGAGCGGCGCGGTGATCGATCCCGGCGAAAAGCAGCGCAGCGACCTGTATCGCCGCATTACCCTTCCCACCGACCACAAGGACTTCATGCCCAAGAACGGCCGCACGCCGCTCACCCCGGATGAAGTTGCGGTCATCGGCTGGTGGATCGAGGCCGGCGCCCTGCCGGAAGGCACCGTGGGCAAGCTGAATGCGCCCGAAGACATCCGCGCCAAAATCGCCAAGGTGCTCGGCCTTTAACCGCAAGCCGCCACGCCAGGCCCGCTGGTGGGATAAGGGGCGCGGCCAACCCACGTTGCGCCTCTCGCGCAATGGCCCAGCTGTTCCAAGCCCTGCCTCATAAAAAACGGGCGGATCGATTACCCGATCCGCCCGCTGCAATGTCGTTAGCGGGTGCCGGGGCACCCGCCCCCCGTCAGAAGTCGTAACGGATCGACGCGCCGATCATGCGTGGCTTTCCGCGCACCACCGAGAGCATGTTGCGCGGCGGCGCGCCGACGCCGGTGGGCGTGAAGCTGTCGAAATAGGCGCCGCCGAAGCGGGTGGCACCCGTCGCGTAGGTCTTGTCGAACAGATTGTTCGCGAAGACCGAGATCACCACCGGCACGTTCTTCGGCATGAAGCGAACGCGGGCGTTGACGAGGCTATAGGCCGGAAGCTGGTACTTCGAATCTGGGTTGTCGAGGTTCAGCGTGGCCTGATCGTCGGTGTAGCTCCAGTTCATGTTGACCGTGAACTCGCCGAACTCGGCTGGCACGTTGAGCGTTCCGCCGAGGCTCAATTGCTTGCGCGGGATATCCGGGAAAAGGAAGGGCCCGCCATTACGCACCGGATCGAGCTTGACGCCGGTCAGCGAGCCGCTGGCATCGAGCGAGAAGTTCCGCGAGAGGCGCAGGCGGCTGTCCAATTCCAGTCCGTAAACGTCGATGTCGCCGGCATCGACAACCTGAAGGTTGAACCCCAGCGGGCAGGACGGTCCCGTCGTGCAGGTCACGCGACGCGCTGACTGCCGGTTGCCCCATTGCATGTAGAAGACGGTCGGATTGACGATGAACGCCCGGTTGAAAAGCGCCATACGCAGGCCGACTTCATAGTTACGGACGGTCTCGGGCGGCACGGTCGGCACGCCGTCGCCGCTCTGCGCCGGGCCGGGAATGTTGTCGGCGATCGAGAAGCTGTAGAGGCCTGCCTTGTACGCCTTGGAAATCGTCGCATAAGCGAGGATATCCGGCGTGATCTTGTAATCGATGGTCGCGCGATAATCGACCTGTTGCCAATGTCGCGAACTGTCCACGAAGGTCGATGTTGTGCCGGGCGCCGGCGTGAAGTCCGACGAGGCATATTCGATCGATTCGATCCGCTTGCGATCATACGCATAGCGCAGGCCGCCCGTGAAATTGAGCCGGTCGGTCACGTGCCAGGTCGCGCTGACGAAGGCACCGAAAGAGTTGGCCACCTGCGTAGTGTCGGCATCCTGCCGGCGGACCAGACCGCCATCGGCATTGCCGTTAGGGCTGTTTGGATAGACGCTGGTGCCCTTGCGGGTAATGGTCAGGCCCTGCTCGTCCGACTTTTCGTAGAAATAATTGAGGCCACCGACGACATCGAGCGCACCACCGAACGGCGCTGCGTTGAGCTGCAGTTCCTGATAGAAAACCTTCGACCCGGTATCGAGCTTGCGGTTTTCCGTGCCCAACTGCTGATAATCGATCACCCCGTTGAAATCGAGCTTCGACAAGCCGGAGGTCGAGGACAGGGTCACATCGTCGGACAGCTCGTAGGACATGCGCAGATCGGCCTGCCAATAAACCGACGTGTTCCGCTGCACGCACTCTTCGCCGAAGTCGGGATTGAAATCATCCAGCAGGCAGATGTCATGCTGGCGATATTTGTCGCCGGTTACTACGCGCGGATCGTTATAAGGTGCAATCGGCGCCTGACCGACGGACTTGAAGGCATCATTGAGCCAGTCGCCATAATTGCCCTGAATGCCGACAAAGCCCGGCGCGGGCTCGATCCCCGGTCGCAGATCGAGCTCCTCAGTGACGATCGGCGACCCATTGGCGCGGGAGTCGGTGTAGAGAAAGCCCAATGTGGCCTCAAAGCGATCGTTCGGCTCGAAGCGCGCCTGCACGCGCCCGACATAGTCTGTCGATGCGCCGTTCTTCTCGGTGCCGCGCTGCACCCATCCGCCCTGATGCAGATAGGCGCCCTGCGCGCGCACGGCCAGCGTATCGCCGATGGGGATATTGATCGCGCCGACGATATCCGCCCGGTCATAATTGCCGGCCGTCACCTGCGCATAGCCTTCCGTCTCGCCGAGGCGCGGCTGCTTGGTGAAGTAACGCACCGCGCCGCCCGTGGAGTTGCGGCCGAACAGCGTGCCCTGCGGGCCGCGCAGCACCTCGATCCGGTCGATATCGATCACTTTGAGAACCGAGCCGGCAGTGCGCGGCATGTAGATACCGTCGATATACAGGCCCACACCGCGCTCGCCGAGTGCGCCACCGCCGCCGCCGATGCCGCGGATCGTGAAGGAGGGGGTGGATGTGCTGCCGCCGCGCTGCGGGGCGATGCTAAGATTGGGTGTCTGGTTGGCCAGATCCTCCAGATCCTCGATGCCGCGGGCTTCCACCATTTCTTCGTTCACGGCGACGATCGAGAGCGGGGTATCCTGCAGGTTCATCGCGCGCCGCTCGGCGGTGACGACGATGTCATGAATGACGGAGGTCTTGTCCTCATCATCATTATCAACGTCTTGCGCGGAAACCGGAGAGACGCCGCCCGCCCCCATCAACGCGGCGCCAGCCAATAGCAATCCATTGCGCCGCAAGGGCGCCCGTCGAACGATCTGCATGTAACCTCCCCTAGATGGAAACCTCTGGCTTCCGGCCCCGCACCTTGTCGGTGACCGAAGCATGGATGGGTATTGCAGGCCAATTATCGATGCACAAGAGTTTTGTTGATTTTGATAACGAAATGGATCATCCGTTCAGGCAGATAGCTTAACGAGGTCTCGAACAGCCAGGACAGTTCCCCAGAAACCAGCGGCATTCCAGTAGATTCAGCACGTCGCGCACATTTGCGCGACGCGTTTCTGCCTAAATGCTGTTGTTGATTTGAATACCGCCGAACGATCGCCGGGGACCGGTTGATCGATCGATCAGCCGCGCGCCATCGCGCGGGCATTTTCCATCAGCAAGGTGAGGACGGCGCGATAGCGGGCCTCTTCTCCCGGCTCCAGAACCCCCAGCAACCGCGCGTCGCGATCAGCCTCTGCCGTGGTCAGCAGGCGCCACAAACCGCGCCCCTCCGCCGAAAGATCGAGCAGGATATCGCGGCGGCCCGGCACTTTCGTGCGGTTGACCAGCCCAATGCTCTCGATGCGCGTCAACGCACGCACGATCTGGCTCTTGCTGGCGCCCGTCGTGCGCGTCAGGCTGAGCTGGGTCATCGGCTCGTTCTTGCCGATCAGCATCAGCATATCCGCTTCGAAAGACGAAATCGCTCCGACCCGCTTGGCCAGCAGGGTGGCGGTGCGGTTGAGATAGGAGGCCAGCGTCGTCAATGGCGGCAGAACCATCACATGGACGCGCGCATCGGCAATGCCCGGCTCGTTCCGCTCATTGGGCCGCCTTTCCGACTTGCGCTCGGCCCCCGGCTCCTGCGTCCCGCCGGACAGCTGGATCTCAGCGTCGAGCATCGCCGCTGCCTCGTCGATCATGAAGCGGGTCGCACGGATGAAAAAGTCCCGCGTCGGCGCGTCGAGCCCGCCGCAGACCTCCACATTGCGAGCAATGGCAACCGCGAGGATCTCCTCGTAGACCGCCCGGCCCTTCTCGGTAAATTCCGCCTTGGAGCGCACGTCGGGACGGTGCACGAGGCCCGTGGCGGTCAGGTGTGCCAGCGACCGACTGATCTGCGCGCGCTGAATGCCCGAGAGGCGCGCAATCTGCGTGAAGGTCACCTTGCCACGTCGACCGATCAAGGACAGCAACCGCCGATCGAGATTGGCCAGATCCAGCTCGGCATCGATCTGCCGCGCGCTGGACATCTGCGCGGTCGCCAGAAGACTGTTGATCAGCCTGCCAAAAGGCGTGCGCTCGGGCGCCTTGCCAGCGGATAATTCCGGTTCTCGCGACATGATGCGCGTTATGCAATGAAACGCGCCAAAGCCAACCGGAAATCGCGAGCGCAGGGAGATCAGGGCGGGACACTGCGGTAGCGAACTGGTCACCAGCTTGCTGCGAAACGTGCTGCTTGGACCTGGCTCATTGCCCCGATGCTGTCCTTCATCCGAAGGACAGACGGCGCGGCGGCGCTTCCATATTGCTCCAGACATCATCTGGAGAAGAGCGGAATGCTGGCTGACAACAAGGTCATAATTACAGTCGCGATCAACGGCGGAATGCAGCAGGACCGCGATGGAGCGGTGGTGCCCAAGCAGCCGGTCGAGATCGGCGAAGCGGCCGCGCGTTGCTATGAGGCGGGCGCGGCGATGGTCCATTTCCACGCACGCGGCCCCGATGGCATGAACAGCGGTGATCCCGCGATCTATGCCGAGGCAATCCGCGAAATTCGCGCCCGCTCGCCGATCCTTGTGCAGACCACCAACGGCATTGGCGTTCGCCGGGACAAAATGACCGGGCAATTGCACTGGCCATCGGACAAGGAGCGGCTCGGTATCCTCGCCATCGAGCCGTCGCAGGACTTGTTCGGCATCGCCGCCGGCTCGGCGGATTTCTACAATCCGGGCGGCAATTATCCGGGCGAAACGCCCTATGTGAATTCGCCCGAACTGCTCAAGAGCACGATCAAGGCGGTCTATGAACGCGGCTCGGCACTTGAATATGAGGTGGTGGAAGCCAGCGCCCTCCATCGCCTGCTGCGCTATGCCAATGAGGGCATTTTCGATCGCGATCGTGAAAATATGTGGCTGCTCCACGGCGGCGGCTTCGGGGCAACACCGGCGATCGCTCGCAATGTGATCTTCTCGATCGATGAGGGCCTGCGACTTTTCCCCAAAGCCATCGTCGGCGTCACCGCCACCGGGCAGGACATGTTCCGCTTCGTCACGCTGGGCATCGCCATGGGGTGCGATCTCGTGCGCGTCGGCCTGGAAGACAGCCTGTACATGCCGGACGGCTCCATAGCGCGGGACAATACCGACATGGTGCGCGCCGCGACGCAGATCGCGGCGCTCTATGGCGCAAAGCCCGCGACGGTCGAGGAAGCCCGGGCAAGGTTCGGCCTCAAATCATGAGGCCGCCTGTCCTTCGGATGAAGGACATATTTCGGCCCGCAGAGCCGCTACGTCACAAGAATAAACAGAAACAAAGGGAGATTGTATGTCGAGCCGGCTAATCGCGCTGTTATCGGGCACAGCCCTGAGCATCATGCCCGCACTCGCGCACGCGCAAACCGGCACTGCCGATCGGGCGGTTGTGTCGTCCGCGCGGCAGGACGCTGCGGCAGGGCTTGAGGATATCGTCGTCACGGCGCAGCGGCGGGAAGAGAATCTGCAGCGCGCGGCCGTCTCCGTCACCGTCCTTTCCGGCGAAAATCTGACGACGCGAGGCGTGACCACCGCAGCGGCGCTGACCCAGGTGGCTCCTGCGCTGCAGGTCACGGCAGGAACCGGACCCTATACCGTCCTGACGGTCCGGGGCGTCAGCAACTTTGGCGGCAACGCCTTCTCCGACCCGGCCATCGCCGTCAATTTCTCAGGCGTATATCTTGCCAGCCCCACGGCGGTGCAGGGCCTGTTCTATGATCTTGAGCGCGTCGAGGTGCTCAAAGGCCCGCAGGGTACATTATATGGCCGCAACGCGACGGGCGGCGCCATCAACATCCTGCCGCAGCACGCCCGCATCGGTGAGCGTGGCGCGCAACTCAATTTTGAAGTCGGCAATTATGCGCGGGTTGCCGCGTCCGGCGCTGTCAACCTCCCGGTCGGCGAGACCAGCGCCTTCCGCGCCGCATTCCAAATCCTGCAACGCGATGGCTTCTTCTCGGACGGGCTCGACGATGAGCGCGGTCAGGCCGTCCGACTCTCCTATCGGCTCCAGCCGAGCAGCGCCGTCACCATCGACATCGTCGGAGATTATACCCATCAGGGCGGCCGCGGCGGCGGATCGACCGTGCGCAAGCGCTGCGGACCGGACATCTGCTATTTCGGCGACCCACGCACCAGCCTATCCCAGCAGGATGCGGCATTTGCCCCACTCGCGCGGCAGACCGACAATTCGTTCATCGACAGCGACTATTATGGGCTGCTCGCCAATGTGAATGTCGAGACCGATGCCGGCACGCTGACGCTGATCCCCGCTTATCGGACATCCAGGCTGAGCTACAACAGCGCGCAGACCGGCTTCCAGATCATCGAGCAGCAGCAGCCCGAGCAGATCTCCATGGAAGCGCGGTTCGCCTCGCCATCGGGCAATCGCTTTGGCTGGCTGATCGGGGCCTATTATCTCGACACGCATGTCACCGCCCGCTCGAACACGGAAAGCGCGGCCGCCCTCACCTACAGCGATCAGATCATCGACACATCGGGCAAGACCGCCGCCGGCTTCGGCCAATTGACCTTTGCGATCGTGCCCGCATTCCGCGTGACCGGGGGACTGCGCTACACCTGGGAGCGCAAGACCAGCGACAGCGAGCGGTACACCATTCGCAATGCCCCCGGGCCCGACCCGGTCATTCCGCTCGTCCCGGTCGGCGCGCCGGCATTTGTCGTCGACCGATCGCTGACGTTTGAAGCCGTCACATGGCGTGCCGGCCTCGAGTTTGACGCGGGACCGCGCTCGCTGGTCTACGCCAATGTCGGCACCGGTTTCAAAGCGGGCGGCTTCTTCCTCGGCCCGCCGGGCGCCAACAGCTTCGAGCCGGAAAAGGTTACCGCCTATACCATCGGCACGAAGAACCGCTTCCTCGACAACCGCCTGCAATTCAATGTGGAGGCATTCCTGCTGGACTATAAGGACCAGCAGCTTGGCTATGTGAAGCTCATTCCCCCGGCCGTGGTTCTGGTGACGGAGAATATCGGCCAGGTTCGCACCAAGGGCGTAGAAGCCGAAGCAGAACTGCTGGTCACCCCGACCACCCGGATCGGGCTGCAGGCCCAGTGGCTGGATGCGCGGGTGAAAAAGCTCGTCTATAATTCGGTTTCGACCCCCGGCCCGACCTCACAATGCCGCACCGCCGGCACCACGGTCGATTGCAGCGGACTTCGCGCGCTCAAGTCGCCGGAGTGGGTGGTCGCCGCCTCGCTGGAACAAAGCTTTACGCTCGGATCGGGCGACCACATCATCGCGAACATCTTCAGCCGCTATGAGGGGCCGCGCGAGCTGGATCTGGCCTACACGCCGGAAACGCGCGTTGGCGGATCGACCCGGACGGATGCAGTTCTGACCTATGCGTTCGAGGGCAAGGGGATGAGCATCAGCGCATTCGTCAACAACATCGAGGATGACGTCGTCGTCAACAATGTGGCGCCAAACCCGGCCTATTCGACCATTGGTGTGGTCGCGACGTCGCTGCGCCCGCCGCGGACCTATGGCGTGCGACTGTCGGGAACCTTCTGATTTCACCCGCATCACTCCCACCGCCAGGCGCGAAAGCCTCGACGCTTCTGATTGTGTCGATCTGTGCGATGGTCTATTTTCTGGACGGGCTGGTCCACACGATCATGGGCCCGCTCGCTCCCGAATTCGCGCCGATGCTTGGCCTTGGTGATGCTGATCTCGGCCCGATCTTCTCGGCCAACCTGATCGGCCAGTGCATCGGCCTGATTGCGTTTCCTCCGCTGGCCGCGAGGTTTGGCGACCGGTGGACGGTGGGGCTGACCCTCGCCGGCTTTGGCGCCGCTCAAGCCTTGACGGGTCTCGCGAACAGCGCCGAGCAATTGTTCTGGATGCGGCTGATAACCGGCGTCCTGTTGGGTGGCTGTCTGCCGAGTTGCCTTGCAATTGTCACCGCAGCCGCCCCCGTTCAACGCCGCGGCCTGGCGATCACCTTCCTGTTCACCGGCTACGGCCTCGGCGCCACCATTGCGGGCATCGTCGCCATCGCCTTTACCGGACTAGGCGGCTGGCGCGTGGCGATGGGCGCGGTGGGACTGCTCTGCCTCGCGACATCCGTCATCACCATCCTGGTTCTGCGGGACGCCGAGGATGTGGCACCGCAAAGCCACGCACCCCAACCCAGGGCCAACCCCTTGAACCTTCTGGCGCCCAACTATCGGCTGGGCACGCTGATGCTGTGGCTCGTCTTTATTACCATGCTGACCATCAGCTACTGCCTCAGCTCGTGGCTGCCGGTTCTGCTCGTCCGGCTCGGCTATGCGCCGGCCTTCGCAGCCATGGCGCTCTCCATCTTTTCCTTCGGCGGCATCGCTGCGGCGCTATGCATGGGGCTTTTGATCGACCGTTACGGCGCCTGTCGCGTTCTCGTCTCGTCCCTGCTCATCGCCGCAGCGTTCTTCTTCGTGGCCGGCCAGATTGTGGGCGCGTCCTCGGCCTTGGTCCTTCAACTCGTTCTGGCAGCCTGCGGCTTCTTTGCCCTCGGCGCTTATGGCGGCGTAAATGTCATCCTCGCCAGCTTCTACCCACCGCACCTGCGATCGACTGGCATCGGATGGGCCAAGAGCGTCGGCCGCATCGGGACGGTCGCGGCGCCGGTGCTGATTGGCGCGCAGCTTGAGGCGGGCATTGCGGAGACCACCATTCTGGCCTCCTTTGCGGTGCCGGCTATCGCGGCAGCGATTGCGTTGACGGCCATGAAGGTGTTCAAGAGGCGTGGAGTCGCGACTGAGGGGCTATAATCCCAGAGGCGGCAGGAGAGCTGAATGTCCTACATCCGCAAGATCGAGGAATGGCGCGCCCCCGTCTCCATGGGTGCCATCTATGAACGCTTGCTGGAAACCGCCGGGACCGACCAGTTCGGCACTGCCGTCCATGATTCGGTCATGACCGTCACCGGTGGCGCGCGCAGAATTTACCTGTTCGAGGCGACGGGCAGAGAAACCAGCGACCTGCAATATTTCTTCGGCGAACCACGCGTGAAAGCAATGCTGCCGGCCTATAGCCAGCATTATCACAATATCGACCCGGTTTGCGACGCCTATAGCGCAGCGCCGTGCGTGAGCGACCTCGCCATCCAGCGCATCCGGCCGCCGGACATCAGCTCCGATGAGTTCCGCAGGCGCTTCTTCGATCAGGCCGGTATCGTTGAGCGCGTATCGATCATCCAGCGCGGACCACAGGCCTGGCGCGTCATCAATGTCGCGCGCCATCGCTCCACCGGCCTCTTTACGGACGGCGAGTTGGATGCACTGGTCGGCCTCGCCCGCCTAGCGCTGCCGATGCTGCCCCTCAATCGACGGCGCACCCTTTCCTGCTTCTCCTCCGTCCAGCACATCGAAAGCCGACTGCGGCACCTCTTCCCCAATCTAACCCGGCGCGAGCGACAAGTCTGCGCCCGGGCGACCGCCGGCATGTCGGTCGAGGCAACGGCGCTGGATCTGGGTATCGCGAAAACGAGCGTCATGACCTACCGCAAGCGTGCCTACCAGCGACTGGGGATCAGCAGCGTGCCGGAATTGTGTGCGCTGGCAGCGCACTGATCTGGTGAGGAAAGGCGCTGCGAAAGGCTGGCGGAGAATTACGCGGACGTCTTTTTATCGCGCGCTGAATCTTGAAACGAGGGCTACAACACCGAAGCAATCCGCTCCGACCTTGCCCGACGGAATATCGAGGCCGTCATTTCCAGCCGATCAAACCGCCACGTGAAGATCGCGCATAACCGAGCGCATGTTCGGTCACCTTAAGGGCCATCGCGCCATCGCGATGGGATTCGAACGACTGGCCAAAAGGTTCTGCGGTATGGTCCGTATCGCGATCACCGGATACTGGCTCAAATTTGTCCACGCCCGCCTAGTGCGCCCACCAATTCTCCCCGAACAGTCAATGGTTTAAAGAAAAGCCCGAAAAGGGGCGCGCACATTTTTTATTTGCTCCGTATGTATTCCGCGCATTAATCGGTTTTAGGCACCGCCATTTAAAGCCCGAAAACATTATTTGCGCCGCAAGTGACTCGCCACTCTCGTGCATGGCCGAAGTGCTGCCCCTTTACGATCGAAGCACGGGCGGAAGGTCTTGCGATCGTCGATAGGACCATCAAACAAACGTCGGCAACACTGTGATGTCCAAAACTGATCTACAGCTTCCGCAACTGCGCCACGTTTACTCAAGCGGCAGAAGTTGTGGATTGCGCCAGCCTTGAAGGCCATCAGCGTATGGAGTTCCTCCGCCATGAAGAGGTAATGGCAATGTGCAGGGCTCTTCGATCTCGAGAATCCATCCTCGATTGCGCAAGGTCATAATGAGGTCGCCCTCGATATCGCGGCCATGTGTGCCGACGACAATGTAGGCGACTTTGTCTCCGAGAAAATCAAGAGACTCGCGAACTAGCGCCGCTTCGCCGCCCTGAATATCGACATGCAGTAGATCAACCCGGTCAAGGCCAGCTGCAATGGTCTCGAGAGTCTTAGCCTCAAGGACATCAAAGGCGTCAGGCTCAACCGATGCGAACGTCCTCGCCTCCGTCTCGGTAGGAAAATAGCGCGGCTCCTGCCCATATGAGTTGGCCGAATCTTCGGAGCGTGGAAAGATCGCGAAGCCATTTTTTCCCCAAGCGACGGAGCGATCTATCCGCACTTCATTCTCCGTTAATCCATTAATCGCGCCATGCGACTTGATCCATGAGACATGGCTTTCGTCGCCCTCGACGCCGAGCGCTAAGACCGTCCGTCCCAATCTCTTAGCCGCATACGCAGTGTTGACCATCCAGCAGCCCCATCCAGCACCAAGCTCAATGACCGTGAAGCTGTCCCGCGACAAGTCGACAGCTCGCAGAGCCGCTGCCCACTCGACTGCGCTGGCATGGAAATTTCCGGGCACAGGCATGTCATCTTCAACGCGCTCAGTCGTCCAACCGCAATAGCGAATGTCGGTATCCACACCCATGAAATTAGTGATGTAGCCCGGTCGGAACGAGCGATCCTTTTTTGAGTGTCTGGCCAATATCTCCCCGCCGCCGATTAAGTCATGATTCGTGAAGCTGTATGTTTGACGTGCAATATACTCGGGGCTGGATAGAAGATCTCTCGCAATTCTCTCCACGCTACCTTTCGAGGCATGCTCAACAATGACTTCTTCGCTTTCCGGGGAGCGGCCCAATATCGATCGATACAGATCGACCACGATTGCCTTGTTAACGATTACGTCAGACTGCATAAATTTATTCCCATTAAATTTCAGTCCCTACGCTTTTCAGGGGTATGGGTAGGCCACAACGATCGACAATGCAGCAGTCGCTGTCGAAAATGTCAATCCGCCAAATTTGTCCACCCCGCTTAGTTCTCCCAACAACGTCAAGTTTTATGGCCTTCCGTGCCCAGTCTAACATTACAAAGAAAATCCCAAAATTAACAGCGAAGTTACTATGTACATTATCTAATAAAATTTCATTCATGATTAGCGCTAGGCCGTGAACTCATAAATTTGCCTAGCGCTTAATTTGCGGCTGCGGGCAGGTCGACCTTTACTGCATGAGTTTGGATTGGGGTGAGCAGGAAGACCGCCGCACTTGCCAGGCCGACGATCCCCCAAGCGTACCGCCGGGCACTGAGGTCGATGACCGCCTTGGCTATGCAGTAAATGGCGGCCGCAAGAGCCGCAAAATTCCAGAGATAAAACGTCCACATGTGGTCAGGCTATCAAGCCTAACGATGGCGGGCAATGTTGCTAAGAGCGGTTCATGCTTCCATCTCAAGCCAGTTTCTGATTCACGCTCGGCATGAGCCGATATGATCTGACCGACTTCGAGTGGGGCGTGATCGAACCGCTGTTGCCCAACAAGCCGAGAGGTGTTCCGCGCGTCGATGACCGCCGCGTGCTGAACGGAATCTTCTGGGTGCTGCGGTCCGGTGCGCCATGGCGCGATCTGCCCGAGCGCTATGGGCCGCGCAAGACCTGCTACAACCGCTTTGTGCGATGGCGGAAGGCGGGCGTCTGGGACAGGATGATGGACGCGATCACCGCTGCCCATGAAGGCGACATCCAGATGATCGACAGCACCTCCGTTCGCGCCCATCAGCAGGCCGCGACGGCAAAAAGGGGGATCGAGATCATTGTCTCGGTCGCTCCCAAGGCGGACTCACGGCCAAAATCCACGCAGTCGTCGATGCGCAAGGGCTCCCGATCAGGCTCGGTCTGACCGCTGGACAGGCGCATGACGGGCAGGTCGCTGACACGCTGCTCAATCATCTTGGTCCGCATATGATCGTGCTGGCCGACAAGGCTTACGATGCCGACCGCATTCGCGCACTGATCGAAGAGCAAGGAGCCACGCCGAATATCCCGGCCAAATCCAACCGGAAATGGAAACCCTGCTTCAGCAAGAGGCTCTACCGCGAGCGCAACCTGATCGAACGGTTCTTCTCCAAGCTGAAGCACTTCCGCAGGGTGGCTACCCGCTATGACAAGCTCGCCGCTAACTTCCTCGCCATGGTCCAACTCGCCTCAATACGGATCTGGCTGCGTGTTAATGAGTCTACAGCCTAGTTGCCAAAGTGGGAGCTCAAGACCGCGCTCGGGGCCTTGAGCCTTATCCCATGGCACTACCGCGGTAGTGCGAAGATTTTCCGCATCGGCTTGTCCCTTCATCAAGCGGGTCGCCAATCGAACCCGATCACCCGGCTATAACGCTGTCGAAAAACGACCGAAGCTTAGGCACCAGCCTCGACCAGCGATAGTTGGTCTCATAAAAAGCGGAACCGTTGGCGCCGAGGCGATCGCCAAGATCCTTATCTTTTTCGAGAGTGTCCAAGCTCCAGGCAAATTCCCGATAGTTGCGGTAGACGAAGCCTCCGCCGGAACGCTCAACCTGTCCTGTTGTCGCCGCACATGCCCCTGTGACCATCACGGGCCGACCCAGGGACCAGGATTCTACCAAAACGAGCGAAAAACTCTCAAAATGAGATGGATTGATTAGGCACAGGGCGTGCTTGATGTAGGTTGCTTTCTCCTCTTCCGAAACAAACCCTGGCAGAATGATGTCGTCATCCGCCTCAATCTCCATTCCGTGCGGCCGTCCGATAATGACCAGCTTCACGCTTGAGCCAGATTGCTCTTTATATTTCCTGAATTGTTCCAGCAAATCAGGAATGCCCTTTGGCTTTTCTATGCGGCCAACATAGACTATATAAGGGTCAGCAAGTGGCGAGCATGTATTAGCGCTGCGGATTTCGTCAAGCACCGCTTCCTGCACGCCAGCGCCTAAGACAATCGAGTTCTTGCGATCGATCCCCAGGATCGCGCGGGCTGCAAGATCTTTTTCAGCCTGGGTCTGGTAGATGTTGGCATCATATTGCAACGCATTGGCGCCACAGCCCTGCATATATAGCCACATCTCGTCATGGAAAAAAGGAACATTTACGAGCGGAACACGGCCCCGGACTTTTGGGGCATATGTTGAAGTAGCAAACATATAGGTCCAGTTGACTATAAGGTCGAAATCTTCTGCGTAATGATCCAAATAATCACGCAGCTCGGGGACATGCGGACCATGATAAAATTGCCACTCTTCGTATGAGATCTCGCCCGCGAAAGCTTGCGCGCTCGCCGCATCCCATTGTTCCAGATTACGCCGATGATGCGGGGGAAATCTGAGAATCTCAAATTTCTCTATGTCCTTTTGGCTACCCACCGCGAGATCGCTGTCCCAATCCAAGGTCTTGGACGTCGTCGTCAGGACCGTGATGTCAAAGAACTCCGCAAGCCGCTCCGCGTACATGCGCGCAAATGCCTCTGCGCCACCCGCGACGTCGCGGCCGAAACGCTGTACGATGAACGCGATCTTACGCCGTGGCGACGGCGCAGCCATGGGAAGTGCCGCAGCCCCCTTCCGATCAGCAAGAACCAGATCCTCGGTCCATTCGAGGAAGCGCGCCTGGATCGCTGCGATGTCGAAGCGCTCGCGCACCGAGGCAGCGCCGGCTTCACCAAGACTGCGCGCGTAACCAGGTTCCACCCTGATCCGTCGCAAAACGCGAGCATAGTCGGCATAATTGAGCGACGTGAACCAGGGTTGTGTCGGTCCTAATGCTTCCGGGACTCCGCGCCGATAATGCGCCAGCACGGGCAATCCACAATATTCAGCTTCAATGACCGGAATGCAGAAACCCTCATGCTCGCTCATGCAGAGAAAGGCGTCGCAACCTTTGTAGAAAGCGACGATGTCAGCAAAAGGCAATTTGTCATAGAGAATAACGTTTTGTTCAAGCGCATGCGCGCTGATTTCCGCTCGGATCTCGTCGTCGTAGCGCTTCAAGTTTTGGTCCGAAGAGCCGACAAGGTGCAGGACGATCCGGTTATCGTACTCGCGGACATAGGCCGCGATCGTGCGAATGAGGTGGAGGTGCCCCTTGTTGTTTACACGGCGTCCTAGGAACAGGACGTGGAATCGTTCGTCCTGCCGAAGTCTGTCCAGCACAGATGATGTGGGGGTTACCCGATCGAAATCCTCCAGCTTATGGAAGTACGGGCAGTAGGTGATCCGATCCACCGGCGCACCAGCATGGACCAGGTCACGAGCATCGTAGAGGCTCGGCACGGAAAAATCGGTGCAGTAGCGCACGAGGTCCGGTGTGATGCGCCGCCCGCCTTCACAACTGCGCACCCAGTCATCGCTGTACCCTTCGAAGAATTCTGGCGGCGTTACGTTATGATAGCGCATGATCCGGATGCGCGATCGCGCTGACCTAAGCAGTGTCTCGTTTTCTTCACATCCTATCGAGTGATGGTGGATGAGCACCGTCGCCGGCTCTTCGAGGAGATCGCGGACGTAGCTTCTGTCCACGCGCCAGCTTTCAAACACCGGGCTGTAATGTTGCGCATGCACGATGACCTTGCAACCCGCGCTCAAGAGGGATCGAGCCATACCGTCGATGTCATGACCGACGCCGTCGCCATGCGCCCAGGCCGGCGTCGTGATGACCACGGTCCTTCCCCTGAGCGACATTATTGTGCGGCCTCACGGAACCATTTGATGGTGATGTCGAGGCCTGTGTCCAGATCGGTAAGTTCCAGATCCGGCAGGCATTCCTTGAGCCGAGTAAGATCTGGGCAGCGGCGCCGATGGTCGTGCGGTCGTTCCCGGAGGAACACTGGATTGAATTCGCGACCTAGCTTCGCGTGAATGCGCATAGCCAACTCGAGGATCGAAATCTCAATATCATTGCCTAAGTTGATGAAGCCGGTGACGCGCTTCTCGAGCAGATCGACGAGTATGCGTGCGCCATCCGTTACCAAGCAGAAGCTGCGTGTGTGAGAGCCGTCCCCAATCATCGTGAATTCGGGTTCGGTAAGGCCGCGTTTTACAAACTCTCCGATCACCTGGCCATATTTGGTGCCGACCATCCGGGGACCGTATTGGTTGAAAACGCGGACCGCGAGCGCTTCGATCCCCAGCTTTTGCGCACCAATACGGACGTAGAAGTCACCCATCGCCTTGCTTGAGGCGTAGGAGTCGCGATCTGCCTGAGCGTTGAGGAGAACCGGGTGCGTCTCGGGGGTCGGTATGATCATGGGATCGCCGTACACTTCCGAACTGGAGGTGTAGCAGAGATAGCCAACCTTCGTCCCCTCGACTGCCTCGATCATTGTCTGAGTGGTTGAGACGTTGACGTCGAGCACCATCCACGAAGCATCGTAGAAGTATTCGGTGCCGTTAATGGCGGCAAGGTGGAAGACCGCTTCCGTACCGTCTTCTTGCAACATCGTTCGGATACGATCAGCGGCGTCATCGTCCGTCAGATCAATTTGCTCAAAGCGGAAATTCGGATTCTGTCGTGCGACGATCAGATTTTCTTTCCGGCCCCGGAACAGATTGTCTACGCCCGTGACCGCGTAGCCACGGCGAAGGAGTTCCTCAGTCAGAAACGAACCCAGAAATCCTGCGGCACCGGTTACCATGACATGCTTCATGTGATTACACTCCTGCCGGTGCGAAACCGAGACCTTCGTAATGGATCCCCTCGATCGCCTGCGCGGGGCGCCAGACATTCCAGCCGTCAAACAGGACTAAGGGGCGGGGGGCATGTTGGAGAAGTACGGCGAGTGTCTCGGCGGACTGTGTGCGCAAAATCTCATGACGGTGCGCAATCAACACGGCGTCGACATCGGCGAACATTTCAGGCGCCAACCCACCTGTCCACTCGAAGCGATTATCCCCATATTTCTCAGGAATCCGCGTGTACTTATTCTTCTCGAGTAGCGGATCGAAACCCAGAATTCTGCTTATACCAGCATCGGCCAGACCATCGATCAGATCGAATGCGTGGGACATTCGAAAATCGTCAATATCTTCCTTGAAGGAAAGCCCCAAAACGGCAACCTTCGCGGATGAGCGATCTTTGCCCACGCGCGCAAGACCTTGCAAAACCCGTTCGACGGCAAAGCGCACAAGGGCATCGTTGGTCCGCCGCCCATAATACCAAAGGGACTGGAAATCGCGCCCGATTCCTGCCCCGTTAAAGCCATATTCAAAAATATACGGGTCTTTGCCTAAGCAATAGCCCGACACGAATCCCGGCTTTGGAACATTGTTGCGGTCATAATCTGCGTTGATCGCGTTGATCACTTCGTTGGCATCCACGCCGCGCTGAGACGACCACATGGCCAATTCGTTGGCAAAAGCAAACATGGTGTTGCGATAGCTATTGTCGGTCAGCTTGCAGAACTCTGCCGTTGTTGGAGACGACACGATAACCTGCTTTCCGCCGATTGGCTTGAACAGTTCCGAAACAAGTTCGACGCCACGATCCGAAAAACCGCTAAGGATCTTGGGAAGGTGTTCTTCCTCGGTGATCGCTTGTCCTTCGACAAGGCGCTCAGGCACGAACGACATATAACAGTCCTCGCCTTCGCGGACGTTGAGCTTTGTCTCCACAAACGCCTTAAGGCGTTCCGTACTGCCGAGGAACAGGGTCGTACGGAACACAAGCAGGATGCCCTTGCGCACATCCGGGTGAGTCAACAGTTCAGAAAGAATGTTTTCAACGGGCGATATGTCGCCGGTAGTCTCCTGTAGGCAACTTACTGCATCAGGAGCTTTCGTGCCCAAGGTGAACAGAACGGCGTCGATCTCGGACAGAACCGCCGTCCAGTCCTTGACGGGCTTGAAGCCGATGCCGTTGTGCTTCGCAAGCAATTCGCCCATGCCTGGCTCGTCGAACGGGAGCTCGCCAGCCACGAGGTTGTCAATAACTGCAGGGTCGGCATCGAAACCATAAACCTGATGCCCTGCCTCAGCAAAAACCAAACTCTGAGGGAGGCCGATCCTGCCCAGCCCGAAAAACAAAACCTTCATTGAGGGGCCTTTCAATCAAAATAAATCGCGCGGATTAGCAGACCTAAATCGCGCGTGTCGGAACTGACACCTGCTGCTGCGGGGTTAAAAAAGCCCGAACACTTCAAGCGGATAACGACGTCCTCGCCAACCCAGTCGGTGACTGACAAACCTTCGACAGATCTCTCCTTCGTGAAGTCCAGCTTACCCACGACTACACTGTCCAAAAAGATCAGCACGGAACGATCTTCAAAGAAGCCGGCAGCCTCGATGTTCAGCCGCGAACCGGTGGCGCGCAAATAGATCGTGGCCTCTTCACGGACCCAGCGGACCATGTCGCCGCCGTGATCCTCCGGCTCGTAATCTCCCTCGAAATAATCGTTAAACTGCTGCCCCTCCCGGCTGTTCCGGAACTGACCAAAGCCAGCCCCTCGTCTCATGCGCTCGGCTAGGTCCCGATAATCTGCGTGTGTCAACTCCGCGCGATCTTCGCTCGCTCCGACTGGAGACCTAGCTCTCATGCGGAAGTCGCGAGGAACCCAACGCGGACGCGCCAGCCGGAGCGCAACATCATTGACAGGCTCGCTCGACGGATGGTGACTGCGCTGGCCCATGCTGGCCCGGAGATCACCTAATTGCCGCTGGACCTCCCCCTCAAGCCGGTCAATGGCTGTAGAGAGCCTGAAATCCAGCTGCAATAAGCGCTTGGCTGACCTATTTGAGGACAGCCCAGGCCAGCGTCGACGCGTCGACTTTTCGATCTCTTGTCGCAAGCGAACTGAAGGTTGTGAAACCGCCCTCGCTTCGGTTGATCGAGCCAAACTCTTAAGAACGCCAGCGCGCGCTTTGCCAATGCGGAGTTGCGCAAGATAATGCGCGCGCCCTCCTTCATCCGCGGCGCGCCCAAGAAGACGGCGATACGCAGCCTCGATGAAGGCTTCATCATCAAGTTCCAGCAAGTCCGCACAGGCAGCGCGCTTGCGATACTCCTTGCTATTCAGAATGCTGCGATGGATAGTATCCCGGCTGTCGCCCAACCCCATGCGGCTCAGATAATGCGACAGCCCTCCTTGGTCAGCATCTCGGTCAAGCAGAATGCGGTAGGACACCCTGATGAATTCCGCTGGCGGCAAAGAAAACAGCTCACCCAAAGTCTGGACCCGAATATCTGTATGTTTGCTCAAGCTGTCAGGCCCTCGTGCGGGTTGTGCATGCGGGTTATCCGGGATTTCTATTTGCCCTAGAAGAGGAGGCTTACTATGCTTTTCGGTGCCCGCCAGCAAGCCTGCTTTCCGGGGTTTCAGCAGCGTCCGCAGCGCTTGCCAGCGGCTGGATTGTGTGATCCGCAGTGACTGCTCCAAACACTTCAAATCTGTTGCGAGCTCACCAATCTGGCCGAATAGAAACCGGCGGTCCAGGTCCATTTGCGACCATGCCGAACGCCAGGTCTCCTCAGTTCTGCGTAAAACTTTATCGCAGCTGACGACATCGGCTTGGATGCCCTCGACCAAGGCTTTCAATTGTCCGCCTTGCGCAAGGAGCTGCGAAAATTCCGCACGCATGTCGTTCTGACACCCAGACAGACGTGCTTCCAGGGCTTCGTGCCCATGGGTTACTCGCGTCTCCAGTTCCGTCAGCTTTTCATTCACATGACCGGTGATGGACGCAGACAGGTTCGCATCGCGCTCATCGGACCCCGCCAGAGCCTGTGCGCGTTCCTCTTCCGCCCATCTCCGCTTGTCCTCAGCCTCCTGGAGCGCCTGACGGTTGTCATTGCGAAGTTCATAGGTGGCCCAGTGCTCCCCGAGAGAGAATTGATCGAAGTAATTTGGTGGATAACGAAAACGGTCTCGAAGATCTTCATGCCTTTCGTGCAAATAATACCGGTTGAGTCCATCGGCGTACACAAAGCGATAGCCTCGCGACGTTAAGAGGGTCTCCCATTCGTCGTGCGTTTCGATCTGCGAGTTCGGAAAGGTGGCTTCCACCAGCACGATCCAGGGTCGCACCGCGTTGTTACCCCAACTTGACAAGGCGGCTCGCTCATGCCCCTCTACATCTACTTTTAGCCAGTGCACCTCGCGATTTCCATTGGCCGCGAATAAGTCAGCCAAGGTGATTGAAGATACGACCCGTTCTTCCCACTCACGTTTTAACTGCGCTTTGTGCGTCTCCGCGATCTGGATCGACATCGTAGAGAGACCCGTATCGGGAAACACATAAATGACATGGTCTCCCGCTTCGTCGGAGATAACGGATTCTATCACGTCCTCGTCCGGGCGGTGTTGCCGCAACAATTCCGCATAAAAGGGCACTGGCTCGACGTGAACGCCCCGCCACCCCTGTTGGTAGAACCAGCAACTCACAGAATCGAGAACGGGGTGCTGCGCTCCGAGATCGACATAGAAGCCGTGCGGCACCTCCCTCAGCGCTCTCCAAAGAAGCACGTCCTCAAAATTCTGCGCATAGGATTTCATCATCAGGCGCTCCGCCCTCTCCACATTCTATTTTATTGCTTCAAGTAGTTGACGGGTAGAATCGCTCCAAGATGTCTCAGGTCGGATAATCTCGATGTCAGCAGCATGCACTCGCTCAATCCATTTCTTCACGGCCCGCGAGAGCGTGGAAGTATCAGCATCAGCGGGGAAGTAGTGGACGCCGTTTTCCTCGTGCGATCGAAACACGGGAAGATCCCGAGCGAGTACGGGCGTGCCATAGCCTAGCGCTTCAATCAAAGGTAATCCGAAGCCTTCGGCATAGGAAGCCACGATCGAGCCGTGGCTTTGCGCGTATATAGCCGCCAATTCACGATCGCTCACATCATCGAACCAAAACAGCTTCTTCCCGTTCAACGGATGACTTTTGATGAAATTACTCAGTTCATCCACCTGCCAACCCTTCCGTCCGACAAATACAAGCGCGTCGGGCAAACCTTCGGCCCACAGCCTATCGAAAGCAGAGAGAATGTCAGCGTGCCCTTTGCGCGGCTCAAGAGTTCCTACCATCAGGAAGTAGGGCGCCGAGAGGTTCGATCGGTGAAGCGCGGTGTCAGCAGCGTCTGGACTATCTGGTTGCTTAATCGAGTACCCCATCGACAAAACTTTCGTCGCGTAACCGCCAGTCAGTCCGTAATCTCGTCTCAGGACCTCGCACAGGTGCGCCTCGGTCTGGCCGGAATTGCACAAAAAGCCATCTCCCACGCCAGCAATGATTTCGAGCCAGGCCTTGTAGCGAACTATCGTATTAGCGCCGAACCAATCAGGCCTTTCCAACGGCAGCAGATCGTGCACCAAGAACCAAAATTTAACGCCGTTTCGTCTCAAAGCCGCTAATTGTCCTCTATGCCAGCGCACCGCATCCAGCGCATAATCCAGTCCAACGAAAACGTCGCCTGACCGTCCTTCTACTGCATCAGGCTGGGTGAGGCAGTCGTCCTTTGACCAAGCTATTCGATGAAAGGCCCGGCGCCTTGTCGCCGCGACGAACTGCAATTCCCAACCTTGGGCGCGGGCTTCGGCAATCAGTTCCAGCGCCAAAGACCGTACGACGCGCTGAATACCAGTCCCTGCATCGAACCTGCTGATCACCGAAACGTCTACAAACAGGCGTCGCGGCGGAATAGCTGGCATGTTTGGCGCTGATGCAGTGCGTGAGCGGCGGCGTGCTACTCGGGCCTGCCGCCGACTTGCCGTCAAGAGGGCCTGGTCGAGCCGATAGGGAAGCAAGTCCAGAAATGCGCGAAGTGAGACGGTCATGTTGAATGCGAAACGCCTGCTATTGTGCCGCTGTCGTCGCAATGGCCATCAGTGGGAAGCGAGCAACTGCTAAACATAAAAGAAAAGCTTCGCGACAAGTCATGATAGACCAACCGTATAACCTCTTCCTTCTTTGACAATACTAAAAGGCCGAACATATTTCAAAATCGCAGCCGCTTTCATCCTGCCCATGCCAACGGCGCTAGTCAAGCAGATGAACACTCACGTAAGTCGACATAAGCGGCAGCCTACCGTGCGCCCCTCTCCCATAAACTATAACTTAAATTACAGCTGCATAAACCTTGTTATGATACTCTACCTGCCGCCCTATTGCAGGCTAATCCGAAAGAAATTCTAGCCATCTAGCATGCTTGATGTCCATCGTTATCTGCGGGAGTGGCTGCGGCGAAAATAATCAGTTTAGATACTGCCAAACTTGAAGCTCTGGGCGCAATTAGCTTAGCTTTCAGCTATGCAGGTGAAGGTTTTGGCTGTGGGCTTCGTAAGCCTGTTCGAAGTCATTGTAGAAAATTAGCTTTCCTTCATTGAGGACAGCGAAGCGCTGGCAGTGCCTTCGTACATACTCGACATCATGTGAAATAATCAACATAGCACGATCGCCTCGTTTATGAAAAAGCTCAGCTTCGCAGCGTTCGTGAAAACGCGCATCGCCGACCGCTGTGATCTCGTCTATCAAATAGCACTCAAATTCGATGATCATTGATATTGCAAATGCGAGACGGGCTCTCATGCCTTGAGAATACGAACGGACCGGCTCTCGTAAATAAACACCGAGCTCGGTGAAGTCAGAAACAAACTGAAGATTATCGTGATAATTTTGGTTGTATATACGGCTTATGAATCGAATGTTATCCAGTCCCGTGAGGCTGCCTTGAAATGCGCCGCCAAAGGCAAGCGGCCAGGACACCGACATCGTCTGCGTGATCGTGCCTAAAGTAGGGCGTTCCGCAGCGCTCACAAGGCGAATTAGGGTTGATTTGCCCGCGCCGTTACGACCCAAAATGCCTAATTTCTCGCCGCGGTCGAGCGTGAAGGAAACGTCGTCTAATATGACGCGACATCCAGAACGGGTGGGGTAGGATTTGCTGACGCGGTCAACGACGATCATTCCGGTGTGACCTCACGATTAACGACTGCAACCTGTGCGAGAGCTAACAGCGAAATTACCAGACAGCACGCAACCAGGTAGGGAAGGTCGTAGTGAGCCCGGACTTGGTTCCCGAAATATCCTTCCCGCACCAGTTCGACACCATTCACCATGGGTACGTAGAGGATATAGTGCTGCGCTGCTTGCGGGAGCGCATCAACCATGAAGGCGGCGCCAGAAAGTGGAAAAGCGATATATGACACCGGGTGCCAAAGTCTTTCAACGATATCGCTCTTCTCTGCCAGCGCACCCAACAGCATGCCCAAGCCCGCTCCGAACCACGCAATCAACAGCCATCCTTGAATGACCGTAAGCACGTTGTCAGGCGGTTCCAGCCAGCCGATGTAAATGTAAAACAGGCTGAGTGTGACAAATGAAATCGTCGCGCCACCCGCCTCGAGCAAAAGGCGGGCTAAAAAGACATCGATCACTCGAACGTTGCGGTGATACATCAGGGCTAAGTTAGGCTCGATGGCTCCAATGCAGCGAGTGGGCATGTTGCGCCACAGGAGGACGCTCGAATATCCTGTCAATGCAAAAGCAACAATCGGTAACGACGAACCATGTACCGATTTCGCCAACGTCCACAGGATCGTAACGCCGGTGGTGAAAAGCATCGGCTCGGCAAACAGCCACAGAAACCCGATATTGTGGCGACCATATCTCGTCAGAATCTCGCGCATCAACAGCGCGTAGATCACGCGGCCTTGAACTGCCGCACTTCGCCGGAGGGGGGGGAGCAAGCTACTCATGTTTCTCAGTCCCGATGTTCCATCATGCCGGCTATAAGCATGCTAATGATTCCCCAGGCGGCGAGGCCGAGGAGTAGAGTAGAGAAGACTCCGCGCCACCTGCGCGGCTCAAGGGGGTCGTCCGCGAGATTGGGTTGTACAATGCGCTCCACATAAGCCTGCTTGCGGCGCGCTTCGTTTCTGGCCTCCTCCAGCGAGGCCATGGCGCTCGCCAATTGCTTGTCGGCAAACTGGCTTTCCAGCCAGAGGCGTTGATACCGAGCGGCGCGCGAGGAGAGCGACTTGCTGTTTCCTGTGACCACGCCAAGTTGCTCACTAATCTCCGAAGCGATTCCGGCCGCGCGTGTTTCGAGTACCGGAACCTGCGGGTTCTGAGGTGCGAACGCACGAAGTTCGCGAAGCTGTGTGCGGGTTGCGATCAGTTCGTCCTGAAGTTTTGAGACCATCTGGATTTGAACCGCCGCCTGCTTTTCTGGGTCGATGACTCCCGCTTCGTTGCGATAGGCGGAGAGTGCGAGTGCGGCGGCCTGTGATTTATCTTTTGCTTCCGCCACTTCCCGCTCGGCGAAACGAATTAGATCTTCACGTCCACGTTCGTTCAGCTTGTTGACGGTCGCTTCCGCCATCTCCAGCAGGCGCTCATTGAAGTGGTGGGCATCTTGTGGCGTGTACGCGCGAAGCGTCAGCGTGACGATGGACGAAGTGGAGTCCTGTTGGATCTCCACCTTTTTCTCATAGTATTTATAGAGATCCTCGAAAGTGCCGCCGGTCCCCATGGGATTGAAGCGATCAAAAATTGAGATCGAGGGCGCGCTATATGCACGCACAAAGTCATTTTCTCTATTTAGGGTCTGCAGTGCGTCGCGTGAAAGAACATAGTCGTGAGCAGCATAGATCTCGTCTCCAGCGTTGGCAAAGCCGGTGCTTTTGAGAAGCATTCCGAGGCCCGATGTCGCTGGCTTGTCCGGGCTGCGCACAACAAAGCGGGATTCGGAAATGTAAACATCCGATGCGAAAATCCCAAAGTATAAGATTGAAAGAAAAGTTGGAATAGCAACCGTCAAAAGAAAAAGCGGACGTGTTTTATTTAAAATCTTCATGAGTGGCTTTTTCGCTCTCTCAAGTTCAAATGAACCATCTTTGGCCTCCTGCCCGGCACCATTGTAGCCGTTCGTTGCAGGGTTGTTTGCATTCATGATGTGTAAACCTTGACACGATTGTGTTGGCCGATTGCCTAGAGTTAGGCTAAGGCCCTAGCCTTCCACGCTATGCGCGTCCAGTGTAGACAGATGCGGTCGGCCCCGCTTCAATAGCACATGGACGCAGGCTTCCTTGATCCGCGCTCCGGCTTGCTTCATAGGTCCGGCGTCTGCGGGTACTTGTGTTTCCATGTTGGTGCTGAATCCATGCTTAGAATATCGATTAGATCCGCTCACGTAACGGCGAGCGTGGGGCTGATGCTCTCACTTAGTGCCTGTGCGACTGTACCCTCCTCTGGTCCCTCGTCGCGTGGGGTCAACGCCGCCGATCAGTTGACAATGGCTGATACCCGGATCCGAATCATCGACGTGACCGATGCGGTGGCCCGCAATATCCTGGCAAGCAACCGGCAGGCGTTGTTTTCCGAAAGCCTTGGAGAAGGCCAAGCGATCGGTTCGGTAATCGGCAAGGGAGATTTGCTCGACATTGCGATATGGGAGGCTCCCCCAGCCGCACTGTTCGGTGCTGCAGGGGGCAACACGCAACTGACTTCCAGTTCGACCGCGCGGGGAACCTCTCTACCGGACCAGATGGTCGATAGCGATGGCCAGATTGTCGTACCATTCGCGGGCCGCATCAGAGCCGATGGCCGCACTCCCCAGGACATCGCCCGCGAGATCACGAGCCGCCTTGTTGGCAAGGCGCACCAGCCTCAGGTGATCGTGCGTCTCGTGCGCAATTCGGCAGCAAACGTCACGGTCGTTGGCGACGTTGCTGGCAGCGCTCGAATTCCACTCACCGCGCGTGGTGAGCGCGTGCTTGACGTGCTGGCAGCAGCCGGTGGGGTGAAGCAGCCGGTCAACAAGATGACCATTCAGATTACCCGCGGCGCGCAGGTTACATCGCTACCGCTCGAGACCGTTATCCGCGATCCGAGCCAGAACGTGCGGCTGCAGCCTGACGACGTCATGACGGTACTTTTCCAGCCATACAGCTTCACTGCACTTGGCGCGGTGGGTCGCAGCGAAGAACTGCCTTTTGAAGCGACCGGACTGACGCTGGCGCAGGCCATGGGCCGCGTAGCGGGGTTGCAGGATTCGCGCGCCGACGTGAAAGGTGTGTTTGTTTTCCGCCTTGAGAATCCCGCGGCGCTTTCGCCCGAGATTCGCATAACATCGCAGACGACTTCCGACGGAAAAGTTCCTGTGATTTACCGAATCAACATGAAGGACCCATCGACTTTTTTCATCGCGCAGAGTTTCCCGATCCAGAACAAGGACATCCTTTACGTGTCGAATGCGCCGCTCGCTGATATTCAGAAGGTGCTTGGCGCTGTTTTCTCGACAGTGCTGCCAGTAGCGACGACTGCGGCCATAATCTCGCAGAACAATTGAAACTTTATAATCTGCCGCCTTCCGATGTCGTAAAGCTTCGGTCCATTTTCCGTATCGATGGCGGATGCCCGCATTCGCCTCATGGCCGACGTGCAGTTCGAAGCCGGGCGCGTCCTGGCACCGTTGGCGGGGCGCCTCGCACCCACGTGGCCGGCTGGTCGTGGTGCAGTTCGCTGGCGACGATCCGGCCGTGGAGATTATACAAATTATCTGACTAGGCGAGCAGCCCTTACCGAACAGCCGCAGGGCTTGATCCGGCTCACGCAAGCGGCTCTATCCGGCCGTATGTCTTCCACACTCTATCCGATGACGCGGCGTCCATTCGCTTCGAGATACACGTGCTGGGCAGCTAAGGAGACCGCATCCCACGCTAATCGGTATGTCGGCGCTCTATTCCGCCTGGACTGCCGCCCTTATATGTCGCAGATCAAAAGCGAGCGCTTGGCCGGGCCAATGACGATACCTGTGTATCTGGCTGCGACGCACGAAATTCTCACCAAGTATTGCAGTCTCTAATTCTAGAATAAGTGTCTGGTTGAACAGGGTGCATTACGGCAAAATTGTTTACGACTTGGTAAGTATCGGTATGCCTTTCTTATCGCATCATTTTGCTGATCGCCGGCCCGCCTTCTGTCCGCCTTCTGGAGAGCAAGCGCTCCAGACTGTTACCAAAGCTGCAGAAAGATGGAAGGGGGAGAACAGATGGCCCCTGTCGATACTCCTTTGGATGCAAGTAGTAAATAAAGGCGTGTTGGCACGTAGTCGGAGCTGTCAACTGTCCAGCCTCCATGAGCAGCCCCATAGCTGCGGGCCAGTAATGGAAGTTCGCGGACCGGATCCATTTTAGCTTTACGGGTTTGGCCATTCCGTAGATTTCTAGCCCGTCTCGCCGACTGTTGTGCCATATCCTCCTTCGACTGCCTACGTTGTGATGTCTCTGGCGATGCCGGCGACTGCGAATCGATTATTGGATGCCAGCCAGATCGATCCTGCCACGCCAGCTTACGGAGCCTCGATCGCTCAACTTCATAAATCTTGTTCCGTCATCACTGTGAGGACCCGGCAGGTAACCGTCTCGTCTGAAGGGTCCGGCGAGCCGAACTCAAGGTTCACGTCATAGACGTCAATCTTCCAGAAGTAACGCGCACCGTCGTGACCGACTTGGCCGAAATCGTGCTCGCGCCAAGGATCATTTCCCCCATCAAAATCATCGAATTGGCGTATTCTGGCAAGAATTTGCAGCATCTGATCCTGTGGTAGGGCAGCAAACGCTCGCGTGAGCAATGTGCGTCCACCGAGGCCAGTAGTTCTCAACCGATCATTGAGTTCCCGAATCCGCTCGGCTTTCGAAGCGTGAGTCATCTCATCGCGACAATCCATGTTGTCGTTCCTTTGCTGCTTATGGTGAAAATGGGAGCTAGGCGGCTGGCGTGATGGCGAGCCGCATCATTCCGGGCGGCCACACAATCCGCGGGGCGTTGGCGAAGCCGCAGTTTTTGCGCCTGATCAGCTTCATTCCGATAGAATCGAAGAGGTTGAGTGCGGTCGGCGTGATTCCGGACACTACGGTGTAATGGTCGGGGTCTTCAGCAAGGTAGAGAAGGACGGGTTTACCGCTGACCAAGCTCACTTCGATCCATTCGAAGGCATCATCGATCGCCGACCACTTTCGATAGTCAGGTCGCTCGACAAGAAAGCGGTGCCTTGGGAGGCTTGCAGCGCGGGCGATAAGCTTCGTGACGGCTAGCCGCCGACGTAACGACAGGCCCCATGTTAGAGCTTCGACCGGGTCTTTTTTGGAAACGAAGGCCACCGCCTCATGAAACAGCGCCCCATAGTTCAGTCGCGACAGAGCAATACCAAGGGTGGCAGCGCTCAGTCGCACAGCATTGATCGCAGCGTAGATGCCGCAAAAACAATCGAGTTCGCCTTGCTGGAGCGGCTTCAGGCGGTTGGCCGCTGCTAGCTGAACGATGTTGGAAGATGTGGATGCTGACGGTGAATGGGGGACAATGGCTTTGCCCCCCGCGCTCACCGGATCAGCCTCAGGGCGTAGCGACCATCGACGTTCACGCTGTTCAGCGCTTGAAGTGGCAGCCCATCGAGTTTAGAAATTTTGAGGTGAAGGTCGGACAAATCAATTTCGCAAAATAAATTATGAACGACCAATATCAAAACAACACTCCAAATTTTGAATGTGAAAATTAGCTATAGCAAAAATCAGCAAGTACGTCAATTTGAAAAATTGACCAGTTTTTTAAAAAAAATCAAACAGTATTTCAAATTCCGGATCTATAAACTAAATTTCTTTGATTGTGCGATCGGCACCGCGATCATTCGGCCATCTTTACTTTCGACAGCGCGATGCCCTTCGAGAACAACGACCAGCCGGCCGTCACGACCTATGACCGTGCGAGCATTTGGTGGCACGGCAACGAGCCGCTTGTCCTTACCATGGCGACCCGTCCATCCGATAGGTATGGCAACAATGCGTCCGTCCGGACCCACGACGCCATGTGCATTGGGCCCAATGATGACCGCACGGCCATCATGCCCACTCTCGAGGTGACTTGGTGCTTTGACTTTTGCGTAGCGTAGCGGCCGGTTCGCGCTGCGACGGCTGCGAGGTGTATCGGTCATAACAATTCCTTTTAGGTGATCGCGGCCTGGCGACGGCAAGCCGGCGAGCGCCGCGTGTAAAATTGCGTTCGATCCAAGAAATCGTGACATCGACGCAGATCGCGCACGTTGCTGAAGCGGCCACCCTTGATCTCGCTGTTGCATTCGGCATAGTTGAGCGGCCTTCGGTCAGTCCCGAAGGTGAGGCGTCAGAACCTCGAAACACGAACGCCGGTCGAAAGTTACTTTCGGCCGGGTGGCCGTCACGCATGTCCAAGGTCCGCCTAAAGGTGGCGGCGCCTTGTGTTCGTGCAGGGTTCTGAACACCCGGCTTTGCCCGGCGCCTCTTTTCAACAGGGAGGCGACATGACCGGACTTTTTCAGAACAGAGCATCGCAGCGGCCGGTGCGCGCATTAGCCCTCAGCATTGTGGCGGCGAGCATAGCGCCGCCAGCGCATGCGCAGCAGGTTAATCCAACATCGATGTGCGACCAGCGCGAAGTGATGGAATCCTTCCGCAACACTGTTGGGGAATGGTCACGCCGACAAGTGATTTTGGTCAACTGGATGGAACGGAGCCACGGCCGCCCCGCCACTTGGTCGGTGCTCAACGCAAAGTTTTTAACCCATATACCAGCAGCGTCGGCCTCCAACCAAAATCGACACCATCAAGCATCGATTTGTCAGGCAGATTTTCGATACTCCACAGTCCCAGCGGCGACAGGTCCCGAGTTAGACGATCAATTTAGGATTAATAGCATTGTCTACAGGGCGACCCCGGCAGAACGAGGCGGCAGCCCAACCGTTGAAATCCTGAGTTTGCCTCAATCAATCAATACGCCCACGGATGCTGTCGCGATGGGAGAACGCATTACTCTTTCCAACATCTCTTTGTCTCGAATTTTCGAGAAAATGCGCGAAGACAGAGCTCAATCTAATCGACAGGCGCCATCCACCGCGCCGGCTAAGCCAGCCACCACTCATCCACAGGGCCGCCCTGGTAACGTCGTGAGCGCGATGACCGAGACATTTGGCCAATATAACAGAGAACTGGAAGCTGAAATGCGCAGGCAAGGCGCTGGCGATATCGTGGATGCCGAACGTTCAAGGCGGGCCGCACTGACGCCAAAAGACCGAGCGGCTGAAGATGCTTGGAACCTTGGTCCTCGCAAAGGCGAAACCATGTGCCGAGAAGAGCATGGCGTCACGCGCTGCAAAACCGGTCGCTAACGGATCGCAAGGGGGAGGCTAAAGCTCATGCCATTTATCGTATCACTCTATAAATATCTGATCTTCGGATTTTGCTTCATCATCTTGGTCGCCATCGTGCTTGGGCTCATGTTCGTGCTCAACAGTGGCAACGCAGGGATGGATGAGGTCACACCTTATGCGATCGCCACGGCCATCGCGGCGCTGATGATGCTCGTACTCAGCTTGGGCGCTATCGCTATCCTCATCTCGCTACACGATCGCCACCGCGAGATCGCAGAAGGCATCGACCGCGTCGCCGCCGCGCTCGAGCACTGGCAAGACAGAAGCGGACCTCAAGCGTGAGGAGGAGCAATGCGCATGTTGGTTGGGGGCTGGCATTCGTTGGAATGGCCATTGTTGTCGCCGTCTTCATTTATCTTGCTTTTAGTGCAGCCTCGTCAGTGCAGTCAGCCCCGGCAGCTTCGACCAATGACGCAATCGCGGAAGATGTCGATAATGGCTTGTTGGAGGCGCCGCCCTCAACAATCGAGTTGGACGCGGCCGAGGCAAGCGACGGGTCGCCGCCGAGCACCCTGCCTGCAAACATCCGCCAGTATCTCGTAGAGCGCTATTACAGTGAAACGGCCAACGAAAATGCTCAATGCGTTGGGGCCATCTGGTCATTCGAACCAGACGGCACGTTTGAGATAACGGCCGCGGATGATCGACAGATCACCCGAGGCCTATGGACCCTGAGCCGTGATCGCCTAGCGATGACCGAGATTTCTGTCACCGACATGGATAGCCAGACGATCAGGCCGGAAAGTGACGCTGAAATCAAGATCAGCTGGCATGACGGCATCCTCATCATGGGATCCATCGCGCTGTACTCGTGCCGTTTGTAGCCTTTGCTTCACTGCGACGCTCGTTGCCAGCCTGCGCGCTTGCGGGCTTTTGCCGAATGTCGGTCACAGCATATCATTAATAAGAACGCCGTTGAAGCAAATGGCAGCTAGGACTTTAATGTCCAAGGTAGCTGACACTCGACAATGTAAAATTAGCCGAAATATCAGGATAAAGGAAGTGAAAGACCTCCCCTTCGATGAGAGGGCGCCCGCTGATCGAAAGTGATGCAAAACGCTCTTTACTCGGTGTAGGAGCTTCCGCTGATGATCCGAAATCTAGGGCGCCACCCTTTTTCAGAATAAACGGCCAAACATCGTTCGAATTTGGATCGCCCCACCACCCAGCCGAAAGGATGTCCTCGTTCCAGCAATCATTTTCACGGACAGCTAGGTTAAGAGTGATGGTATCGAGCGGGGAACCGACGCACGTAAAAACTGCTTGAACGTACCGAGTGCTGGCTTTCGTACTGATTTCGACGTTACCCAATTTTCATCCCCCAAAATTTCGTCCTGTAGTGTGGATCGATAACTCAACACGGGACGACCATCGATATGGCCACTCTTTTGTCAACATGTTGCAGCCTGACCCGCCCCCTGCGTCGAAGCGACAACTTGCGAAACTGCGTTCCTAATGCGTAGGGAACAGATTTCAAAAACTCGGGGGGAAAATGAAACCGTGGATTTCTGCGTGGGAAGCGCTCACCAAATTACGTCACAACGAAATACACCAGGGCGAAAGTGGCATGTCGTCTCAGGAGGCGGAGACAAAGATCTTGCAGGCCCTTGTCAGCGGCCGCTTACGCGCGACCGCCCGCGTCATCGTGCAGGAGCATCATGACGGGACGCCTCCCAACTATCACGTCAAATCGGGGACTGAAACTCAGCTGATCTGCCATCCGAATGGTCCTCAAAACGAGTTTGCCATTTTTGATACAACGCTTCCTTTGGATTTCTTCGATGCTGAAAGCGGCTGGCAGCTTAAATTCAGCTCTTTTGAACTTGGGCGATTGATGTCTGTCAGGGCGAATGAGATCGGCGCAGGAGTCGAGGGCGGCAAACCTACTCATGTGGTCACGCGCCGTTATGTTGATGGGTTGCAAGTCAATGCAGCGAATCTCGAGCTTTTAATGGCACCCGCCGGACCTGTGACGATCGCACAAGAGGCGGCGTCTGACGGAAAAAAGAAAGGGCAGAAGCCCTTAGGAAGACCCATGCAGTCAGCCGATTGGATGGAATTCTGGCTTGTGATTTTGCGACTCCAGAAAGAAGGTAGGCTCGATCGCTCGAAGCTGGAACATAAAGAGGCGGTTCTCCGCATCGTCCAACACGAATTAAACTTTAAAGGGTTGAGTGAAACGACCTTGCGAGTACCCATTAGCGTCATTTGGGACAAGATCATGACCTGACGCCACCCAGAAGTAATTTTAATAATCTGTTTCTGAAATGGAAAACTCGAAGCTTCTGCCATCTCTCCATTCGTTCGCAGCATCCCGCTTCGGACGAATGGAGAAAATGAAAATGCCACCTAAGACAATCACAGTTGCCAAGTTTTGCCAGCTTTCAGGCATCGGCAAAACGCTGACCTACGACCTGATCAAAGACGGTCGTCTGCGAGTGCTCAAGATCAACCGACGCACCCTGATCACAATGGAAAGCGTCGACGCTCTGCTTGGGCAACCCTCCAACCCGTAAATGACAATGGCCAGCTGCATTAGCAGCTGTGCTTTCTTTGCGGTGCTCTCTCAAAAGACCGTCTGAGCGCCGCTTATCAACAGCTCTGAATCTACTCAACCGTGTGAATGCGTTCGCCCGGTGTGAGGAGAGCTGTAATTAAAGGACTATGAAGAATGTCTCGAATTCCCAGGTTGACTACATTTCAGGATGAGCTCGATGCGCCAATTAGTCATGTGACTGGTGACGCAGAATGAGCATGGATGATCTCCCTGAGCCGTCGATGCAGTATCGGCCTGACATCGCAGGCGACTGTAGTCGCTTTGAAACACCAGAAGAGTGCCGCCAAACTGATTACAGTCGGGCTGTATCCCTAATCAAAACCGCCAAGCGCCATCCCCACGAGGTAAATCCACGAGCCGCCATTCGCTTGGCTCGCATCCTGCAAGAAAACTGCGAAGGGACTCCGACGTTAGCCTCTCGACGCTTTATGAGAGATACTCGCATTCGCGTATGTGGCGCACTGTGGCAATTTATTGCCTCTGAAGGGATGACAGCGCGCGTTGCAACGATTGCTCCGAAGAGCTGGCGACTGTCTCCAGATGCATTGGTCACCCAGGCCCCTGAGAGGCTGCTTAGCCGCGTAAGATCCGATCTCTACAAGGTTGGGGCCAACTCTAAAGATTGCTGGATGATCGGCATATTGCACGGCGAATATGAAAGGTCGTCTCAAACCTTTCTCCCGCATCTGCATTTAGCAGCAAATCCCAAGATGATTGAGATGATCGACCGTCTTAGAAGCCTGCCCAATTACTCGGGATCTCCGATACACGACGAAGCGCAGACTCGGGTTCATCATCCGATTCAGGTAAAACGGAAGCCTCTGACAAATCTTCCAGTTCCGCTGACTTACTTAGCGAAATCTTACTGGCCGGCTCGAACTCAGTTCAAATCCGCCTCTGGAAAGTATCAGATCTCTACAGTTAAGCAAAAAATTCCTGAGCCATATCACTCGATGCTTCTGCTCTGGCTCGACCAATGGACAATGGACGACGTCACGCTGTTGATTGGCCTTCGCACGTCCAAAGCCGGCCTCATCCGAACTTCGCGCTAAACGAACGAGAACTCAGAAATGGTTAAATCAAGCTCAGTGGTCTCCAACGAGGCCATGGATCAGCACTTTTGCGTCAAAAATTCGACAACACTGCATGTGTGGTTGCCCGATCATCATGAGCGGCAACCGCTGTGCATCACACTGAACGCTGACCCTGGGGAAACTGGGGAAATCCAGGGAGGGCGGCGCCATGGCTGATGCCACCAATAAAATCGCTTTCCACGATGCGGAGGGGCGAACTGTTACAATCCTCGGATTAGCATCGGGGCCAGAGCGGTATTTCGAAATAACTTTTGACACGGACTCGGCCATCATCCCGCAATCGCTGTTTGCAACTGTTCGTAAGGATGGGGCGAGGGCTGAACTGACCGATCTAGGCATCAATGTGACAGATAACCGGACTTGGTCACAAATTTGCACGGCAGTGAACAAGATCACTGAGTATGTTCCACAAAAGTTGATCAAGGCTAGCGGTTGGAACGACAATCATTTCGTGTTTCCTGACGGCAAAATTGTGTCGCCGCGCGGACAGCCTCGAGGGAAGGTGATCTTTAGACCCGAGCACACTACTAAACGATGCCGAGGCTTTGTAAGAAACTGGCAGACTGCGGTAGCCCTCCCCCTGACCGGCCAAACCATACCGATGATCGCGGTCATGGCTGCGTTCGCCTCTCCACTTTTACGCCTAGTGGATATCGGCGGCAATTTTGGTCTCGAGATTTGGGGTGGGCCAGGGACAGGCAAGACGACATGCCAAAAGATTGCTGCATCGGTAATCGGAAGCCCTGCGGACCACCTTGATTTCAATGTGACAATGGCAGGTCTGGAAAATGAGATGCCGAGGTTCAATGACCTGCTCATGGTGATCGACGAAGCCAATTTGGCAGCGAAGGGGATGCAATTCTTGGAAGACCTTTCTTACAAAATGGCTAATGGGCGCCAGAAGAAAACGGCCTTCAATCGCAATTCCGCTGTCTACCGGTTCGTCTTCTTAACATCGGCAAATCAGCCTTTCTCGAAAACGATCGACCGTAACGCGATCACGGATGCCGCGCTGCAACGACTTCTGCCAATCCAGATACCTAGCGACAGTGAGTTTGGTGTCTTCGATTTCCTGCCGGCCAACATTACCAGCTCGAAGGAGCTTGCCACGGCCATAGAGGGAGCAATAGCCAAAAATTACGGCACTCCGATGAAGAAGTTCATCAAGCATTTAGTTAGAGCGAAGGCGGACAATCCCGACATTAAGCGACGCATACTCGATTTCGTGACCCAGTTTGAGGAGCGTGCTGGAGTCTTGGATACGGTTAGGGGTGGATCGCGCGCATCCTTCGCCTTCGGCCTGATGCGGGCTGCAGGTGAGTTAGCGAAAGAAGCCAACATATTGCCTCCGTCCTGGGATTGCCAAGCCGCGGCGCTATCCTGCTATCGTAACTATTTGCACCAGCTCTCTGCCCTGGTTCCTTTGGAGGCCGTGCTGACTGAAATCCTAGAAAGGCCAGAAACCTTGAGAGTAACTGCTGGCAGCCTGCCGTCCCTTAACGATCAGCAACTAGCTAAGGCAGGTGCTTTCGTGAAGGTTGGGTGCAAAGGCCTGGAGATAATGGTAACCGTCACGACAATGGACCGGCACATGCCGCAGTGGCACGCTCATCTCGTTCAACCGGACTTCGAGAAGTTCTATGTCCGCGATAGGGATCACCTTTGTAAGAAACGAAACGTCCGAAAGGGCCGCTCAGATCGCCTGCTTTGTTTTAAACTTCCTGCTGATCACAAAATCGCGATCAAATTTGGCGGGAACAGTATTTAGCCCAAGCATCCATGAGGTCGCGCCGCTTATCCAGGGCGCGACCTCTTCTATATGCCCGCTCGGTTGCTGACTGGATCGTGTGTGCGAGGGACATCTCGACTTCTTCGCGACCAAAGTTTGTCGTGTCCCCGGCCCAATCTCGGAAGGTCGAGCGAAAGCCGTGGACGGTGATGTCGGTCCTACCCATGCGCTTTAACAGCTGTGCCATCGACATGTCAGACATTGTCCCACCGCGCGGCGCTGGGAACACCAACTTATCCGCTATCACATCGTCAGGTTTCACGCTTCTGAGCACCGCCAAGGCTGAGGCACTCAGTGGCACCTGATGCGTTTCGCCAGCCTTCATTCTTTCTGCAGGCACCGTCCAAAGGGAATTTTCCAGGTCGACCTCGCCCCATGTCATGCCGCGCGTCTCGCCCGAACGAGCTGCAGTCAGAACTGTAAATTCAAGTGCACGCGCTGCCATAGCGGGGCGGCTTGCGAGCTCCGTCATAAATGCCGCAACTTGATTGTGCGACAGCGCCGCATGGTGGCGCACTTCGGTCTTGCTCCGCTTGGGCAGCAGCAGGTCTAGATGCCCCTTCCCTCTAGCTGGATTGTCTCCGTCGCGAAGACCTTGCGCTTTTGCCGCATCGAGGATCCGTTCAATGCGGCCACGAAGCCTGGAGGCTGTCTCGGCTTTGGACAACCAGATCGGCTTCAACACCTCCAGGACATGCTCCGCCTTGACCTCCCCTATCGGCAACTCGAACATCGGAGCCGCATAGGTAGTGAGGGTGCTTCGCCACTGCTGCCGATGCTTGGGATTCTTGAAGCCGTCCTCGATGGAGTCTAGAAGCTCGATGGCGAACGCCCCGAACGTCACCTCTGGCTTCTTGTCGACTTTGACGGCCTTGCGCGCAGCAATTGGATCGATGCCATCCAGATACTGAGATCGGGCGGCTGCTGCCTTTTCCCTGGCTTTGGCTAAGGAAACATCCTGCACTGAACCAAGGCCCATTTCTCTTCGCCGGCCATTCAGCCAGCAAACATAGAGCCAGGATCGTGTGCCCGAATTCCTCACGCGCAAATAGAGCCCGCCGCCATCCGAGTAGATGCCGGGCTTGATGATTCTCTCGACCTGTTTGACGTTCAATTTGTTTCGAGCACCCATGAGCTGAAGCGCTATGAGAGCCGGAGGGCGGGATCAAGTCATAAAATTGGTCATAAAACCGGTCGAGGTTTGAGGCGCTTTCCGACGAATGCCCGCGGACGCGCGCATCGGTATAATTCACAGAATTCCTTGGATTTTTGTATTCGCGATTGATCGGGAAAGATCGCTGAGGTTCAGGATCTGGCGGAGCGGGAGGGATTCGAACCCTCGATACGCTTTTGACGTATACTCACTTTCCAGGCGAGCGCCTTCGACCACTCGGCCACCGCTCCGCATGCACTGGAGCCGTGCGCCCTAGCGGGGTCGCACGGGTTTCGCAAGGTGCCTTCGCGCATCAACAGTGACGAAGCAATGCCGCCCGCCGATGGGCACCCCGGCTGGCCGGGTTTGGCAGATTTGCGCATGAAGAGCCGCGCGCGTCTCGTCCTCCCCCGCCCAGCCGGGAACCGCCGCCGGGCGCGAGACGTTAAAACCCCTGTCAGCCACAGGAGCCCATCATGATCCGTCTTGCCATCCTCAGCCTGCTTATCGCCGGTGCGGCCGCCCTGATGGGCTTTGGCGGCGTCGCGGGAGCGTTTGTCGGGATTGCGAAGGTGCTGTTCTTCATTGCCCTTGCGCTGTTCGGGATCTTCCTGGTGCTCGGCATCCTTGCTGGCCGCCGTATGTCCCGCGTGCTCGACTAAGCGGCGCGGTTATCGCCCGCCCAGGGCTTTCTGCCGGCGGCGCTGGACGGACGACCCCAGCCCGATGGCCTCACGATATTTGGCCACCGTGCGCCGCGCGATGTCGAAGCCGCGCTGACGTAGCAGATCGACCAGGGAGTCGTCAGAGAGGATCGCATTTGGCGGCTCGTCGGCGATCAACTGTTTGATGTGGCTCTTCACCGCCTCGGCCGATGCTGCTTCTCCGCCATCTGCTGCGGCGATCGCACTGGTGAAGAAGAATTTGAGCTCATAGGTCCCGCGCGGGCAGGACAGATATTTGTTGCTCGTCACCCGGCTGATCGTGGACTCGTGCAGCCCCACCGCTTCGGCCACCACACGCAGGGTGAGCGGCCGCAGATGGGCAACGCCGTGGCGGAAGAAGCCCTCCTGCCGCCGCAGGATTTCCTCGGTCACCCGTAGGATGGTGCGCTGGCGCTGGTCGAGCGCCTTGATGAGCCAGTTGGCACTGGCAAGGCAATCCGACACCCAAGCCCTGGACGTTTTGTCCCGCGCGCCGCTCGCCAATTGGTGATGATAGCGGCGATTGACGAGGATGCGCGGCAGCGTCGCACCGTTGATCTCCACGGACCAGCCATTACCCGCAGGCGCGATGAGCACATCCGGCACCACGGCTGCGGGCCGATCATTGGCGTAGCGCAAGCCGGGCTTGGGATCATAGCCGCGCAGCTCGCGGATCATGTCCGCCATATCCTCCTCATCCACCCCGCAAATCCGGCGCAGATGCGCGATCTGCCCTTTGGCGAGAACGTCGAGATTGGCGATCAGCGTCGCCATGGCCGGGTCATAGCGATCCACCTCTTTGGCTTGCAGGGCGATGCATTCGCTGAGGCTGCGCGCCGCGATGCCGGCGGGATCGAACCCTTGGATGACGGCCAGCACCGCCTCCACTTCTGCCAGCGGAACGCCCAGCCGGTAGGCGGTCTCCAGCAGATCGGCCTCCAGATAGCCGGCATCGTCGATCTGGCCGATCAGCTGCTCGGCGATCATCAGTGCCCGGCCGGAGAGCGCAGCACCGGCCTGGTGCATCAGATGCTCATAAAGGCCCTGCTCGGGCGCGGCGAAACTGTCGAAATCCGGTCCGTCCGCACCGAAGTCAGCGGAGGACCGGCCGGGGTCCACCCCGCCCGGCAGCGCGCGGTCGCCGGGGCCGTCATCGATGAAGGTCTCCGCACCGTGATCGACGTCCAGCGGCCCATCCGCCTCGCCGCTGCCCTTGCCGATCAGCACGTCGGCCGGAGCGTCGGGGCCCGATTGCGGTTCTACGCCGTCCGGAAGCTCGGCCTGCTCCCGCGCGGGCAGCGCGATGTCTGTGCCGGCTTCCAGCAGCGGATTGCGCTCCAGCTCGCCGCCGATGAATGCCTCAAGCTCCAGATTGGACAGCGCCAGCAGCTTGATCGCCTGCTGGAGCTGCGGCGTCATCACCAGCGACTGGCTTTGCCGAAGATCGAGGCGAGGCGCCATCGCCATGGGTGGTGCTGCCCCTCAGCCTGTCCGCGACCGGCCCGCCATCACAGCGAGAAACTCTCGCCTAGATAGAGGCGGCGGACATCGGCATTGGCGACCAGTTCAGCGGGGCTGCCGGCAAACAACACCTTGCCATCGTAGATGATGCAGGCGCGATCGACGATCTCCAGCGTCTCACGCACATTGTGATCGGTGATGAGCACGCCAATGCCGCGCGTCTTGAGATCCTTCACCAGATCGCGAATGTCCGCGATGGAGAGCGGGTCGATGCCGGCAAAGGGCTCATCAAGCAGCACGATGGACGGATTGGCTGCCAGCGCCCGCGCGATTTCGCAGCGCCGACGCTCACCGCCGGAGAGCGCCATGGCAGAACTCGCGCGCAGGCGGGCGAGGCCGAATTCCTCCAGCAGCGTCTCCAGCTTCTGTGCCCGCGCCGCCTTGTCCGGCTCGGCCAGTTCCAGCACCGAGAGAATGTTCTGCTCCACGGTCATGCCGCGGAAGATGGAGGTTTCCTGCGGGAGGTAGCCCAGCCCCAGAATGGCGCGGCGATACATGGGCAGGCCGGTGATATCGGTACCTTCCAGCAGGATGCGGCCCGAATCGGGCTTTACCAGACCCATTATGGAATAGAAGCAGGTCGTCTTGCCTGCGCCGTTCGGCCCGAGCAGCCCGACGACTTCGCCATGGCCGACCTCAAGGCTGACATCGGCGAGGACGGTGCGCTTGTCGTAGCTCTTGGCGATAGAAATGACCTGCAGGCGATGATCCTCCGCCGCGCCGGCGGGGTCGTCCGCGATTGCGGGATCGCGCATCGTGTCTGCCTCACTCATCGCCTTGTCCTCATTTCCAGATCATCCTGATCGCCGGCCCTGTCGAACCGACGCTCCTCCGCAGCTTCCACGATCTGGCAGGAAAATTGCATGGAGACCGAATCGTTCAAGGCAGCGAAAAAGGCAAGCTTTTTGGCGCCGCGTCCGGCCTTTTCCTACTGATCGCCGCTCTGGCGAACCTGGAACGTGCCGGAGACGCGACCACCCGACTGGGTGGTGCCCGGCGCGCCGCCTGCGGCAGAGCCATCCACCGTCGAGCGGCCACTGGCCAGATCGATGACGAGGCGCGAGCCGGTGAGGCGGTTGCCGCCCTGATTGAGCTGCACATTGCCGATCATGGTGATCAGCCGGCGATTGAGATCATAAATGGCGACCGAGCCACTGGCCCGCTCGTTGCCGCGCGTCACGACGACACCGCCCGAGGCGTCGAGTCGGTCGATCTCGATGCCGCCGGTGTTGTGATAGGCCACGGTAAGACGTTGCGCCGTCATGGTCATGCCGGCCTGCGTCACCTGCACATTGCCGGAGACGACGACGCGGTCGGCGCGATCCTGCACCTCGATACGGTCCGCCGAGAAATCGACCGGCGCGCGTGTATTGTGCCCCCGCAGAACCTGCGCATCGGCAACGCCGGCAATCGCGACCAGAGTGGACCCGGCCAGGGCGCCGGCAGCGACAAGAAGGAAGGGTCTGCGCATCGACATGCCCTTAGCGCCCGACCTGCTCCATGCGCAAGCGGGCGTTGCCCTCCAGCGTGACGGTGCGCCCCTCCAGATCGGCCTTAAGATGATCGGCGCGGAACGTGCCGGTCGGCATCCGCCCCTCGACATCGCCCCGGCTGCGCAAGTCCCGCTCCTGCAGTCGAATGTCGACATCGCGCGTGGTGAGCCGATAGCCATTGGCGCTCTGGAACTGGATCGGCCCGTTGACCGCGACCGTCTCATTCTCGATGTTGTAATTGCCTTGCCGCGCGGTGACGACGGCCCCGCCGCCTTCCATCTGCAACCGCGCCTCAAGCTCGTTGAGCTGCACGATCGGATCGCGCGAGGTTTTTTGCAGCGCAGAGCCGGCACGCAGCGAGAAGGGCCGGCCCTCGCCATCTTCGCCGCGATACAGCGCCTCGGTCACCTTCAACCGCTCGCTCGCAACATCGACCTTGTTCTTGTCGAGCACGAAGCTGACCTCGGTCTGGTGGGTGAACGGCGCCGCCAGCAGGAAGGCGCCCAGCACACCGGCAGAGATCGGCAATACCCGCTTGAGCAGGGTCACCAGCCTGTCGTGACTGCCGCCGGGCGCGGCCCAGCGCTGCAGCCGGCTGTGCTCGGCCCGGGCCAGCGCCGACGGCGCCAGCTCGTCCTCGGACCGGGACGTCCCGCGCAGGGCACGCCCTTTACGCATGGGCGAAAATATCTGTCTCCGGCCAGCCGGCGAGATCCAGCAGCGCCCGGTGTGGCAGGAAGTCGAAACAGGCCTGGGCGAGCGCGGTGCGCCCTTCCCGCTCCAGCCTTATGTCCAGTTCCGCCTTCAACTGGTGGAGAAAGCGCACGTCGGACGCGGCATAATCGCGCTGCGCCTCGCTCAGCACCGGGCCGCCCCAGTCGGAACTCTGCTGCTGCTTGCTGATGTCCATGCCCAGAAGCTCGCGGACCAGCTCCTTGAGGCCGTGGCGATCGGTATAGGTACGCACCATGCGCGAGGCGATCTTGGTGCAGTAGACCGGTGCCGCCAGCACGCCCAGATAATGCTGAAGCGCCGCGATGTCGAAGCGGCCGAAGTGGAAGAGCTTGAGTCGCGTGGGATCGGCGATCACCGCCCGCAGATTCGGCGCGGCATAGCTGCTCCCCGGCGAGAAGCGGACGAGATGCTCATCGCCCTGCCCATCGCTGATCTGCACGACGCACAGGCGGTCGCGCGGGGTGATCAGACCCATCGTCTCGGTATCGATGGCAACGGCGCCCGGCGCGAGCACATCGGCAGGCAGGTCTTCTTCATGAAAATAAACGGTCATGCCGCTCCTCTTAGCTGCATGACCGGGCCAGGGAAACCTCCGAAAAAGGCAAGACGGCAGAGCGCCTCCCCAGCGCTGCGGATCGGGCCGATGTTGCCCGGGAGCGGGATCGACGTTCAGCGCGGCAATTGCGCCAAAATCATTCGCGCTTTGCGAAAAAGGCCGCTATAGCGACGCTTGGCCGAGTGTGGCCTTGGTCGAGTCCCTGTGCATGTCGTCCGGCATGGGTGCGGATCGAGAGTGGACGAGCGAAAGTGATTAACAGGGCATGAGTTTTGATAGAGGGCGCCGCGGTCGCGGCAGGGACAAGCGGGACAGCTTCGGAGAACCCCAGTTCGACGCCTTTCCGGAATATGGTGGCAGCAGTTACGGTGGACCTCGCGGCGGCGGTGATCGCGGCGGCTTCGGCGGCGGCGGCGGTTTTGGCGATCGCGGCGGCTTCGGCGGCGGCGGTGGCGGCGGCTTCGGTGACCGCGGCGGTGGCGGCGGCGGCGGGTTCCGCAGCGGCGGCGGCGGTGGCGGCGGCTTCCGCGGCGGTGGTGGCGGCGGCGGCGGCCGTGGCGGTATGCCCGCGCAGGTCGTTGGCGAAGGCTCCGGCACGGTCAAGTTCTTCAATGCCCAGAAGGGCTTCGGCTTCATCGTCCGTGACGATGGCGCGGAAGACGTGTTCGTGCACATCAGCGCTGTCGAGCAGGCTGGCCTGACCGGCCTCGCCGAAGGGCAGCAGCTCAAGTTCACGCTGGTGGACCGTGGCGGCAAGATTTCCGCAACCGATCTGGTGATCGACGGCGAGCCGCTCCCGGTTCCCGAGCGCGCTGCAGACCGCGCACCGGCCGAGCAGCGTGGTGGACCGTCGCGTCAGCTCACGGGTGAGCGGGCCAGCGGCACGGTGAAGTTCTTCAACGCTATGAAGGGCTTCGGTTTCATCCAGCGCGATGACGGCCAGCCCGATGCGTTCGTGCACATCAGTGCTGTCGAGCGTGCCGGCATGGTTTCGCTGCAGGAAGGCGACCGTCTGGACTTCGAACTGGAAGTCGACCGTCGTGGCAAATACGCCGCCGTGAATCTCGAGCCCAAGTCCGAGTAACAGGCGACTCACTTCGCAAGAAAAAGGGCCGGGATGAAAATCCCGGCCCTTTTTGTGTGTCCATCGCCACAATTTCAGCGCGGCGATGGCTCAGTCCAAATGGATCAGCCGTTGCGGCTCGTTTCGAACAGGAACCACGCCCGCTGCTCGGCCTGATCGATCCAGTCGTCGATCAGCCCATCGGTTGCATTGTCGCCGGCGGCCTCGGCCAGTTCCTTGGCGGCACGCAGCGATTCCACCAGCGCCATATTGTCGGCCCGCAGCTCCGCCAGCATGTCCGCAGCGGAGACGAAGTCGTCATTGTTATCCTGAATGCTCTGCTTGCGGGCGATGTCGCCAATGGAGCGCAGCGCAGTGTTGCCGGTCTTGCGAATCCGCTCGGCGATCAGATCCGTCGTCGCAAGAATCTCGGCCGCCTGTTCGTCGAACATCAGGTGATAATCGCGGAAATGCGGGCCGGAGACATGCCAGTGGAAATTCTTGGTCTTGAGGTAAAGCGCATAGCTATCCGCCAGCAGGCCGTTCAGCGCGTCGGCGACGGCCTTGATGGCATTTCCCTTCAGGTCCGTGGGCGTCTTGAGCGCTTTGTCTGTCATGAAAGGCCTCCAATGGTTGATGTGTCTGACGTAAATTTCGGAACGTCGAACGTTCCCCACGCCCCGCTTATGCCAGATGGAACTCGGAATGACGAACAGATAGGCCCGCACAGATTGATCGACGAAATCAATCAACACTTATGCGCCGGCGCAATGAAGCGATCAGCGACACCCCCGCAGGGCGGCCGCGGCAAGGTAGACGCGCGCAGTCTGGGGCGCAGCCGAATCACCCTGGGCAGCGTCCCGCATGAGCGTGAGATAGGTCTGCGCGACCTGGCGGTGGCCGTTATAGGCCACCACCGACTCCAGCAGGCTGGCCAGTCCTTCCACCGCGGCAAAGTCATGCCGGCGCGCGAACAGCCGCAAATCTTCCAGCCGCTCGCACAGGGAGAAGAGGGACAGGCCCGTGCAAGCCCCCTCCAGTGCCTCGATGCGGCCAAGCATCTGATCGCGAACCAGACGGTCCGAGCCTTGATACATCCCGATTCTCCCATCTCGCCTTGTCCATCGCGAATCGGTTCTTGCCAGCCTCGCGAGTCAGGCTTGTGACAACGGCACCATAAGCGCCCATCGTTAAGCTTCGGTTTTGCAGCGAAGAGCGGCGACTGCGGCGACTCCTTCCCTTGACAAGGGCCGGCTTTTCCCGCATTGGCCGCCGCCGAACGGGTCTCGCCAGAGGCGGAGCCCGTCTTTTGCATGTATGTCAGCGCACCGCACCTGCCCGCAGGGAGGTCGCTCAATTATTTGAGGAATTGGCCATGGCGAAGCCCGCCACAGTGAAGATCAAGCTGGTCAGCACCGCTGACACGGGCTTCTTCTACGTGACCAAGAAGAACCCCCGCACGCAGACCGAGAAGTTCACCTTCCGCAAGTACGATCCCGTCGTGCGCAAGCATGTCGAGTTCAAGGAAGCCAAGATCAAGTAAGTGCCACGGCGGGCCTGTCGGTCCGCTCGCTCGTGCATGACGCTTCAGGCTCGGATCGCGCGATCCGGGCCTTTTTGCGTGCGGCAGCGTGACGATAAAGTGTGACGATGGCGCGCGAGGTAGCGCTCAGCTCGCCAGCGCAGTCGGCGCGATCAGCCCGTTGACGACGTTCATGAACATGAGCACCGAAATCGGCTTGGAGACGTAGGCATTCGCCCCTGCCTCCCGAATCCGCGCTTCATCGCCCGGGGCGGCATAGGCCGTCACAGCCATGATCGGCGTCTCTGTCAGAGCCGCGTCCGCGCGGAAGGAGGCGATGAGGTCCAGACCGTTCACATGCGGCAGCTGGATGTCCGTGATGATGAGATCGGGCTGGAAGGCGGATGCGCGGGCGAAGGCCTCCCGCCCGTCTCGCACCGGCTCTGTCTCATGCCCATGCGCGCGGAGCAGGTCGCAAAACAGCTTCATGTTGAGCTCATTGTCCTCGACAACCAATATGCGTTTTGACACGAACAGTCCTTATGCCGATGGACGAAGCCATTTTTGCAGCCGCGCAGGGGAGAACCTCCCGCTGCCCGGCATACAGGTGAACAATGCGGACCTATCCGATCCCTCAAGATGATGAAACCATGGCGCTGCGCCTCGTGGGATGGATTGTGGCTGATTCGGTCCGTGCCGAACGGATGCTCAGTCTCACCGGGCTGGAGCCGGATGCGCTGCGGCAAGCCCTAACCGATCCCGCCACGCTGGGTGCGCTGATGGATTTCGTCATCAATCACGAGCTGGACCTCCTGGCCTGCGCGGAAGCCCTGGAAGTCGCGCCGGCGGATCTCGTCGCCGCACGCGAGCGGCTCGGCCGATGAGCCGCCCGCTCATCATCAGCGATTGCGACGAAGTGCTCATGCACATGGTCGTCCCCTTCCGCGCTTGGCTGGAAGAGCAGCACGGCATCGACTTCAGCTTCTCCGGCGGCTTCGAGCGCGCGCTGCGCCACAAGACCAGCGGCGACCTGATCGAGCGCGAACTGGTCTGGACCCTGCTCGGCGCCTTCTTCGAGACGGAAATGCATCGTCAGACGCCAATTCGCGGCGCGGTGGAGGCGATGGCGCGAATCGCAAAGCGGGCGGACATCGTGATCGTCACCAACATCGGCGAGGAACGCGCGCAGGCCCGCGCCGACCAGATCCATGCGCACGGCCTCCCCTATCCGGTGATCGGCAATCGCGGCGGCAAGGGACCGGCGGTGCGCAAGCTGCTGGACGAGCGCAAGCCGGGCCTGAGCATCTTCATAGACGATCTGGGCGCCAATCATGTGTCCGTCGCGCGGGACGTGCCGGAATGCTGGCGGCTGCACATGGTCGGGGAGCCGGAATTCGCCCCCCATGTCGAGCCGGTGCGCGAGGCGCATGAGCGGATCGACGACTGGGACCGTGCCGAGGCATGGATCATGGCCCGCATTGACGAGTATGACGCGATTGCCACCGGGGCGTTGTCCTAGCCGGTCTTGACGCATCTGCGGGCTCATGCTCTGGCTCCGCCCATGAGCAAGATCGACCAACACCTCGCCGCGGAGAATATCTCCCTTCCGCAAGCCGCCGCCCCCGTCGCCGCTTATGTGGCTGCGGTGCAGACCGGCAACCTGCTGCACATCAGTGGCCAACTGCCCTTCGCGGCCGATGGCGCCCTCATGAAAGGCAAGATCGGCGGCGAGCGCGATCTCGATTGGGGCGTCGCGGCTGCAGAACGCTGCGCGCTGATGCTGGTGGCGCAGATGAAAGCGGCGCTGGGCGGCGATCTCGACCGGGTCGAGCGCATCGTGAAGCTCGGCGCCTTTGTCGCCAGCACCGCTGAGTTCACCGATCAACCCAAGGTCGCCAATGGCGCCTCGGAAATGATGGTCCGCATCTTCGGCGATGCCGGCCGCCACGCCCGCAGCGCCGTGAGCGTACCAGTGCTGCCGCTCGATGCGTCGGTGGAAATCGACGCCATCGTGCAGATTCGCGACTGAGCGCCTAGCGCCCGGCCCGCATCGTGGCGGCGTTGGGCGCGATGGACCTGCGGGCACTGGCAATTTCGCGCCGGACGTCCCATGTTCGGCCCGTGCTGCACGACGTCGCTCCGTTTCGCTCTCTGCCCACATTGGAGCACCGAGAGGCGCAGCCCTCATGAGCGACGCGCTGACTGTCCACCTCACCCAATCCGTCGCAGCGCTGGACAAGGCGCAGTGGGACGCATGCGCCGGCCCGGATAATCCCTTCGTCAGCCATGACTTCCTCTCCATCCTGGAAGAATCGGGCAGCGTCGGCCCGGGCACGGGCTGGTCGCCAGCGCCGATCACCATTCAGGACGGCCGTGGCACCCTGATCGCCGCAGCGCCGGCCTATCTCAAGGGGCATAGTCAGGGCGAATATGTGTTCGACCATGGCTGGGCGGACGCCTGGGAGCGCGCTGGCGGGCAATATTATCCCAAGCTGCAGATCGCCGCGCCCTTCTCCCCCGTGCCGGGGCCGCGCCTGCTGCTGCGCGACGCCAGCAAAGGCCCCTCGCTGATCGCGGGCATCGAGGCGGTGGTGGACCAGAATGAGCTGTCCTCCGCCCACGCGACCTTCATCACGCCGGAGGAATGCGCGCTGTATCGCGCGGCGGGGTGGCTCATCCGGCAGGGCAGCCAGTTCCACTGGGCCAATGAGGGTTATGCCAGCTTCGATGATTTTCTCGCCCGCCTCTCCAGCCGCCACCGCAAGGATCTGCGCAAGGAGCGCGCCAAGGCGCAGGCCGGGCTGGACATCCGGCACCTGACCGGCGACGCCATCGAGGAGCAACATTGGGATGCCTTCTGGGATTTCTACCAGGATACCGGCAGCCGCAAATGGGGCCGCCCCTATCTCACCCGCGCCTTCTTCTCGCTGCTCGGCGCGCGCATGGCGGACCGGGTCCTGCTGATCTTCGCCTATCGCGACGGACGGCCGATTGCCGGGGCGCTCAACCTCATCGGCGGCGATGCGCTGTACGGGCGTTACTGGGGTTGCAATGAGGAGGTGCCGTTCCTCCACTTCGAGCTTTGCTATTATCAGGCGATCGACGCCGCCATCGCGCGGGGCCTTGCCCGCGTCGAGGCCGGCGCACAGGGCGAGCACAAGCTCTCGCGCGGCTATCGGCCGGTGCCGACCTATTCAGCGCATTACATCCCGCATCCCGATTTCAGGCGCGCCGTGGCGGACTTCGTCGAGCGTGAGGCCGCCGCCGTCGCGGATGAACGCGAATGGCTGGATGAACGCGCGCCGTTCCGCAAGGGTGGAGACGCGGGCTAAAGCCGATCAGGCCGCGACGCGCTGGCTGGTCTCGATCGTCCAGGCGCGGGCGAGGCGCTGGGCCTCGGCGATTTCCCGCGCGGTCATTTCCTCGGCGATTTCAGCGCGGCAGGTCTGTGCCTCGCGGCTGCCTGCCTGCGCAGCCAGATTGAACCAGCGATGCGCTTCCACAAGATCGACGGACAGGCCGCCGGTGCCGCAACTATAGGCCACGCCAAGATCGAAACAGGCCTGTGCATTGCCGAGCGCGGCGCGCGTGCGGCTTTCGATCAGGACCCTGGCATTGTTCATGCTTGTACCCACGAATTCCCCCCAAACACAGGTTCGCGATACCGCAACCAAGCACGCCAGCTCTTGCGAAATGGTTAACGGGGCAGAAGGGATGTTAGCGCCCGGATTTGCTCGGGCATGTCTTCAGGGGTGGATGGGGATATTGTCGATCAGGCGCGTGCTGCCGATCCGCGCCGCCACCAGCAGGCGCGCGGGCCGGTCCAGCCGGGTCATCGGCTCCAGCGTGTCAGCATCGCTAAGCAGGAAATAATCGACCGAATCGAAGCCCGAATCGAGCAGATAGCGGATCGCCCAGGCCTGCACGGCGGCGACATCCTCGCCGGCGCTGATGCCTTCCCCTGCGCCCACCAGCGTCTCCGGCAAGGCGGCCGCGCGCGCGCGCTGGTCGGCAGTGAGATAGGCGTTGCGGGACGAGAGGGCGAGGCCGTCATGGTCACGCTGCGTCTCCACGCCGACGATCTCCACCCCCAGGTCAAGATCGCGCGTCATCCGCCGGATGATGGCAAGCTGCTGATAATCCTTCTCGCCAAAACAGGCGATGTCCGGCCGGACCTGATTGAAGAGCTTGGTGACGACCGTCGCCACACCCTCGAAATGGCCGGGCCGCCATTCGCCATCCAGCCGGGCGGACAGGCCATCGACATTCACATGGCTGGTGAAGCCGGCAGGGTACATGGTCGCAACGTCCGGCAGCCACAGGGCGGCAACGCCCGCCTGCGCCAGCATCGCGGCATCGTTCTCCTCGCGGCGGGGATAGGCCGACAGATCTTCATTGGGGCCGAACTGGGTGGGATTGACGAAGATCGACGCGACGACATGGCTCGCCCGACGCCGCGCTTCCGCGATCAGCGCCATGTGCCCGGCGTGTAGTGCCCCCATGGTGGGGACGAAGGCAATGCGGCCCGCATCCGCCCGCAACGAGGCGAGACCGGTTCTGAGCGAGGGAAGGTCACGGAAGATTTGCACGCGGCACGAGGCTCCGATAAGGCCGGCGGAGAAGGTCGGGGCTGGCTTCGCTTGTCCTGACCGGACGGTCAAGAGGCCGTAACCACCCAGAAAGAGTTTCGACCCAGCCCATGTCCAGCGCCGCGCCGCATCTCATCGTCTTTGCCAATGAAAAGGGTGGCACAGGCAAGTCCACCACCTGCGTCCACACCGCCGTCGCGCTGGCTGCGCAAGATGTGTCCGTGGCCCTGATCGACCTCGATCACCGGCAGCGCACCTCTGCTCGCTACCTTGAGAATCGCGAGGCGACCGCGCGCCGTCGTGAGGTGGACCTGCCCTCCCCCAGTTACGCCGTCTATGATGGCGACAGCACGGCGGGCCTGAACGAGGCCATCGCCAAGGCCGCCAGCCAGGCGCAGGTCGTCATCATCGACACGCCCGGCCGCGATGATCCGATGGCGCGTTATGCCGCGGCGGCGGCGAACACGCTCGTCACGCCGATGAACGACAGCTTTGTCGATTTCGACCTCATCGGGCAGGTCGATCCGGAGAATTTCAAGGTCAAGCGGCTGAGCTTCTACTCGGAGCTGATGTGGGAAACTCGCAAGACCCGCGCGAAGGCCGACGGCGCCTCGATCGACTGGGTGGTGCTGCGTAACCGCCTGCATCACATGGAAGCGCGCAACCAGAAGCGCGTCGGCGATGCGCTCTCGGAACTCGCCCGCCGCGTGGGCTTCCGCGTCATTCCCGGCCTGTCCGAGCGCGTGATCTTCCGCGAACTCTTCCCCTCGGGCCTGACGTTGCTCGATCGCGGCCATCTCGGTGAGCTGGGCGTCAGCCATCTGGCCGCCCGGCAGGAACTGCGCGAGATGATCGCCGGCCTTGCGCTGCCGATGCTCGGCGGGGCGCCCCAGAAAAAGAGCGCCGCCTGAGGGATGTTGCTGCTCGCTATCGCTCTGGGCGGGCTGGGCCTCTGGTTCTGGTACCGCCTCCGCAAGAGCGGGCGCAAGGTGCCGGCGGCGTGGCTGGGTATCGCCGGCACGCTGATCGGCACGATCATGATGACCAAGGGCATGGCGGTGACAGGCGCGCTGGTCGCGACCGTCTCCGGCCTGTGGCTGCGCTTTGGGGACAGTCTGGCAGGCGGGCGCGCGCCCTCCCCCGCTCCGCTGAGCGCGCGCGATCTCAGCCGCGCGGAAGCGGCCGACCTGCTTGGCGTGTCGATCAATGCCAGCCGCGACGAGATCATCGCCGCGCATCGCAAGCTCATCGCCAGAAATCATCCGGACGCCGGCGGATCGCCCGGCCTCGCCGCGCGGATCAATGCTGCGCGTGATACGTTGCTAAAATCGCAAGAAACATAAGCTAGCCGGTTCGCTTTCCTTCGACCTTCTCCGGGACTTTCCATGACGCATCAATTCCATCCGACCACGCTGCGCGAATATGACATTCGCGGCATCATCGACGAAACGCTGGGCGAGGCGGATGCCTATGCCATCGGCCGGGGCTTCGGCACGCGTGTCGCGCGGCTCGGCGGACGGGCCGTCGCGGTCGGCTATGACGGGCGCCTCTCCTCGCCGATGCTGGAGGAGGCCCTGGTGCGCGGCCTCAATGACAGCGGCATTCACGCGGTCCGCATCGGCCTCGGCCCGACGCCGATGCTCTATTATGCCGAGGCGGTGCTGGATGTGGACGGTGGCATCCAGATCACCGGCAGCCACAACCCGGCCAATTACAACGGCTTCAAGATGGTGCTCCAGAAAGGCCCCTTCTTCGGCAAGGACATCCAGAGTCTGGGCACGATGGCGGCGGCCGGCGATTGGGTCGACGGCAGCGCCGGCAGCGAGCAGGTCGACATTCTCGACCGCTATGTCGCTCGCTTGATGGAAGGCTTCGACGGCCAAGCCTACAAGATTGGCTGGGATGCCGGCAACGGCGCCGCCGGCCCGGTGATCGACCGGCTGGTGAAGCTGCTGCCCGGCGAGCACCACACGCTGTTCACCGATGTCGACGGCGATTTCCCGAATCACCACCCGGACCCCACCGAGGAGAAGAACCTTGTCGACCTGCGAGCGCTGGTCGCGGAGAAGGGCCTCGATTTCGGCCTCGCCTTCGATGGCGATGGTGACCGGATCGGCGCCATCGATGGCGAAGGGCGTATCATCTGGGGCGACCAGCTTCTTGCCATCCTCGCCGAGCCGGTGCTCACCGCTGAACCGGGCGCCACGATCATCGCCGATGTGAAGGCCAGCCAGGCGCTGTTCGACCGGGTGGCGGAACTGGGCGGTAAGCCGCTGATGTGGAAAACCGGCCACAGCCTCGTCAAATCCAAGATGAAGGAGACGGGTAGCCCGCTCGCTGGCGAGATGAGCGGCCACATCTTCTTCAAGCACGAATATTATGGCTTCGACGACGCCCTGTACGCGGCCGTTCGCCTGATTCGCGCTGCCAGCACGCTGGGGCGCAGTGTAACGCAGCTGCGCGGCGCCATGCCGGCCATGGTCAACACACCGGAGCTGCGTTTCCAAGTCGATGAGAGCCGCAAATTCGCCGTGATCGAGGAAGTGCTGCGCCGACTCGCCGAATCCGGTGCGACGATCGATTCCACGGATGGCGCGCGCGTCACCACGCCGGACGGCTGGTGGCTGCTGCGTGCATCCAACACACAGGATGTTCTGGTCGCCCGCGCCGAGGCACGCGACGCCGACGCGCTGGACCGCCTGCTGGCGCAAGTCGATGAACAGCTTGCACTTTCTGGCCTGGAGCGTGGTCCGGCCGCTGGGCATTAACGTCAACCAGATGCGTAGACTGAAGAGATCGATTGCAAATTGTGCAATCAACACTCTTCATTTCGCAATTGCAGGAAATTCGTATGTAACGCATACAGTTCCTGCCTTTCAGGCATCCTCTCCTAAAACTTCCAGGCCGTCCTTCGGGGCGGCCTTTTTTTTGGCTTACCGCCCGCCATCCGTCACCCAGTGAGGCGCGCCGAACCGGCTGCGCGGCCAGCCGCGAAACTCAGGCGGCGCCCATGCGTTTAATGGGTTTGGAAAATAGGAGAGAAACATGGGCAGCCTCTGGAGCCTCATGACCGTTGTCGGGCCAGTCCTGTTTGCCGCGGTGCTGGTCTACGCAATCTGGCGCAACAAGCGCGATACCAAGCCGGGCGACGAAGCGCGGAGCGACCGCGCCGCAAAGGACCTGCGCGACAGTCTCGACCGAGAAGACAAGCGCCGGGATGGTAAGGAGCCCTATTCCACCCGGGCTTGAGTAAGCATGGCGGGGCATCCACATTGAAGGCATGGCCCCGCGCGCGTACATGACACCATCCCTGCCGCCCCTCATCACGGGATGGTTCGACCGGCGGGGCTGGTCCGTCCGTCGCCATCAGCAGGCGATGCTGGAGGCAGCGCAAGCGGGGCGCCATGCTCTGCTCGTCGCGCCCACAGGAGCCGGCAAAACGCTCGCCGGCTTCCTGCCCACGCTGGCCGACCTCGCGGAGGCGCCGACAGAAGGCCTGCACAGCCTCTATATCTCCCCGCTCAAGGCGCTGGCCGTGGATGTGCAGCGTAATTTGCTCACCCCCGTCAGCGAGATGGGCCTGCCCATCCGCATCGAGACGCGCAGCGGCGATACGCCGTCCGATCGCAAGGCCCGGCAGCGGGCCAAGCCGCCCCACATCCTGCTCACGACGCCCGAATCGCTCTCCCTGCTGCTGACCTACCCCGATGCGGACCTGATCTTCGCGTCCCTCAAAACCGTCATCATCGATGAGATCCATGCCTTTGCGAGCGGCAAGCGCGGCGATCTGCTGGCCCTGTCCCTCGCCCGCCTGCAGAGCATCGCACCTGACCTCCGCCGCGTCGGCCTATCGGCAACCGTGGGCGACCCCGATGCCTATCGACGGTGGCTGGCGCCCGCCGGCGCGCAGGAAGAAGTGGCGCTGGTCGAAGGCGAGCCGGGCGCCGCGCCGGACCTAACTATTCTCATGCCGCAGGGCCGCGTGCCCTGGTCCGGCCACAGCGGCAAATATGCGGCGGGGCAGGTGATCGACATCATCCGCCAGCACCGGATGACGCTGGTGTTCTGCAACACGCGCGGTCTCGCCGAACTCATCTTTCAGGAATTGTGGGCGGAGAATGAGGATACCCTGCCCATCGGCATCCACCATGGCAGCCTCTCCCGCGAGGCGCGCCGCAAGGTGGAGGCCGCGATGGCGGCCGGCAAGCTGCGCGGCCTTGTCGCCACCGCCAGTCTCGATCTGGGCATCGACTGGGGCGACATCGACTGCGTGATCCAGATGGGCGCGCCGAAGGGCAGCTCGCGCCTGCTCCAGCGCATCGGCCGCGCCAATCACCGGATGGATGAGCCGAGCAAGGCGATCGTCATCCCAGGCAATCGCTTCGAGTATCTGGAGGCACAGGCCGCCTGGGACGCCGTGATGAGCGGCGAGCGCGACGCCGACGATTTCCGCCCCGGCGCGCGCGATGTGCTGGCCCAGCACATCATGGGGCTGGCCTGCGCCGGCCCGCTCGATCCTGCGGCGTTACTTGCCGAAATCCGCACCGCCACGCCTTATGATTGGCTGGACGCGGCCCAGCTTGAGGACATTCTCCAGTTCGTCTCCACCGGTGGCTATGCGCTGCGTGCCTATGACCGGTTCCAGCGCCTTGTCCGCACGCCCGAAGGCCTCTGGCGCATTGCCCATCCCCGCCTTGCCCAGCAGCATCGGCTGAACGCCGGCATCATCGTCGACCAGCCGGCGCTCGATGTGCGCTTCAGCAACGGCCGCAAGCTCGGGACGGTGGAGGAGAGTTTTGCCGCGACGCTCAGCCCGGGCGATCGCTTCTTCTTCTCCGGCCTCTCACTGGAGCTGGTCCGCCAGACCGAGGCCGAGCTGTTCGTCAAGGCGACATCCCAGCAGGCCCGCATTCCAAGCTGGGGCGGCACGCGCATGGCGATGTCGACGCATCTGGCCGGCCGCGTGCGCGCTTTCCTGGCCGATCCGACGCAATGGAACCGCTTCCCGCCCGACGTTCATGAATGGCTGGCGATGCAGGCGGTCCGCTCCGTCCTGCCGCAGCCCGAGCAGTTGCTGGTCGAGACCTTCCCGCATGAAGGGCTGCACCACATGGTGGTCTACAGCTTCGAGGGGTGGAACGCGCATCAGTCGCTTGGCATGCTGCTCACCCGCCGCATGGAAGAGCGCGGCCTCAAGCCCGTCGGCTTCGTCTCCAACGATTATGCGCTGGCCGTCTACGGCCTGGAGCCCGTGACCGACCCCCGCCCGCTCTTTTCCGCCGACATTCTGGACCGTGAGTTCATCGCCTGGGTCGAGGAAAGCAGCCTGCTCAAGCGGGCCTTTCGCGACGTGGCGGTGATCTCCGGCCTTATCGAACGCCAGCAGCCGGGCGCGCGCAAGACCGGGCGGCAGGTCAGCTTCTCGACCGACCTCATCTATGACGTGCTGCGCCGCTACGAGCCGGAGCATCTGCTGCTCAAGGCCGCCTGGGCCGATGCCCGCGCGCGCATGACCGATGTGGGGCGCCTGGGTGAGCTGATCGACCGGGCCAGCGCCACCATGCTGCACAAGCCGCTCGACCGGGTGAGCCCGCTGGCCGTGCCGGTGCTGATCATGATCGGGCGCGAGCATGTGGCCGGTCCGCAGACGGACGACAGCCTGCTCGCGGAGGCCGAATCGCTCGCCCGCATTGCCATGACGCCCGACGCGCCGGCCGGCTAGCACCCGCCCGCCCCGGATCGCTTTGGCGAGACCGCAAATCGTGATAAGCTGCGCGTCTTGGGAGACCTTGGGGATGGTTTTCGGCTCGACGCTTCGGCTGACCCTGGCAAAGGCTGTGATCACGGCCGCTGCGGCGTTGACCGGGCCGTTCGGCATCGCCAGCCAGATCCCGAGCGCAAACGAGCATTTCGTCATCGCGCCGCGTGGTCCTGAGATACCGGTCGATCCCAGCACCTTCGACCTCAACGAGCCGGTCATGCCTATCGGCGGCGATCCGGGACTGCGCATGACCATGCCGGTGCGGATCGGCGAGCGTGGCCCTTATCCGTTCATGATCGACACCGGCTCCCAGCGCACCATCATCGCCACGGAGTTGGCCACGCGGCTGATGCTGCCGCCGCTCCAGCCGGTCGAGATCATCAGCATGGCCGGGCGCGTCACGGTCTCATCCGTTCAATTGAGCGATCTGCGCTTTGGCGATCATGCGGTCAGTTCGCTCGCTGCGCTCACTATCGCTCGCGCGGACATGGGCAGCCTGGGGATCATCGGACTGGATAGCCTCGCGGACAAACGCCTGATCCTGGATTTCAACCAGCGCCGTATGGAAGTCAGCCGCAGCCGCCGCTCATCCGCCGTGCGTGACGAGAAGGACGCCATCGTGGTGCGCGCGCGCAGCCGCTATGGCCAGTTGATCCTGATGAACTCGCGGGTGGATGGGCGTAAGGTAGACGTGATCCTCGACACCGGCGCCGAGCAGAGCGTGGGCAACATGGCGCTGTTCCGCAGCCTCAAGGCCAAGCGGCTGGTGGTGCCGCCAACGCCGACCGTGCTGACCAGCGTCACCGGCGTCGACGTGCCGGCCCAGTTCGCCGTCGTCCGCCAACTCACCATCGGCGACGCGACGCTCGACAATGTGCCGATGCTGTTCCTGGATGCCGCGCCCTTTACCGAGCTTGGCCTGGGCGAGCGGCCAGCCATGCTGCTCGGCATGGGGATGCTGCGCCTGTTCGACCGGATCGCGATCGATTTCGGCCAGCGGCATGTCGATTTCCACCTCGCCGGCGGCGATGCCCGGCAACGTGGCAGGCTAGATTTCGCCGATACCGGTGCAGCGGACGCAAGCGGGCGCTGAGCCTCCCTCATCCGCGCCTCCGGCAAGCGGTTGCCCGCAGGCCGGGCACAGCGCGGCCGGGACGACCCGCTCGCCATGGGTGATCCCGACGCGCTCATCGAACAGGAAGCAGGCGCCGTCCCACAGGCTCGCGGCCTCCTCGACTTCCGCGAGATAGGCAAGGATGCCACCCTTGAGGTGATAGACCTCCTCAAAGCCCTGCGCGCGGGCATAAGCCGTCGACTTCTCGCAGCGTATGCCGCCGGTGCAATACATGGCGATCCGGGGCTTGCGGCCTTCCGCGCGCCATTGCGCCGCCTGCGCATCGAACCAGTCCGGGAAGTCGCCGAAGCTGGCCGTCATGGGATCGACCGCGCCGGCGAACCGCCCCAGCGCCACCTCATAATCATTGCGGGTGTCGATGAGGATCGTGTCCGGATCGCTGATCAGAGCGTTCCACTGCGCCGGCGGCACATGCGTGCCCGCGCCCTGCGCCGCATCGACACCGGGCCGGCCCATGGTCACGATCTCGCGCTTCACCTTCACTTTCCAGCGCGCGAACGGATGCCGCTCCGTGCTGTGCAGCCGCGGCGCCAAGGGCGCGAAGCCCGGCTCGGCGCGCAGGCGCGCGAACAGGCGCTCCACCGCATCGGCCGATCCCGCGATAGTGCCGTTCATGCCCTCCTGCGCGAGAATGATGGAGCCGGAGAGGTCCAGTGTGGCGCCCAGCGCGCGCAGTTCGGTCGCCAGTGCCTCCGGGTCGGGCAAGGGCGCGAAGCGGTAGAAGGCGGCGACGGTCAGCAGGGATGCGGGTTCGTGCGACATGGGCGCGCGCCTACACCAGCCGAGCGGGGAGAGCCAGAGCCTGCGGGCCATCGCAAAAGTTCCACTTTTGTTCAACTGCCCGATTGCGCCCTGCCCGCTGCGACGGCATAGCAGGGCCATGAGGTCGTCCCCACTCATCGATCATCCCATGCCGCGGGCGGCAGGCTGTGGCCCGGCCTTCAGCTTTGCCGGCCAAAGCTGGCAGGCTTTGCCGCAGGGCGCCCTGTTCTGGCAGGAGCGGGCCGCGCTGATCGTCGCCGATCTTCATTTCGAGAAGGCCAGTGCCTTCGCCCGGCGCGGCCAGATGCTGCCGCCTTATGACAGCCGCGCCACGCTGGACGCGCTGGCGGGCGTGATTGCCCTCACCCAGCCACGCGAGATCTGGTGTCTGGGGGACAGCTTCCACGATGGCGGCGCGCATGAGCGGATGAGCGGCGAGACGCGCGCGCGGATCGCGCAGCTGACGGCCACCTATCGCTGGACCTGGATCACCGGCAATCACGATCCCCTCGGCGCCTCGGGCGTTGATTCGCCCCTGGGGGGTGAAAATCGGGCAGAAGCGCTCATCGATGGCGTCATATTGCGCCATGAAGCCATGCCCGGAGAGGTGCGACCGGAAATTTCCGGACATTTTCATCCCAAGTTGCGGATGAGCCTGCGCGGGCGACATATCTCGCGGCGCTGCTTCGTGAAGGGCGGCAGCAAGATCATCGTACCCGCCTTCGGGGCGTTCACCGGCGGCCTTGACGCAGCGTCACCGGCAATCGCCTCTCTTGTCGGCCGGAACAGCGAAGCGCTTATCGCGCTGGAGGATCGGCTGCTGCGTTTCGCTCTTTGGCGATAAGCGGCCTGCGCCGACTGTAACCCTTATGCAACAAACCGTTGAATCCCGGAAATGAGGGAGTTGCGCCCCATGGCTATTGGCATATGCTCTCGAATAACCGGCACAAATGCCGGACCGGACAAACGTGCAGGAGAGCGAATGATGCCCAAGCCATCCCTCATTGCGTCTGCCAGTGTTGCCGCACTGCTATGCGCCCTTGCCACCCCCGCCTTTGCTCAGGACGCCAGCGATGCGACCGCGCAGAGCGGCGATGAGAGCAATATGGGCGAAATCATCGTCACCGCTACGCGGCGCGCCAGCCCGCTCTCGGATGTGCCGATCGCCGTCTCGGCGGTGACCGCCCAATCGCTGCAGAACAGCGGCGCGAACGATATTCGCCAGCTCAACCAGCTCGCCCCTTCGCTGCTCGTCTCCTCCACCGGATCGGAAGCCAATGGCGCCGCGCGCATCCGTGGTGTCGGCACGGTGGGCGACAATCCGGGTCTGGAAAGTTCCGTCGCGGTGTTCATCGACGGCGTCTATCGCTCCCGCACGGGCGCGGGCTTGACCGATCTCGGCGAGATCGAGCGCGTCGAAGTGCTGCGCGGCCCGCAAGGCACGCTGTTCGGGCGCAATGCCTCGGCCGGTCTGCTCAACATCGTCAGCAAGGCGCCGGAATTTCAGTGGGGCGGCAGCGCTGAAGCCAGCTTCGGCAATTATGAAGCTTGGCGGCTCGCCGGCCGGATCACCGGCCCGCTCAGTGAGACCATCGCCGCCAGCATCGACGGCGTCTATTCGCGGCGCGACGGGTTCCTCAATATCGTGGACGGCTCGGGCGCCAAGATCGGCGACACCAATGACCGCAACCGCTATTTCCTGCGCGGGCAATTGCTCTTGGAGCCCTCGGATGCGCTCTCCGTCCGCCTGATCGGCGACTATACCAACCGCGACGAAAGCTGCTGCGGCGCCGTCTATATCGACACCGGCGAGGAAGTGGGCAGCTCGCCTACCAATTACACGCAGAACGCCACCAACCGCATCGTCACGATCCTGAGCGCGCTCGGCACGCGCTTCCCCAATGGCCCCACGCCCTATGCCCAGAATCCCTATCAGCGGAACATCAGCATCACGCCGGGCCGGGACTATGTGAGCAAGCTGGAGGATTGGGGCCTCTCGGGCGAGATCAATTATGATTTCGGCAATGCCAAGCTGACCAGCATCACCGCCTATCGCGACTACAAGTCATCCGACTATGGCGATTATGATTATTCCACCGCCGACCTGCTCTATCGTGACCCAGGCACCTTCCGCCAGTTCCGCACCTTCACGCAGGAATTGCGCCTGCAGGGCTCGGCGCTGGGCGGCATGCTCGACTGGCTGGTGGGCGGCTATTACGCCAATGAGAAACTGACCCTGCGCGACAATATCCGCTTCGGCGCTGATTATGGCCGCTTCGCTGCCTGCCGCCTGATGGCCGGCACCGGCGCCGCCAGCAACCTCTCCCCCGCCCAGCTCAGCCTGTGCGCCGCGCCGATTGACGGCAACGCGCTCACGCCAGACGTGGGCAACCTGATCAGCGCAACGCAAGCCAGTCTGAATGCTGGCCTCTATGCCTCCATCTACGCCCGGGCGATCAGCCAGGGGGCCTCGCCGACGGTGGCCAATGCGACGGCAACAGCGCAGGCGGGCGCGATTTCGGGCGGCCTCGGTACCGGCCTTACCGCGCTGGCGACCATCCCCAACGGGGGCGGCGATACCGACAGCCGCTATTATCAGCGCAGCGAGAACTGGGCGCTGTTCACCCACAACATCATCCACCTGACCGATGCGCTCGATCTGACCCTGGGCGTTCGCTACACGCGCGAGACCAAGCGCTTCTCGGGCGATCTCAACAATAACAATGCGACCTGCGCCGCCTTGCAGGCCTCCGCCCTGCCCGGCATCGCGACCAATCCGGCGCTCGGCTCGGCCGCGCAGCTGGCCGGCGGCATCCTGACGCTCGGCTGCCTGGGCAATGCCAGCACCGGCCTCAACGCGCTCGACCTGCAGGACCGGCAAACCGAGGGCAAATTCTCCGGCACGGCTGTCCTGTCCTACAAGGTCGGCGGCGGCCTGATGGTCTATGGCGGCTATTCGCGGGGCTATAAGGCGGGCGGTTACAATCTGGACCGGTTCGAGTTGGGCAATACCGGGGTCGGCACCGGCATCGCGCCGATCACCTACTTCTCGCCGCGCAGCAATGCCGATGCGGCGAGCCTCGCCTTCGGCGCGGAGACGGTCGACGCTTACGAGATCGGCCTCAAATATGCGCGCCGCGAATGGGGCTTCAACCTCGCCGCCTTCCGGCAGGCGTTCAGCAACTTCCAGCTCAACACCTTCAACGGCACCAGCTTCGTCGTCCAGAACATCAATGGCTGCGATGGCGCCAAGGCCGCGAACGGCACCTGTGCCGAGACCAAGCCCGGCCTCATCAGCCAGGGCGTCGAAATCGAGGCCTATGTCCAGCCAGTCCGCTCGCTGCGGGCCACGGCAGGCGTGACCTATACTCGCGCCAAGTTCGCCGACCAGCTTGTCGGCAATGCGGATGGCTCGGTGCCGCTCGACCCTGCGCTGTTCCTGCTCGAAGGGCAGGATAACAGCAACGCGCCGCGCTGGGTGGCGACCAGCAGCATTGCCTGGACACCGGAGCTGGGCGGCGGCTTCAGCGGCCTCGTCTATGTCGATAACCGGATCACCGGCGACTATAACACCGGCTCGGACCTCTATCCGGAAAAGGCGCAGGACGGCTACATCGTCACCAATGCCCGCATCGGCCTGCGCGGCCCTGGGCAGGCCTGGGCCATCGAGCTGTGGGCGCAGAACCTGTTCGACAGCGACTATAGCCAGGTCGCCTTCAACAGCCCGCTGCAAAGCTCCAGCCCCAATCACCAGTCGCGCGCGCAACTGGGTCGGTTCGGCGCCATGTCGAACCAGCTCTTCTCGGCCTATCTCGCCGAGCCGCGCACTTATGGCATCACGGTGCGCAGCCGCTTCTGAGCGGGCATAGCCAGGACGACGGAAGGGCGCGGTGCGAGCCGCGCCCTTCGACGTTTTTCACAGATCAAGAACGCGGTCGCTCAGGCGGTATAGCGATGCAGGCTACGCCCTTCAGCGCGCAGCCAGGCGCGGGCCGCATCCGGACAGACCGGCGAAATCGCGCGCACCAGCGCATGGAATTCCGGGCCGTGGTGCATATGCTCGAGATGCGCCACCTCGTGCGCCACGGTGGCCAGCCGCACATGCGCCGGCGCCAGAATCAGCCGCCAACTGTAGCGGATGTTACCATCCACCGAGCAACTGCCCCAACGCGCGCGGGGATCGCCGATCGCCACCTGCCGCAACGGCAGGCCGTGCCGCGTGGCGAGTGCCTGCGTTTCGGTCGTTAGTGCCGTTCGCGCCTGCGCCTTGAGCCAGCGCAGCGCTCGTGCGCCGGCCAGATCGGCAGGTCCGCCCACCAGTAGCTCGCCCTGCTCGGCCAGCACATGCCGGGTACGCGCGCCGGTCGCGACGATGCGCAGCGGCGTCCCTTCGAAGGGCACAAGCGCGCCATCGGCCAGCGTCACGAGCCCGCCATTGCGACCCCGCTGCCCCTCGATCCACTCCCCTTGCGCCCGGACCCAGTCCAAGGCGCGCGGCAGGGAGGCACGCGGGGGAATAGTCAGCAGGGCCCGGTCACCCAGCTCATCGAACCGCAGCTTCATCCGCCGCGCCCGCCCATGGCGCATCACGACGACAGACAGCGCCGCCCCGTCCGCCAGCGTGAGCCTGTGCTCAGAGCGCGCGGTCGACAATGTGATTTTCCAGATCGCCCGCGATCGTCTCGGAGATCGTCCAGCCGCGAATGCTCTGGCCGGCACGATGCACCGCCTCGCGATCCCCGCAGATCAGATAATGCCAGTCCGGCAGGGGCTCGTCATGGGCACGCAGGCGATAGGCGCAGGTCTGCGGGAGCCATTCGATCTCCTGCAGATTGGCCCGGCTCAGCCGCAGGCAATCGGGCACGAACGCGCGGCGTTGGCGGTAATTGCTACACTGGGCGGTATCCCGATCCAGCAGTCGGCAGGCGACATTGGTCGGGTAGATGCGTCCGGTGTCGGCATCCTCCACCTTGTGCAAACAGCATTTGCCGCAACCGTCGCACAGCGCCTCCCACTGCGCGCGGTCAAGCGTTTCGAGAGGCTGCTCCCAGAAGCTCATCGGACATAGTGGACGAGGAAATCGCGCACGCCCTTAGCCACCGTTTCATCCGCCGAAGCCAGTTCCTCGACCGGCACGAGCGCGATGGGCTTGCCATCCGGCCCGAACAGGAAGGGCGTGCGGGTGTGGTTGACGAGATAATCCTGCTTGGCGGCCTGATCGCCCTCCTTGCTGGCGACCACCACGAAGTCCGTCTTCACCTTCTCGATCTGCTCGGGCGTGCCCGTGAGGCCGATGAGCCGGGGATGGAAATGCGCGACATAGCCTTTCACCACATCGACGGTGTCACGCTCGGGATCGACGGTGATGAAGATCGGCTGGATCTTGGCCGCAACCTCGGGATGGTCCTTCTCCAGCATCCGGTAGCCGAGCATGATCCGGTTGAGGTCCAGCGGGCACACATCCGGGCAGAAGGTGTAGCCGAAATAGACGAGGCGATATTTGCCCTGGAAATCCGCCCAGCGCACGCTCTTGCCATTCTGGTCGGTCAGCGTGAAATCGCCGCCGATCCGGGCGCCGACGAGATTGCCCTCGGCAGGAAGCGACTCACTGCCGCCGGCCTGGTTGCCGCCGCTCTGGCCCTGGCAGGCGGCCAGCGCCAAGCCGATGGAAAGCGCGAGGATTTTTTTGCAGGCTTTATTCATGACAGGGCCAGCCATGCCCTGCTATTGGAGCCAAGGCAACTGCTTGAGACGAACGCAAGGCGAAGGGGGTACAGGGTGAAGATCGATCGGCGCAGGGGAATGTTGGTCCGCATGGGCAGCCCACTGGCGCTCGCGCTGGCGCCGCTGATCGGCGCGGTGACGGCACAGCCCGCCATGGCGCAATTCTCCGACAGCTACCGCTTCCTCGAGGCGGTGCGCAAAGGCGATACCGCCAAGATTGCCGAAGTGCTCGAAACCCCCGGCGTCACCCCGATCAACACCAAGGATCGCACCAGCGGCGAGACCGCATTGCTGATCGTGGTCGGCCAGCGCAGCGTGATGATGACCAATTATCTGCTCTCCAAGGGCGCGCGCGCGGACCTGACCGACAATAACGGCCGCACGCCCCTGATGCTCGCCGTGGAACGCCGCTTCGTGGAAGGCGCGCAGCTGCTGCTCGCCCACAAGGCCGATCCCAACCAGACCAACAGCAGCGGCGAAACCCCGCTGATCCGCGCGGTGCAGATGCGCGACATGGAGATGGTGCGGCTGCTCGTCACCAACGGTGCCGACCCGTTGCGCCGCGATCGCCTCGCCGGCATGTCGGCGCTTGATTACGCAAAGGCCGGCGCGCCGATGAGCGGCCTGATCGATCTGCTCAACAGCGCGGAAAAGCCCAAGGTCAGCGGCGCCGTGCAAGGCCCGCGCCTCTAGGCCACCCCTGACGCTCACAAGCCAGACTGCCTGGCCCGGCCCGCATTGCAAGCGGGACCGGATCGACAGGCGGTGGGGATATTACGCCATATCGGATGCTTCACCGCACGGCTTGGGCCGCGCGACCCGGCCGGGCGCATCCCGTCCGCAGATCAAGTGCTATTGCATCCATTTCGGATCGGCGAGACCTTCCTCCCAAGTCCAAATTTGTTACTTGATGGTTAACGGAACGATAATTTGAGCAGCATCCGTCATGATCCAAATCATGACGAACTGTTCCAGATTAGAATGATCATCAACGGGGGACGAAATCGATGAACTGGTCTGTATTCGACGAATATGGCTGCCGAAAATATTTGAATCGATCCGAAATGAGCTGCTTCCTCGATAGTGCAAAGACTGCCCCGCCTTCCGTCCATGCCTTCTGCCGCTTGCTCGCCGAAACCGGATGCCGCATTTCGGAGGCGCTCTGCCTGACCCTTGGGCGGATCGACCCCGCCGCCTGTGTCGTCATCTTCGAAAGCCTCAAGAAGCGGAAGAGAGGCATTTTCCGCCGCGTGCCGATCTCGTCTGGGCTGGTGCGCCTGCTCACCGATATTGCCGGCAATGATCGCGCCGCCCCCCTCTGGCGCTGGTCCCGCACCACCGCCTGGCGCCACGTCCACGAGCATATGGACCGGACGCATATCAAAGGCCCGCAAGCCTGCCCGCGCGGCCTGCGCCATGGCTTTGCCGTCGCCGCGCTCGGGGCGGGCGCGCCGCTTAATCTCGTGCAGTCATGGCTCGGCCACGCCAATATCGAAACCACGAGCATCTATGCGGTAGCGGTCGGCCCCGAGGAGCGCGAGATCGTCGAGCGAATCTGGAGCCGCATCCGCGCCGGCGACCTGGCGCAGCGCCGCGTCCCATCCGCCAACCACCGCAATGCCGGATCGGCAGCAGCCCGGCGCAATGCCAGCCCTGCCGCAACCGAGCATTATTTCTTCTGAACACCACAATCTTAGCCCCTCCTCTTCAGAGGAGGGGTTGGGGTGGTGCGGCAACCGCCCCGCCATGCACCTTGCGCGCGATGCATCCCCCCCTCAGGACGGACTCTTGATCCGCCCCAGGCTCGTCTCCTCAAGGGCGAGGCGGGAGATGACGTCCTTGATCAGCGCCGCACAATCGGCCGGTACGCAATAGCCGCGCCGATAGAAGGAGACGATCGGGTCCGGCATATTCTTGTTGCGAAACGCCTTGCGGAGCTCGGACACGAACACCTTGATCGAGCTTTCCGCAAATCCCAGGCTCGCCCGCAGTTCGTGCGGCGCGTGGAACACATCGGGATTGGCCATCAGCCACATGAGCAGGCGCACGGCGCTGGGGCTGCGCAGGTTCATATGCGCCTGCAGCATCCGCAGGATTTGCGTGTCGCCCTGACGCGCGGAACGGCGGGCATCGCCTTCTACCGTCCGGCTGTCGATCAGGTCGCTCGCAGAAGCGTGCTCCATCTTCTCGATGGCTTCCGCCAGGGCCCGCGACCAGATCAGCCGCGCATAGGCCGATTCCATCGTTCCCAGCCGCCGCACCATCAGCGCGATTCCGGCGGCCGATCGCGGTACGGCCGCCCCCACGCTCTCGAAGTCACTATCGAATATGGTCATAACCCTGCCCCCAGCATGAAGCGCGAGGCCGCTCCATTCGTCTCCCCGGTTTCCAACTCTTCGCGGGTCATGCCCCCCCGGCCGCGAAGTCGGTCCACATACGGCGATAAGCGTCTTCCAACTCGCGCGTGTATCGATCGATGTCGCCGGCCGGCGATGCGGCGAAGCGCGTGCGCAGGCTGCGCTTTTCCTCCAGCAGCGCGGCGCGATCCGAGGCAAGGCGGACGGCGATCTCCACGAACGCCTCCTCGTCCTGCGCCACCCATTCGGGCCGGCCGATGGCGCTCATCAGCCCCGCGCCCATACGCTGCACGAAGCTCTCGCCGGCCAGCGTGATGACGGGCGTGCCCATCCACAGCGCCTGACAGCTGGTCGTGCCGCCATTATAGGGGAAGCAATCCAGCGCGATGTCGATGTCGGCATATTCCGCCATCATCTCATCGAGGCTCGATGGTCCCCGGAACTCCAGCCGGTCGGCGGCAACGCCGGCGTCCACGAACAGATCGCCGAAGCGGTTCACCGCCACCGAATCCAGGAAGCTCGGCCCCTTGAGCACCAGCCGCGATCCCGGTGTGGCGACGATCGCCTTGGCCCAGAGGCGGATGGTGTATGGCGTCAGCTTGGAGACGTTGTTGAACGACCCGAAGGTGAGCGGGCGCTCCAGATGCGTCTTGCCATAATCGGGGAATGGAAACTCCCGCTCGGGCGCGTAGCAGAACACGAAGCCCGGCACATGCTCGAGCCGCTCGGTGTAGAGATGGGCATGGTCGCTCGGTGAGGTCACCGGATCGCTGATCAGCCAGTCCATATTGGGAATGCCCGTGGTCGAGGGATAGCCCAGGAACATCGCCTGCACCGGCGCCGCCCGGCGGCCGAACAGCGGCGCGCGATTGCGCCCGGTGTGGCCAATGAGGTCGATCAGCACGTCGATGCCGTCATCCTCGATCATCTGCGCCAGGCGCGTGTTGCTGATGCTCGCCGCATCGCGCCAGCGATCGACATGGCCGCGCGCCCGGCGGGTCATGTCGTCGGTGAGCGGGCTCAGCGAATAGACCGTGATCTCGAAGGCGTCCCGGTCATGCCGCGCCAGCACCGGCCGCATGAACAGGCTGACCGGATGCTCGCCATGCATGTCGCCCGTCACATAGCCGACCCGCAGGCGGCGACTGCGCTTCCCGGCATCGGCAGCACCCGCCCCGGTCGAGCGATCATTGGCGAAGGACGCTACCTCCCTCGCACCCTCGGCCAGCGGCGCGAACAGCCTCTGATGGAAGTCGCGGGTCTCCTCCGCCGTCATCGTCTCGCTGTAGAGCGCCGCCATCGCCGCCGAGCCGCGGAAGGCGGACTCCGGCCCTTCCTCCTCGCCCAGCTCGGTATAGATATCGCGCGCGGTGTCGACATCGCCGCGCTTGCCGGCAATCGAGCCGCGCATCGCCCGCAGGTCAGGCGCGTCGTCGCCGGCAAGCTCATCGACGCGGTCAAAGCAGGCCTCGGCCTCCTCGGTGCGCATCCCCTCGATGAGCACCTTACCGAGGTTGAAGTGGCCCCTCCAGTTCTCGGGATCCTTCTCGATCCGCGCGCGCAGCACCGCATCGCACCTGTCGTACTGATTGTGCTTCATCAGCGTGCCGGCAAATCTGATCTCATCGTCTTCGTCGAGGTCCACCGCCTCCAGCTGAGCGAACAGCGGCTCAGCCTGCTCGGTCGCGCCCATCTGCATGAGCGCATCGGCCAGATCGATCCGCGCGGCGTGGAAATCGCTCGCTGCCGTCAGCGCGTGGCGGAAGCCCTTGACGGCGCGGTGCCACTCGCCCCGCTCTGCCCGGCCCAGCCCCATGCGGTGGTGGATGTCGGCATGATCGTCCGGCCCCGCGCAATCCAGCGCCTTGAGCCAGGCCAGCACCGCCTCATCCTCCCGCCCGACCTGTTCGAGCGCGCGCGCGACGCTCAGATGCGCGCCATAGCGCGAGGGCGCCGCCTCGGCGGCCCGACGATAGAAGTCGAGTGCTTCCTCCAACGTGCCATGATGGCGGCAGACATTGCCCGCCTCCAGCCACGCTGTGAAGTTGTTGGGGTCGCGACGCAGCACGTCGCTGAACAGCCGCCGCGCCTCCTCATATTCGCCCTGCCGCACGGCGCAGCGGGCGAGCTGGATGGTGGCGGGCACGACGGCCGGGCCATCCTCCCGCTCCAGCGCCAGCGCCTGCTCGAAGGCGGCCTGAGCCTTCTCCCATTTGCTCTTGTCGTAGAGCACATTGCCATAGTTGAACCAGACCGCCGCCGGTGCCTCCGGGCTCTCGATCGCCCGGCCATATTGCACCAGCGCCTCGTCATCACGGCCCAGCTTGCGCAGCACCTGGCCATGGTTGCCGAGCAACACCGGATCGTCCGGCTGCTCGGCAAGCAGGTCTTCATAAAGCTCGGCCGCCCTGGCCCAGTCGCCACGCGACTGGGCCTTGACCGCCTGCTCCGGATCGGGTCGCTGCCCCTGGAACATGGACCTGCGACCTCAGGCTGCGAGAACGGTCGTGGTGACCGCGTTGTCGATCAACAACTGAACCGCAGCCCCGTTGTAGTTGTACAAGCTGTAGCTGACACCGCCGTCGGTATAGTCCTGGCCGCTGTCTACCCACAGGCCGGCCCCGACCAGTTGCACCGAGTCTCCAGCATCGCCGTCGATCATCAACTGCTGTTTCCCAGTCGCGCCGGTGATGGATTGGAACGCGTTGAACGCGCTTTCGTCCGTATCATGCAGGTTGAGCACATCGGTCAGGTTCAGCTTCAGGGTATTGTTGCTCGCACCGGTGATGTCGATCTTCTCGATGCCCTTGATCACACCGTCCTTCAGGGTGGTGAGGTTGAGGGTGATGATGTCCGTTCCCTCCAGCGCCAGCGTGTCGATACCCTGACCGCCCCGGATACTGGAACCGGACTGGCCGAGTTTCACCACATTGTCGGCATTGAGTACGATCCGGTCATTGCCACTACCCCCATAGATCGTATCGATGCCGCCCTTGCCCAAGAGCACGTCGTTGCCCTGACCGCCGATCAGCGAGTCATTGATCGAGGTGCCGGTGAGCGTATCGGCACCGCTCGTGCCCATCTGGCTGACCTTGGTGGTTGAGAAGACACCCGAGGTCGAGCCGTAGACCACGAACGCAGCACCATTGTCGGTCAGGCCATTCACATCCGCATTGCTGCTGCCGATGATCAGGTCGGCCAGGCCGTCGCCGTTGAGGTCGCTGGCGGCCACCGCCCCGAAGGTGAGCGTCCCGGCCTGATTGCCCTCAACGATGAAGCCCTGGGTATTGCCAGCCACGCCGAGCGCGGAAAGATCCACCCCGCTACCGTCAGACTTGCCGAAGACGACATAGACCTTGCCGGCATCGTTCCCCAAGCCTGTATCCGCCTGCCATGACCCAATCGCCATGTCAGCCAAGCCATCGCCGTTGATGTCGCCAAGCACCGTGACCCTGTTATGGAAATCGTTGGCGCTGGATCCGTTGATGACGAAGCCGAGGGTATTGGTGGCCTGGGAGAGCGCGCTCAGGTTGATGCCCTGCCCCCCGGTTTTGCCGTAGATCACATAGGTCTTGCCGGCGTCGTTACCGGCGGGCGCATCCGCGAGACGGGCCGTCACCACGAGATCCATGAGACCGTCGCCATTGATGTCGCCATTGCCGGCGATCGACCATGCAGCATTGTCATTGGCAACCGACCCGCTGATTGCGAAGCCGAGCGTATTGGTTGCTGCGGTCAGAGCCGTCACATTGAGCGGCGTTCCGCTCGTGCCAGTCCGCCCGAACACCACATAGGCCGCACCGGCATCGGTGCCGTTGGCGTCCACCCAAGGCGAACCGATCAGGAAGTCAGCGAGACCGTCTCCGTTCACGTCGCCAAGCGCGGTCGTATTAAGGCCCATTTGGTCGTTGGCACTTGACCCATCAATTGCAAAACCGAGTGTGTTGGTCGCCACTGTCAGCGCCGACAGATTGATGCTGCTATTATTTGCGCGTCCATACACCACATAGACCCGGCCCTGACTGCTCGTGCTGCCTGTGTTCGCGCCTACCAGCAGATCGGCATAGCCATCGCCGTTGATGTCGCCAGCGGCGGACACGGAGAAGCCGGCTTGTTCGTTCGCCGTACCGCCCAGCAATTGGAAGCCTGCCGATACCGCAGTGGACAGGCTCGACAATGCGACCGTCGCCCCACTGGTCTTGCCATAGACGACATAGGCGGCCCCGGCAATCGTACCAACATTATCGACACCCGTGGCACCGACGATCAGATCGCCCAGACCGTCGCCGTTCACGTCGCCCGCGCTCACCGCATTGGCGAGATAATCGCTCGCCGACGACGCCAGGATAGCGAAGCCCGCCGTTCCAGTTGCGACATTGTAAATGCTGTCGATCACGCTGCCGTAGATGTTGTTGGGTCCGCCAAAGACGACATAGGATTTCGAGGCGGTCTGGTTAGCTCCGCCGACCGAAACCACGAAGTCGGCATAGTCGTCTCCGTTCACATCACCCGCAGCGCTGACCGATGCAGCGAAGGACTCGGTGCCGCTGGAACCGGCGATCATATAGCCCAGCGAGTTGCTGGCCTGCATGATCGCGCTCGCCTGGATGACGGGCGTCACGGTGAAGCTGTTGGCGCTCGGCGAGGAGAGATTGCCCAACGCGTCGACCGCATAGGCCTTGTACGTCCCGCTGGCCAAGCCGAGCAGGCTGAGGTTGGTGTTGGTATCGGCAGTCGTAATGGAGACCGAGTTCCAGTATTTGCTGTCCTTGCCGGTGATATCCGCCAGCGTGGTGACCGTGGGAATAGCCGTGGTGTTCACCAGATAGAGCGTGCCCACTTCGGTCGAGCGGACGACGGCCACGTCCGTGCCGGTTCCGCTGATGCTCGTGTCCGCAAAGCTCGGCGCAGGGGCAGCATTATCCTGCACCGTCACGGTGACCTGATTGTCCACCAGCAACTGCACCGCAGCCCCGGCATAGTTGTAGACGCTGTAGCTGCGGGTGCCGTCCTGCACGTCCACACCGCTGTCGAGCCAGCTACCGACGAGCTGCAGGGCATCGCCGCTGTTACCGTCGACCATCATCTGCTGCTTGCCGACCTTGCCGGTGAGCGCCTCGAACTCGTTGAACGCGCTCTCCTCCGGATCGTGCAGGTTGAGCACGTCCGTGAGGTTCAGCTTGAGCGTATTGTTGCCCGAGCCAGTGAGGTCGATCTTCTCGATGCCCTTGACGAAGGCATCCTTCAGCGTGGTGAGATCGAGCGTGATGCCCGCTCCGTCCAGTGCCAGCGTGTCGGTACCGAGGCCGCCCTGGATGCTCGCGCCGGATTGGCCGAGCTTGGCAACGTTATCCGCGTTGATGATGATCCGGTCATTGCCCGCACCGCCATACAGCACGTCCGCGCCGCCATTGCCGCGCAACACGTCGTTGCCGGCGGCGCCAACCAGCGAATCGTTGCCGGACGTACCAATCAGCGTGTCGGCTCCGCTGGTGCCCATCTGGCTGACCTTGGCAGCGTTGGAAAATACGCCCGAGGTCGAGCCGTAGATCACGAAGACGCCGCCGCCATCCGTGTAATTATAGTCCACATAGTTGGAGCCAATCATCAGATCGACGAGGCCATCGCCGTTGATGTCGCCCGCAGACACAGCTCTGCCAAGATAGGCATTGGCCTGGCCGGATTGGTGAATGGCGAAACCCTGCGTATTACCCGCCATAGACAGGGCGGACAGGTCTACGGCGTTGCTGTCTGTCTTGCCGAAGATCACATAGGCCTTGCCGGCATCGCCACCGCCATTCGCATCGGAAGATACCGAGCCCACCAGCAGATCAGCCAGGCCGTCACCATTCATGTCGCCGATCACCGACACGCTGCTGGCATAATCGGAGGTGCCGGAGCCGTTGATTACGAAGCCCTGCGTGTTGCCGCCACCTGACAGCGCACTCACATTGATGCCGGCACCGTCTGTCTTGCCGAAGACCACGTAGAATTTGCCCGCGTCAACAGCAGTCCCGTTGTCGGCATACTGGGCGGCGACCACCACGTCGGACAGACCGTCACCATTGATGTCACCGGAACCGGAAATGGTGAAGCCGGCCTGGTCATTCGCACTCGACCCGCTGATCATGAAGCCTCGGCTGTTGGTCGCGGCCGTTAGTGCAGAGACATTCAGACTGGCGCCATTGATGCCGGTCTGACCGAACACGACATAGGCCGCACCAGAGTTACTGCCAGGGGTGTCGGCAGCGTAAGCTGAAACGATGAAATCGCTCAGACCGTCGCCGTTCACGTCTCCGGCGTCGCTGACGGCATATCCCAACTGGTCACTGGTACTGGACCCCTCGACCATGAAGCCGAGCGTATTGCTCGCTGCGGTGAGCGCGGACAAGTCGATGGTGGTGTTGTTGGAGCGACCGTAAACGACATAGGCTCGCCCGGCCTCGTTGGCCGAACCGACATCCTGATAATAGGCTCCAACCAGAAAATCGGCATAGCCATCACCGTTAATGTCACCGGCGACGGAAACAGCGTAACCTGCCCGTCCGTCGGTGTTGCTGCCCAAGAGCACGAAACCGTTCGATTTTGTTGCGCCGACCCCACTAGGGAGAGCGCCCAGATCGACGTAAGTGCCGCCGGTCTTGCCATAGACGATATAAGCGGCGCCGGCCAAGTCATTGCCGTTGTCGCGACCATAAGCACCGATCAACAGATCGTTGAGACCGTCGCCATTGACGTCACCAGCACTGGACACGGAGTGGCCCGAATACTCATACCATTGAGAGCCGCTTATGTAGAAGCCCAGCGTGTTGTTGCTGGCAGTGAGGGCGTTGACATTATACGCGCCGTTCAAATTGGTCGGACCGCCGAAGATAACATAGGAACGGGAAACATAAGTGCTGTTTGCAGTAGGCCCTACAACGAAGTCACCATAACCATCACCATTGATGTCGCCGATGTAGTCGACCGACTGCCCCACCAATTCAGCGCTGGTTGAGCCGTAAAATGCGAAACCGACGGAAGCGGAAGCTTGGTTCAGAGCGCTCGCCTCAACAACGGCGTTCACAGTGTAGGTGGTAGAGCTGACCGCAGAAATATTGCCGGCCGCATCGACGGAATATGCCTGGTATGTTCCACTAGCCAAACCAAGTAGGTTCATGGTCGTATTGCTGTTCGCGGTGGTGATAGCGACCGAGTTCCAATACTTGCCATCGACAGTGGTGATATCCTCCAGTTTCGTCACCGTCGGGATCATCGTGGTATTGACGAGATAGACGGTGCCCAGCTCCGAGGACCGAACGGTCGTAGTGGTGGTGTTCGCGCTATTACCGGTAGTGAGTGTGACAGTCGGATTGATGGTGTCGAGCAAGAACGCGCCAGTTGCACTCGTCAACGAAATGTTGCCCACTGCGTCCGTCGCTACGGCCGTCACGTTAACATTGCCATTGCCAAGCGTTGTGAGCTGGGACGCATCCAGCGTGACCGCCTGCGCCGAACCGGTGCCAATGACCGTGCGCGTCACCGTACCCAGCGTGCCCGTGAAGGTCACGGCGACCACAGATCCGGCCTCGGCCGTCACTGTCGCAGCACCCGTGCTCGCCAGCGCCTCGGCTGTCGACGCACCCCCGGTAAACGAGGCCGGCAAGCCGATGACCGGCGCGGTCGGCGCGACGGTATCGAGCAGGAAGGTCAGCGGATCGCCCGTGGTGATGTTGCCTGCAGCATCCGTCACCTGCGCCGAGACGAGCACGTCGCCATTGCCCAACGCGGTGAGATCGGCAGCAGTCAGCACGATCGGCTTGGCCGTGCCGTCGGCGGCAACCGTCTTGGTCACAGAGCCGCTGTTGCCGATGAACACGGCCTGGATGGTGCCGCCATTTTCTCCCGTCACTGTGATTACACCGCCTGCGGCGGTCGCCTCCCCAGAGGAGGCGCCATCTGCAACCCCCGCTCCGAGCGCGATGACAGGCGCGGCGGGCGCCACCCGATCGAGCGTGAACTGACGGGTCGCCGAAGCCACGGATGCGTTGCCGGCAGGATCCCGCGCCACCGCCGAGAAGGTGATGGCACCGTCCGCAAAGGCAGCCACGTCGGTCGCCGTGAGAACGACATCCTGCGCCACGCCCGTGCCCACCAGCGTCTTGGTGATTTCCACTGTACCCTGGACGAACGTCACGGTGACGGTCGCCCCCTGTTCGGCCGTGACCGTCGCGACCGTGCCGACCGCAAGCTCCGCGTTCTTCGATGCCGTGCCAGAGAGCAGCAGCGTGGGGCCGGTCGGCGCCACGGTATCGATGGTGAACGTGCTGGTGGCGGCGGCCGACTGGTTGCCGACCGCGTCCGTCACGAAGCTGGAGACCGATACCGCGCCATTGCCCAGCTTCACCAGATCGTTCGCGGTCAGCGACACCGTCTGTGTGAGGCCGTTGCCGGTGAACGTCTTGGTGACGCTGTTGGCCCCGGCGGTGAAAACGACCGCGACCAGCGCATTGGCCTCCGCCGTCACCTTGACCACACCGGTACTCGCAAGCGCCTCGAGGGCGGTAGCGCCACCGGCAATGCCGTCCGAGAGGGTCATGGTCGGCGTCGCCGGTGGCGTCCGATCGAGCACGAAGCTGCTGGCCGTTTCGGCCGACTCGTTGCCCGCCGGATCCTTCGCCTGCGCGGTGACGGCAATCGTGCCATCACCCAGCGCCTGCAGATCAGCCGTGGTCAGCACAACAGCCTGAGGCGAGCCAGTCGCCGTCAGCGTCTTCACGATGCTGTTCGAGCCGTTCGAGAACACCACCGAGATGCTGGAGCCGATTTCGCCGGTCACGCTAATCACGCCGCTGGCCGCCGTGGCTTCCGCCGCTGAGGCGATGTCGGCGACGCCCGTGCCCAGCGTGATCGTGGGTGCACCCGGCGCTGCACGGTCCAGCGTGAACTGGACACCCGAGGCAATGGATGAGGCGTTGCCTGCCGGGTCAGTCGCCACCGCCGTGATGGCCACAGTGCCATCGCCCAGGGCGACCACTTCAGCCGCCGAGAGCGCGACGCTTTGTGCGGTCCCAGTTCCGGTGAGGGTCTTCACGACCGTATTGCTGCCACGCGCGAAGGTGACCTTCACCACGGCGCCGGCTTCCGCCGTCACCGTCACCACGCCCGAAGGGGCGGCGGCGCCGGTGGACGACTTGGTGGCATCACCCAGCAAGGCAAGGGTGGGCGATGTCGGCGCGACCATATCCAGCGTGAAGCTGGCGGTCACCGGCGTCGAGGCGTTGCCCACCGCATCCTTGGTTACGGCGGAGACCGAAATCGTGCCATTGCCCAGCAAGGTGAGATCCGATGCCGAGAGCGTCACCGGGTTCGGACCACTTGCGGCCACGATCGACTTTTGCACGGTCGCGCTGCCGTTGGTGAACGTCACCGTGACGGTCGTGCCGACTTCCGCCGTCACCACGACGGCGCCGGTCGCAGCTCTGGCTTCCGCCAGCGTGGCGCCATCGCTCATGCCCGCACCCAAAGCCAGCGTGGGCGGAACCGGCGCGATGCTGTCCAGCGTGAAGCTGCTGGTGCTTGCGGGCGATGTGTTCCCGGCGGCGTCCTTGGCGCTGGCACTGATGGCAATCGTGCCATCTCCCAGCGTCGCAAGATCAGCGGCGCTCAGCACCACGGCCTGCGCCGATCCCGTGCCGGTCAGCGCCTTGGTGACGCTCTTGCTGCCATTGGTGAAGGTCACTGTGATGGCGGCGCCGGCTTCCGACTGCACCGTGATGACGCCGGTGGCCGCCGTGGCTTCCGCCGCCGAGGCGATGTCGGCCACGCCGGTGCCCAGCACGATGACAGGCGCATTCGGCGCGACATCGTCGATGGTGAAGCTGGTGGTGGCAGCGGTCGAGAGATTGCCGACCGAGTCCTGTACCTGCACGGACACATTCACCGTGCCGTTACCCAGAGCAGACGCGTCAGCAGCCGAGAGAAGGACCGTCTGCGCCACGCCGGTGCCGACCAGCGTCTTCGTGATCGTGCCGGCCGTGCTGGTGAACTTGATCGTTGCCGTGGCGCCCGGTTCCGTGGTGACCTTGACGACACCCCCGGCCCCGGTTGCCTGCGCCGTCGTTTTGGCGGGCGAGCCCACCAGCGCGAGGACGGACGGGTTGGGCGGCGTCATGTCGAGCAGGAAGGTGCGGCTGGCTTCGGCGGATTCATTGCCAACCGCGTCCGTGGCGACCGCCGACACCGAGATCGTGCCATTGCCCAGCACCGTCAGATCCGCCTGCGTCAGCGTGACGGCCTGGGTGAGGCCGGTGGCGACCACATTCTTCACAAGGCTGTTGGAGCCGTTGACGAAGGTCACGGTGACCAGCGAGCCAGCATCGGCCATGACGGTCGCGACGCCCGTTTCGGCGAGCGCCTCGGACATGGATGCACCGTCGGCAATGGCCGCAGCCAGCGTGAGCGTGGGCGCATTCGGCGCGACCCGATCCAGCGTGAACTGCACCGAACCGCCGCCGGCGGAGACGTTGCCTGCCGTGTCGGTCGCGGTTGCCGCGACGTAGATGGAGCCGTCGCCCAGTGTCGCCAGATCGGTCGTGCTCAGCGTCACGATCTGCGGGGCACCGGTGCCGGTCATGGTCTTGGTCACGACATTGGCGCCATTGGTGAACGTCACGGTCACAGCCGAGCCGAGTTCGGCCGAAACCGTCACGGCCCCCGCCGAGCTGCTTGCTGCCGCCGCGGACTTCTCCGTAGAGCCAACCACCGTCAGCGTCGGATTGTTGGGCGGGGTCATGTCGAGCGTGAAGGTCCGGCTCGTCGCCGCCGAGTCATTGCCGACCGTGTCACGGGCCACTGCGGACACCGAGATGGTGCCATTGCCGAGCGTCGCCAGATTGGCGGCGGTCAGCGTGACAGCCTGGGCCGAGCCCGTGCCGGTCAGCGTCTTGGTGACGCTGTTCACGCCATTGGTGAAGGTCACGGTGACGGCAGCGCCAGTTTCCGCCGTGACGGTCACCACGCCCGTGGCGGCCTTGGCCTCGGCGAGCGTCGCGCCATTGGAGACGCCGGCGCCGAGCGCCAGCACCGGCGCCGTGGGCGGCGTCCGATCCAGCACGAAGCTTGCCGGTGTGGCTGCGGCGGAGGTGTTGCCGGCCACATCCTTGGCAATGGCGGAGACGGAGATCGTTCCGTCGCCGAGCGCTGCCAGATCGCTGGCCGTCAGGACCACAGCCTTTGCCGTGCCAGCGCCGGTGACCGTCTTGGTCACGGTATTGCCGCTGCGGGTGAAGGTGACAGTCACCGTCGCGCCGTCCTCCGCCGCGACGGTTACGACGCCCGTGCTCGCCGTGGCTTCCGCCAGCGAGGCGGTATCCGCCACGCCTGCACCCAGCGCGATGACGGGGGCAGCAGGCGGCGTGTTGTCGATGACGAAGGTCGCATTGCCGGACTGCGAGATGTTCCCCACCGCGTCGATCGCGGTGACGGACACGGCAATGGTGCCGCTGCCGAGCGATGCCACGTCACCGGCCGTCAGCACAACGGATTGCGCCGCTCCCGTGCCGGTCAGCGTCTTGGCCACGCTGTTGATGCCATTGGTGAACGTCACCGTGACAGCCGAGCCATTCTCCGCCGTCACCTGAGCGACGCCGAGCACATTGGCAGCCTGGGTGCTGGTCTTGGCCGAAGCGCCGATCAGCGAGACCAGCGGAGCCGCCGGGGCAACCGTGTCCAGCGTGAAGCTGGACGTGGCGGCCGTCGAGGCGTTGCCCGCCTCGTCGCGGGCCAGGGCACTGACCGAGATCGTGCCGCTGCCCAGCGTCGCCAGGTCATTTTCGGTCAGGACCACCGCCTGCGCCGCGCCCGTGGCCGCCACTTCCTTGACGATCTGGTTGCTGCCATTCTTGAACGTGACGCTCACCGTCAGCCCGGCCGTGGCCGTGACCAGAGCCACACCCCCCTGCGAGGAGGCTTCCGCTGCCGACGCACCGTCCGCGATGCCGGTGCCGAGCGCCAGGGTCGGCGCACTGGGCGCCACCCGATCCAGCGCGAACTCGAGCGGCGTGCCCACCGGCGAGGCATTGCCTGCCGCGTCCGTCGCCGTGGCGGTCACAGAGATAGCGCCATCACCCAGCGTGGTGAGATCAGCGGCGGTGAGTGTCACCGCCTGGACCGCACCCGTGGCGACCAGTTGCTTCGAGACTGTCCCTAGGGACCCGGCGAAGGTGACCGTGATGGCCGACCCGCCTTCCGCACGCACGGTCACCACACCGGTGCTCGCAAGCGCTTCGGCCTGCGTCGCACCGCCGGCAACGCCGGCGCCAAGGGCGAGAGTTGGCGAAAGGGGCGCCTGCCGGTCCAGCGTGAAGCTGGAGGTCGCCGGCGTGGAGACATTCCCGCTGGCATCGCTGGCGACGGCGGACACGGCCACGGCGCCGTCACCGATCGTCTGCAGTTCCAGCGCGGTGAGGACAATCGTCTTAGGCGCGCCATCGCTGACCAGCGTTCTGGTCACGCTGCCGACAGACCCGCTGAAGGTCACCGAGACGACGGCGCCGGGCTCAGCGGAGAGTGTGAGAATGCCGGTCGGGGCCGTCGCTTCCGCTTCCGTCGCGCCGTTCGCAGCAGCGGTGGCCAACGTCAGCGTGGGCGCTTCCGGCGCGCCGGCGTCGAGATTGAATGTCAGGCTTTCGAGCGAGGACTGATTGCCCGCTAGATCAGTGACGACCATCGAGACCTGGACGACGCCGTCACCCAAGGCCGCGATCTGGGCTGCCGTCAGCGTCACGGCCTGAGCCGTGCCGGTGCCGATCAGATTGACCGTTTCCGTGCGGCCCGAATAACCGTTGAACGTCACCTTGATCGCCGCGCCGTTTTCGGCAGCGGCGAGCACGACGCCGTCGACCGAGAGCGCGTCAGCCGAAGACTTGGTGCTGCCACCAACCAGCGTGAGGCCCGCAACCGGAACGGCCGTGTCGAGAATGAAGGCCGCCTGGGCCGGATCGGATTGGTTGCCGGCGACATCCGTGGCGACAGCCGTCACCTGGACCTGCCCGTCACCCAGCCGCGCCATGTCGCCGGCCGTGAGACGGATCACCTGCGAGGCGCCGTTGGCCGTGATAGCCTTCACAACCTCATTGCTGCCATGGGTGAAGGTGAGCGTGACGATGGTGCCGGTATCGGCCTTCACCAGCACGGCGCCGGCGCTGGCCTCGGCCGAGGTCGCACCGCCATTTTCCACGCCCACGCCGAGCGTGAGCAGCGGCGCCGCGGGCGGCACCGCATCCAGACTGAAGTCCAGCGTCGCCGGTGCCGAAGCGTTGCCGGCCACGTCCAGCGCAAGCGCGGTCACGAGGATGGGGCCATCGCCCAGCGTCACGAGATCGCCGGACGTCATCGCGATGATGTCCTCACCGCCGCTCGCTGCGGCAATGACCTTGACGACCGTGCCGCTCACGCCGGTGAAGACGAGGCGGACGCCGAGGCCTGCTGCGGCTGTCACCGTCAGCACGCCGTCGGTCGACAGGGCGTCGGCCAGGGACTTGGTCTCGCTCCCCACGATTTGCAGCAGCGGCGAGTCAGGCAGCGCCGTCATCAGGGTGAAACTGGCCGTGCCATTCAGCGAGGTGTTGCCGGCTGCATCGCTGGCCACGGCCGTGACCGCCACCGGACCATCGCCGATCTGGGCCAGTTCGGCAGCCGAGAGGAGAACCGCCTTCGGGGCACCGGTGCCGGTCATCGTCTTTTCCACGACGCCGTCGGCGCCGGTGAAGGTCACCACCACGGTGGCCCCGGCTTCCGCAGTGACGCGCACGATGCCGCCGCTCGATGTGCCTTCATCCACCGAGGCGCCATCGGCGACGCCCGCGCCCAGCGTGACCGTCGGGGCGGCAGGCGGCGCTGTGTCGACCGTCAGGCTCATCATCGACGCGGCGGAGAACTTGCCGCTTACGGCATTGAACTGCCGGACAGCCAGCAGGGTCGCCCCGTCCAGCTTGCCGATGTCGTAACTCCAGCTTTCGCCGCCATCGAGGCTGTATTGCAGCGCGGTGTCGCTCTCCTGGCCACCGACGACCAGGCTTGCGTCATAGGTCACGCCATCCGTGTTCGAGACGCCGGTATCATTGCCGAGCGAGAGGGACAGCGACGTCAGGGTGATCGAGGGATCGAGCGTGAACTCCTCCAGCGTGGCCGGCGAGATGTTGCCGGCCACGTCGGTCTGGCGCACCATTACCGAATTGGGGCCCGGATTGGCCGTAAAGCTCTTGCTCCAGGTCGCGCCACCATCCACGCTGAACTCGATCAGCGCACCCGGCTCCTGCCCGGTGATGCTGAGGATTCCGGTATATTCATTGCCTTCGACGACGAGCGCATCGGGCAGACCCGTGTCCAGAACGAAGCTGAGCGCGGATGCTGCCGACACATTGCCGGCGCCATCCTTGGCCGTGGCCGAAACGGCGACAGTGCCGTTGCCGAGCGTGATCAGCTCGGCCTGCGTCAGGCTGACCGCGACCGCCGAGCCCGTGCCCTGCACGAGCTTGGTCACCGTCCCGCTGGTGCCGTTGAACACCAGCCGCACGCTGGTGCCGACATCCGCCGTCACCGCCATGGCGCCCTCGGTGCCCGTCGCCTCCGCCGCTGTCTTCTGCGCATCGCCGATCAGGTCGAGAAGCGGTTCGCTGGGGGCCGTGGTGTCGAGCGTGAATGCGCTCGTCGCGACAACCGACGCATTGCCGGATGCATCGGTCGCGATAGCGGAGACCGCCACCTCGCCATCACCCAGAATGGCGAGATCCGCAGCATCGAGAACGACCGCCTGCGCGGCGCCGATCCCGGATACGGTCTTCACCACGCTCCCCTGCGCGGTCGCGAAGGTCACCGCGACGGACGTGCCGAGTTCGGCCGCCACCTGCACGGCGCCGCCGGAATAGAGCGCTTCCGCAGCGGTCGCGCCGTTCGCGACATTCGCAGCGACGGTGATCGCGGGCGCCTCCGGCGCGACCGTATCGAGCGTGAACACCAGCAGCACGGGCGGAGAGAGGTCCGCACCGTTCACCTGGCGAACGTGGACATGGTTGAGCCCTTCCACCGCCGTAAAGGCGCTGGTCCAGCTCTGCCCCCCGTCGATGCTGTACTCCACCGTGGCGCCCGCGCTCACGCCGGAAACCTGAAGGCTGCCATTGCTGGTCAGCCCGTCAATGGCCGAAAGGCCGCTATCCTGCGCCAGCCCGACCGACAGCGCGGGCAGCGCCGTCGCCAGATTGAAGCTCAGCGACTGCGGCGCCGAAGCATTGCCCGCAGCGTCCACCTCGCGCACTTGAACGGCATTGGTGCCCGCCCGCGCCGCGAAGCTCTGGCTCCAGCTCTGCCCGCCATCGATGCTGTATTCGATGGTCGATCCGGCTTCCTGACCGGTGATCGCGATAATCCCGCTCTGCGCATCCGCGCTGGCGACCATCGCGCTGGGCGCGACGGTATCGAGCGTGAAGGCAACCGGCGTCGCCGCCGAGACATTGCCGGCAGCATCCGTCGCCGTGACCGACACGGCAATCTGGCCATCGCCCAGCGTCGCAAGATCTTCCGCCGTCAGGACGACAGCCTGCGCCGTCCCGTCAGCGCTCAATTGCTTGGTGATGCTGCTGGTGCCATTGGTGAAGGTCACCGCCACGCTGGATCCGGCCTCGGCAGTCACGAGGACCACGCCGTTGGCCGACGTGGCTTCCGCCGCCGTCGCGCCCGTGCCGACGCCCGTGCCCAGAGCCAGCACCGGTGCGCCCGGCGCCTCCCCGTCAATGGTGAAGCTGAGGTCGCTCTGCGCGGACACATTGCCGGCGGCATCGGTGACCTGCACGGAGACCTGCACCGGGCCATCGCCCAGCTCGGCCAGATCGGCGGCGCTGAGGGTGATCGCCTGCGCGGCGCCTGTGCCGGTGACGGTCCGCACGATCACGCCGTTCGCGCTGCGGAATTCGATCTGCACGGTGGCTTGGTTTTCAGCCGTCAGCGAGAACACGCCATCCGCAGAGAGCGCCGCGTCGACGCCCTTCACCGCATTCCCGACAAGGTTGAGCGTCGCGGCATCCGGGGCGCCGGTATCGACGCGGATATTGGGCGCTTGAATCGCGGGTGACGTCAGCACGACGGGCAAGCCGCCCTCGCCCTTGAAATCGTCGGTCGTGGCAGTGCCGAGCGCGAGACTGTCCGCTTTGAGCGTGATGCCGTCGCCATCATAGAGATTGCCGGCCAGCGCGGCGGTGAACTCCAGCCCGCGCACGCCAGCCGCCGTTGCGCTGGTGCCGGTTGCCGTCAGCAGCACTTCCTGCCCGCCGATCAACGCCACGACCGTGACGGTCTTGCCTTGGGCCAGCACGACCGGCTGGGAGAAATTGAGCGTGAGGCTGAGCGTATCGCCAACCTTGAACCAACTCGGCGCGGCCGGCTGGGCGATGGACTGGATCGCCACGTTGAGGCCGGGTGTCACCGTGGCGGGATCGTTGCCGGACAGGTCGGCGAGGGCGACGGTGGCATTGGCTTTGACAGCCGTGCCCGCCACCTGCGAGCGCACCGCGCCATCGGCGAAGACGAGCAGATCGTTCAGCGTGTTGCCCGCTGCCGACACCGTCACGGTCTCGACGTTATCGCCCACCGTGCGGGTGAGCGTCATACGCGAGCCGCTCACCGTCTTGGTGTAATCGCTCCACCGGCCGCGGAAATAGATGACGTCCGTACCGCCACCCAGCGCCGATGCATCGATGGTCGTCCCATCTGCCACATAGACGACATCAACACCGTTGTTACCGAGAATCTGGAAAGTCACGCCCGGCTTGGAGAGGGAAATGGTTTCACCGTTGGCATCGAAGGACACGACCTTGACGGTGGCGGACAGGTCCGCGCCCGGCGCCGCAGCGCCGGTCGGCGCAGTCGAGGTCTCGCCGGACGGCACCGGGAGCGGGTCGCCTTTCGACACATAATTGTACAGCGCGTTGGTCGCGACCGTGCCGTCCGCGAAAATCAGCGCGTCGGGCGTCGTGGCCGAGTTGGCACTGGCGAGATTGACCGTCTCGACCTTACCTTCGACCGTACGCGACAGGGTCAGCGTCGCACCGGTCCGCGTTACCGTATAATCCGCCAGCGATCCTTCAAAATAGATGCGGTCCGCGCCCGCACCTGTGCTCAGCGAATAGGTCGCGCCGGGACGGATGAAGATGGCGTCCACAAAAGAGGAGCCCAGAAACTGAATTTCCTGCCCATCCAGAGACAACGTTCCGTAATTCAGCTCGAAATCGATGAAGTTGCCACCATTGGTGGTGTTCATGATGATATATTTCGACGTGATTGCCATGACCTTTGACTCCGGAAGAGAATTTCAAAAAAATTCTGCTAGAAAATGTTCTCGAGGAAACGCGTTAAGGCGGGCCAGATTTCGATCTGGCCCGGCATGATTTAACCGCCTACAAAAAGAGCTGTTTGTGACTGTAGGAAAGCCTGCGCAGCGGCCGGCGAATCTTGCCACTCGCCACCGATATCGAGATCGATCCAGGCCTGACTACTGTTTGGGAATGGCGCAGTTGCGCTGTAGGTGCCGAAGTCGACGCGCGTGTCATTCGGGTTGGCGGCATCGCCGCTTCCGAACGAGGTGCTTGCCAGATCCCACCCACTCGTTCCGTTGTGCTGATTGTCCAGATAGACGAGATCGTCAGCGCCAAAATTGGTCGCGCGGACCCAGAAGTCCCAGGTACCCACCACGCTCGAATCGTCCCTGTCCGTCACAATCAGCGCATAACCATCCGCGGCAAGGCTACCGATCGACGTGGCAGCCGAGACCGCCGTGTTGCCAATACCATCGAGGCCGACCCATTTGTGGCCTGCGGTCAGAGAGCCATCCGCCACCATGGTCTGCGAAGCCGCAGCGCCGGTAACGAGCGCGGCTCCGGTGCCGCTGGTGTTGGGCGTGACGGTCGAGAAGGTCGCGCCGCTGAGCAAGGCCGCATTACCGAGACCCGAGGTCGCGCTAACGAGAAGGCCCGCATCGATCTCGACATGATAATTGTTCGAGAAATCGAGATCATATTTGGGATTGATGATCAGCTTGTCGCCCGAAATGGTGAGGACATCCGCAACGGCGACGGTCGCACCGTTCCAGGTCGCCGAGACCTCGCCGTCGACGACGGTGACGACCAATGTTTGCGTGTTGTCGATCGCTTCACCCAACGAGCCGGAATATCCCGCCTTAGCGGACGTGTTGGCATCGTTGACGATCTTGATCTCATAAACGCCGTCGACAGCGGTCAGAGCGATGTCCTCGCTCGAGGTGAAGACGAGGTCGGACCGCACATCAAGGTTGGTCACGCCATCGACATTGGTCGAAAGGAGCGGCACAGGATGCGCTTCGATCGTGAAGTCGTCGGATGCCGACAGGCTCCCATCCGAGGCTGTGACGCGAACGGTGATCGGACTGGCCAGTGCCGGCGCGGACGTGGACGAGAAGGTGCCGGTCGCGCCATCGAAGCTCAGCCAGGACGGCAATGCGGAGAGATTGCCCTGCGCATCGACCAGTTGCGCCGTGTAGGTCAGCGCATCGCCATCCGGGTCCGTGAAACTTCCGGCCGCGATGCTGTAAGTGAACGCCTGCCCCTCGACCGTCATCTGATCCACCAGTGCCTCGGCAAGCACCGGCGCCTCGTTGAGACCGGGCGTGATCGTCGCTGCATCGTAGCCGGAGATGGCCGCGATCGCGACGTTGGCGTCCGCCTTCACAGCCGTGCCGGCAACCTGTGAGCGCACGGCGCCGTCAGCAAAGACGAGAAGATCGTTGAGCGCATTGCCGGCGGCCGAGACGACAACTGTTTCGAGCTGACCGCCAACAGTCCGGGTCAAGGTCATCTTCGAGCCCGAGACCACCTTGGTGTAATCGGCCCAGTGACCACGCATGTAGACAATATCGGTGCTGTTTCCGAGCGCCGAGGCATCGACCGTCGCACCATCAGAGACGTAAACGACATCGACGCCGGCATTGCCCAGCACCTGAAATTTCATGCCCGGTTTGGACAGCGCAATCGTCTCGCCGGTCCCGTCGAAAGACACGACCTTGACCGTCGCGGACAGGACTGCCGCCGGCGCGGCCGGTCCGCTCGGCGCAACAGATGTCTCGCCGGACGGCACCGGCAACGGGTCACCCTTCGAGACATGATTGTACACCGCATTGGCCGCCACGCTGCCATCCGAGAACACCAGCACATCAGGGGTCGTCGCGGAGTTAGCGCCGGCGAGACTGACCGTCTCCACTTTGCCCTGAGCCGTCCGCGTCAGCGTGAGCGTCGCGCCAGATCTGGTGAGCGTGTAGTCGGCCAGTGCCCCTTCAAAATATATGCGATCTGCGCCCGCACCCATGCTGAGGGAATAAGTCGCGCCCGGTCGGACGAAGACGGCATCGACCAGAGCCGAACCGAGAAACTGCATCTCCTGCCCGTCCAGCGAAAGCGTACCGTAATTCAGGCCGAAGTCGATAATGTTGGAATTGTCGGCAGCAGTGCTCATAATGATATATTTTGAAGTCGTGGCCATGTTTTTGCCCCATAAGAAAGTAAAATTGAATATTTCGTCTTTCGATTATCCCACAGGTCCCACTGTTCAGGGCCGGATGCTCATCCGACCCTGATGGATGTTCATCCGCCCACGAAAAGCGGCGTCGCAGATTGGAAATAAGTCTGAACAGCGTCAGGCGTTTCACGCCATTCACCACCAATATCGAGGTCGATGTACGACTGGCTGCTGTTCGGGAACGGCGCCGTCACGTTGTAAGTGCCGAAGCCGACGCGCGTATCGTTGTCATTGGGCGAATCGCCACTGGCAAAGGATGTGGTAGACAAATCCCAGCCCGCAGTGCCGTTCTGCTGATTATCGAGATACACCAGATCGTCCGCACCGAAGTCGGTCGCCCGGACCCAGAAGTCCCAGGTTCCGATGTCAGCGGAGGCGTCGCGGTCACTGACCACCAGCGCATAGCCCGCGGCAGAGAGGCTGCCGATGGACGTGGCCGAAGCAACCGCCGTATTGCCGACGTTATCGATCCCCACCCACTTATGGCTGGCGGCCAGCGTGCCGTCTGCATGCATGATCTGCGAGGCCGCTCCGCCCGAGACCAGCGCTGCCCCCGAACCGGTGGTGTTGGGCGTGACGGTCGCGAAGGTCGCACCGCTCGCCACCGCCGCGTTGCCAAGGCCAGAGGTCTGCCCGATGAACAGTCCCGCGCCGACCTCGACATGGTAATTGTTCGAGAAATCGAGGTCGTAGACCGGATCGATGATCAGCTTGTTGCCAGAGACGGAGAGGACATCGTTGACGTTCACCGTCACGCCGTTCCACTTGGCGGAAGCCACCCCGCCGCTGACAGTGACGACCAGCGTCTGCGTGTTGTCGATGGATTCCCCGAGCGTGCCGGAATAGCCCGTCTTCGATCCGCTGTTGGCATCATTGACCAGCTTGATCGTGTACGTGCCGTCGACCGTCGTTAGTGCGATGTTCTCGCTCGCGCTGAAGACCACGTCGGACCGCACATCCAGATTGGTGACGCCATTCAGGTTGGTGGAGAAGACCGGGACCGAGGCCTGCGAGACGGTGAAGTCGTCCGAGACCGACAGGCTGCCGTCGGACGCGGTCACCCGCACCGTGATCGGGCTGGCGAGCGCCGGCGCGGACGTCGAGGAGAATGTGTGGGTCGCCGCATTGAAGGTCAGCCAGGACGGCAAGGCCGACAGGGCGCCGCCGCTGCCCACCAGCTGAGCCGTATAGGTCAGGGTCGTGCCAGCATCCACGTCCGAGAAGCTGTTGGACGGCACGGTGTAGCTGAACGCTTGCCCCTGCACGGTCGCCTGGTCTCCGAGAGGATTGGCGACGACCGGCGCTTCATTGACGTTGGCCAAGTTCACCGTGACGGCCTGCGACGTCATGTTGCCCGCCAGGTCCGTCATGTTGACGTTGATGGTGTAGCTGTGGGCCTGCGTCTCGTAGTCGCGCGGCGCGGCAAAGCTCAGCGCACCAGAGGAGCTCAGCGTGAACAGGCCAGCATCGCCGCCGGGGGCCAGGGCCCAGCTCACCGCTTCGCTGGCGGAGAGGGTCCCCACCGCAGTGGCATTCTCGTTCACGGTGAGCGTCGCGCTGGTAAGGGCAGGCGCCGTGCTGTCGACAACGAACGGCAGCGCCCCGTAGGTCACGAGCTGACCCGAGTCCGAAGAGACCGGCTCCCCGGACACCAGACCCGTCACGTCCGTGAAGTTCAGTGCCAGGATTCGCACTTCCGTGGTGTCGGTCACCGGCACTTGAGCCGTGAACACTAGCTTCGTCGGGTCGTTCAACGCGGCCGTGGCGGCTCCGTCCAAAGTGGCTGTCGCAAGATATGTGTTGGTCGCAACGAACCGCAGCACAACCTCTGGAACAGGGCTCGACGGATAGGTGACACCCTCGCTGAGCGTGACCGTGAACGTCACGGTGCTCGCTCCCATCGCAACCGCCTTGTTCGCGACGATTTCCGTCACGACTGGGGCGCTCGCGATTGACAGGGTAAAATCGTCGGTGGCGGTGAGGCTGCCATCGGACGCTGTCACGCGGATCGTGATCGGGTCGGTCAGCGCTTGGGCGGCCGTGGAGCTGAGGGTGCCGGTCTGCGCATTGAATGTCAGCCAGCTCGGCAGGGCCGAGACATTGCCCTGCGCATCCACAAGCTGCGCAGCGTAGGTCAGCGTATCGCCGTCGACATCGTAAAAGGCGTCGCTGGGGATGATGTAGCTGAACGGCTGATTGGCCGTGGCGACTTGATCGGCGAGCGGATGATCCAGAACCGGCGCTTCGTTGACATTGCCGACGTTCACGGTGACCGCCTGGACGCTCTGATTGCCCCAGAAGTCCGTCGCCGTGACCTCAATCGACCAGCTGGAGCGATCCTCATAATCGAGGGTCTGGACGGTCTTGATCACGCCGGTCTGCGGATCGATGGTGAAGAAATCCGCGATATCATAGGCGGCAAAGGGCGCGGGACCGCTGCCCCAGGCGATCGAATAGCTCGTCTTGCCCGAGGGATCGGAGGCCGTCGCGGTGTAGAGCAGCGTACCGGGAGCCGCCGTTTCGAGGACGGACACGCTGACCGTGCTGCCGCCGCTGAATGCCGGCCATGTCGTGTCGTTGATCATGCCGAGTTGCTGCAATTGGGCCTGCGGCAGCGAGGCATTGGCCAAGGCCGGATTGACCTGGGTGACATCGTGAAAACCCTGGATCAGAATGTCGGCGAGCAACTGGCCCTGAGCCTGTCCCAAGTCGGCCAGCGTCGTGTTGGCACCGTTGGCGGTGGTGGTGATGGCATCGACGATTTGCTGGATCGCCTGATCCAGCGTCAGGCCTTCACTATGCGCCCAGCCCTGAAGCGCGGCGAGGTAAACGCCGTAAACGTTCGCGGAGGCGGCAGTGTTCGCCCCATTGCTGTCGATGACCAGCTTTGCGAGCTGCGCTGGCAGCGACGTATCTACATCGTCGGTGAACAAGGTGGCGACGGTGGCATTGGCCTGCGTGACAGCTGTCGCGGTCAGACCGGTCATGTTCGAGCTGCCGCTCGCAAGCCCCATGAGACGCGCCGCAGCCTCGGTGAACGGCGTGATGTTGACGACAAGATCCTGACCGGCCTCGATCGTCGTCACGACACGCAGCGCCACGTCGATGTCCGCCTGCAGACCGGTCGCTTCGTTCAGATAGCCTTGGGCGTTCGCGAGCGGGTCGGTCGCGACGACCATGACGTAGCCGGTATAGCCTTTGACGGCGATACTGAACGCGCCATTGGCGTCGGTGACGCCGGAGCCGAGCAGCGTGCCGTCGGTCTTATAGGCCTTGATCTCGATGCCGGCGATCACCGGGCCTGCTGCGACCGTGCCGGTGATGTAGTTATTGCTATCGACCGTGACCGGGCGTGAGCCTGTTGCGGAGATGTTGCCTGCGGCGTCGGTTGCCTTGGCGGTGATGGTATAGGCGCCGTCGGCGGGCAGTTCGTTGGCAGCAAAGCTGGCCGTCCAGGTGCCGTTGGCGGCGGTGGTGACCGTCTTGCTGGCGGTGCCCCAGGTGACCGTGATGCTGGTGCCGGCCTCGGCGGTGCCCGAGACGCTGACCGGTGCCTGGGTTTCGGCCTGGTTGACCAGATCGTCACCGGCGACCGCGTTGATGACCGGTGCGGCGGCGGCGGTCTTGTCGACCGTGATGGCGTTGGCGATCTTGCCGGCCTCGCTGGTCTTGCCGGAGGTCGCGTCCTTCTGGCGGACCTGCACGGCGCCGGCGGCATAGCTGCCCTCGGCCAGCGTGAAGCTCGTGCCGGTGCCGGCGGTCCAGGTCGAGCCGCCATTGGTGGAGTATTCCCAGGCATTGGTGCCGGTGATGGCAGAGACGTTGATCGTGCCGTCCTGGGTGATGTAGTCGGTCGCCGAAGCGCCGGTGTCGGTCTTCAGCGCGAGCTTGGGCGCAGCGATGCTCGCCTCATCGCTGCCGCCGCCGAAGATCGCGAACCCGGCGCCGATCGCACCGGCCGCGCCCAGCACATAAAAGGCGGGCGTGGAGAAGAAGCTGCCCGATCCGCCGCCAGCGCCGGCGCCGGCAGCACCCTGGGCATAGACGCGATCGGCCCACTGGCCTTCACCGACATGACCCTGTCCACCGGCGGACGAGGCCTGCACGGCGCTTTCGGGCTGGTCCGCGTCGGCCTGCGCAGCGTCGGCATCCTTCTGGTCGCCATTTTGCGCGGCTTCGTCCTCGTCGTCCTTCTTGTGCGTCCGTGCCTTCACCTTCTTGGGCGTGGCGCTGTGCGCGGCAAGGGTCGCGTGTGAGGCCGCGGGCGCCACAGGTGCATGACCGGCGGCGGCCTGAGCGGAGGGAGCCGGTGCAGCTTGGGCCACAGCCTGGGCCTGCTCGGCCGGAACGGCTGCGTTTGCCGGAAGCTCTGCCTGCATCTGGGCCGGCATCTCGGCCTGCATCTGGGCCTGCGTCTCGCTCTTGTTGGTCATGTCATTGGCTCCCTGTATTCCAAGCTGTGTCTTCAAAGCTGTGTGCGGTTGAGGTCAGCGCTCGCCGAGCGCCTCATCGACGGTTTTGGTGATGGGTTTGGTGAGGTAGGTGAGCACCGAACGCTTATGGGTGCGCACTTCCACGGTGGCGGTCATGCCGGGGCTGACCTGGATGGGCTTGCTGCCCGCGTTACCCGCGCCGCTATCCTTCAGGCGGATGTGGACGCGGTAATAGAAGTGCTCGCTGCCCTGCGGCCCGGGCTCGCTCAGCGCATCCGGGCTGATGTAGACGACCTCGCCTTCAAGGCTGCCGTAGATGCTGGGATCATAGGCATCGAGCTTGACCTGCGCGGACTGGCCGACCTTGACCGAGCCGAGATCGGCGGGGCTGAACTTGGCCTCGACGATCAGTTCGCTGGTCGTGGGCAGCATCTCCATGATCGCATCGCCCGGCCGCACCGAGGCGCCCAGCGTGGTCACGTTGATCTTGCGGATCTGCCCGTCATGCGGCGCGCGCAGCTCGGTAAAGCCGAACACCGCCGAGCGCTCGCGCAGCGCCTCTTCCTGCGTGGCGAGATCCTCCTCGGCCTTGGTCATCTCGGCCTGGGCGTCCTGGAAGTATTTGTTGCGGGCATTGACGATCTGCCCATCGAGCTCAGCGACCGCGCGCTTGAGGCGGATCACCTCGGCCTGCCCGACATCGCCCGCCGCCAGCAGCGGCTGCGTGATGTCGAGCTCGGCCTGCACGAGCCGCCGGCTCTGGACCAGCGCGCCAATGCCCTCGTTGAGCGCCTGGCGGCGCCGGTTGAACAGATCGGTCTGGTTCCTGCGGAACGCCGGATAGGCTTCCAGCTCGGGCGGGAACACCAGCGCCTGCCCGTAAACCTCGGCCCGCAGCCGGGCGAGCGTCGCCTTGAGCGCGGCCACCTTGTTGCGGCTGTCGTCATAGGCGGCCGAGGCGCGGCTCTGGTCCATGAGAGCCAGCAGCTGGCCCTTGCGGACCATCTGCCCTTCCTCGACCTTCATCTCGGCCAGCACGCCGCTGTCCGCCGCCTGGATGACCTGCGTGCGGGCCAGCGCGATCACCTGTCCCCGGGCGCGGGCCAGCTGGTCGATCTGCGAGACGCTTGCCCAGATCAGCAGCGCCACGATGCCAAGGCCAGTGATCACGATGAACCAGCCCCCCGGCCCCAGCGGAAGCCGGGCCAGCTGCTGGCGCACGCTGCCCAGGCCCGCGCGCATCGCCCTTGGATCTTCCATCTTCATGCCACGCTTCCCTTGTGATGCTCAGATTGTGCAGCCGGGCCCTGTTGCGCTGCCGGACCCTGGCGCAGCCGCTCGATCACCGCGTCGCGCGGGCCATCGAGCGCGATGCCCTGCGGGGTCAGCACGATCAGCCGGTCGATGAGCTCGAGCAGGCGCAGCTTGTGGGTGACCAGCACCAGCGTCTGCCCGGGCTGAACTGCTGCGCGCAGGGCCGAGAGGCAGCGCTCTTCGGTGCCATCGTCCATCGAGGAGGTCGGCTCATCGAGCAGCCACACCTGCGGGCGGGCCAGCAGCAGCCGGGTCAGCCCGATAAGCTGGCGCTGACCGCCCGAGAGGCCCCCGCCGCCCTCGGCGATGCGCAGATGCACACCCTCGGGACGCCCCGCGAGGAAGCCGGCGAGACCGGTCGCCTGGATCGCCGCGACCAGCTCTTCATCGCTCACATAAGGCAGACCCATGGTGAGGTTGTCGCGCAGCGTGCCGCTGATCATCCGCGCCTGCTGGGGCAGATAGCCGATCAGCTCGGCCCGCCGCTCGCTGGCGATATGCTGCAGATCCAGGCCATCGAGCAGCACATGCCCCCGCTCAGGCTTGACCAGCCCGGCGAGCAGCTTGAGCAACGTGCTCTTGCCCGATCCCACCGCGCCCAAAATGCCGACCCGCTCGCCCGGCGCGATGGTCAGCGCCGGCAGCTTGAGCGGCGCAGGCTGCGAGGCCCACGCGAACTCCAGATTGGCGACCTCGACCCGGCCCTGGATCGCATCGGGCACCAGCGGTGCATCGATGCCGTCATTGTCCTGCTCCGAAGCGTAAAGCCGCTCGAGATTGTCGAGCGCAACCTTGGCATTGGCGCCCTGCACCAGCAGCCCCGGAATGGCGTTGACGGGGGTGAGGACCCGGCCCGAGACGATCGAGCAGGCGATGATCGCGCCCACGGTCAGGCTGGTGGTCGTCGCGGCCAGATAAGCGCCGGTCGCCACCATGCTGACATAGCTGATCTGCTGGACCAGGCCCGAGATATAGCCGGCCGTCTCGTTGAGATGGCGGATTTCGGTCATCTCGTCGGCGGTCCGCCGCGAGAGATCGTTCCAGCGGTTGCGCATCTGCCATTCGCCGCCGCTCGCCTTCAAAAACTCGGCGCCCTGGATGGTCTCGACCAGCAGGCCGTAGCGCTGGTTGCCGACCAGATTTTCCCGCGCGCTGTGCGCCTCGATCGCCCGGCGCGAGCGCAGCCCGGCAGCGACCGCCACCACGAACGCCAGAGCCGGCACTGCCGCCACGAACGGCCCGCCGATGAGGAAGATGACCGCCAGGAAGAACAAGGCGAACGGCACGTCAGTGAACAGATAGAGCTTGCGCGCGACGATGAACGCCCGCACCCCCTCATAGCCGCGCACCTGCGCCGCGAACGTGCCCACGCTCGGCGGATATTGGTCGAGCCGCGTCGAGAGCATCCGCTGGAAGACGCTCATCGCCGCCTCCAGATCGATGCGATGCACCGCCTTGTCGACAATGGCCGAACGCGCCAGCTTGAGCGCGAACTCAATGCCGATGGCGATCGCCGTGCCGATCGTCAGCACGATCAGCGTCGCCACGCCGCCCTGCCCGATCACCCGGTCATAGACCTGCATCGAGTAGAGCGAGGTTGCCAGCACCAGAATGCTCGCCAGCGTCGAGGCCAGCGCCGCCATCACCACCCAGGATTTGTCGACGGCCATGATCGCCTCGAACACGCCCTTGGCGGTGCGCGCATGGGCGATCTCGCCACGCGGGGTGACACCGGCGAACATCGTGCCTTCGGGCCATGCCGCCATCCGCTCGCGCCCCTGCGGCCCCTCGCACAGCCAGGTGCCGTCGTTGCTCAGGCTCAGCACCATGCGATAGCCGGCACCCGGCACCAGCGCGATCATCGGCAGGTCCGCTTCATGCGGTTCGCGCCGCCAGCGCGAGAGCTTGAGCCGCAGCGTCTCGCACAGCGCCAGCGCCGCGCGCGCCGCAATGCGGCTTTCCTCGCCCGGAGCGCCTGCCCCCGATGCGCCAGCACTGAACAGCGCGCGGATGCGGCGACCGTCGCGCCGGGTCAGGCCACCCTGGCACTCCAGCGCCGTCGCCAGGCGCCCGCCCAGCCAGATCACGCCATCGGCAAAGGGCGTCGCGGGCGGCGGCCCCATGAAGAGGACGTCCTCGGACGCACTCTCAGGCGCCCCGGCGGGAGTCTCGGCCGGTGAGGGCCCTGCAATCAGTTCCATGGGAAGGCCCCTTCCTTGAGGCGCAAGCGGTAGCGGGCGATCAAAAGCTGGACCTGCGCATCGCTCAGGCTCCGCTCGATGTCGGTCTGCTCTCGGGTGACATTGAGAACGTCCAGCCAGCTGCGCTTGCCGGCTAGGAACATCCGGTTGTAGGATTCGAAGGTCTGCTGCTGCACGCCCCGGCTGACCTGCAGCTCGCGCACCAGGCTGCGCGCCGCCCGCCAGCTCGCCAGATCCGCCGCGACCTCCGCCGTCAGATCGGCCCGATAGGCATCGCGGGCATTGCGCGCCGCGCTCTCCAGCGCCTGTGAGGCCCGAATGCGCTCCACCGAGGCGAGCCCCGAGCCGAAGGCGAACTTCACGCCCACCACCACCCGCGTGTCAGGCAGCGAGGACGGATAATATTTATCGTCGGCAAAGCGCTGTTCGGCCCGCGCATAAATGGTCGGCATCATCGCCCTGGACGCCACCCGCGCCTCGGCCTTGGCGACGCCGATCTCCTGCTCGGCGCGCAACAGCGCCGGGTTGGTCTCGAGGGTGCGCGCCAGCAGATCCTCGCTGCGCACGTCCAGCGGCTCATCGCCTGCCGCCACGTCGAACGCGATCCGCGCCGGATCGATCGGCCGCCCGGTCAGCTGGCTCAGCGCCTCAGTGGCCGATTGCTCGATCGCCTGATAGTTGGTCAGCGTGTTGCGCGAGAGGCTCAGCCGGGTGAGCACCAGATTATGATCGACCGGCGCGGACAGGCCCGTGGCCACCCGCCGGCGCATCATGCCTTCCAGCGCTTCCAGCCGGGCAATATCGGCCGCATAGACCTGCGCGCCCAGACGCGCTGCCACGAACCGGCCATAGCTGTCGATCACCCGCAGCGCGACCTGGTAGCGCGTCGCGTCAACCGCCGCTTCCGCCGAGGAGAGCCGCGCCTTGGCCGCATCGACGTTCGCACCGATCCGCCCGAAGGTCCACACCGGCTGCGTCAGCGTGCCGGTGACGACATAGCCCCGCCGCCCCCGCTCGCTCTCGAACGCCGGCTCGGGAAAATACGCCCAGCGCGCGCTCGCCACTTCATAAGCCGACGCCCGCGCGCCATCGGTCTGCGAGAGAACCTGCGGATTGGCCCGCGCCGCCTGCGCCATCAGATCATCCAGCGACAAAGAGGACGGCTCAGAGACCGGGCCCGGCGCTGCGGCCACGGCCGCCGGCGCGCGAACATCGCCCTGCTGCGCAATGGCCGTAAGCGGAGCCGCAAGCACCGCCCCCAGCACAGCGCAGCCGATCAGCCCGCCCCCGCGCCCTGCGGGACCGCGCAAACCACGACACAGCGTCGCAGCGCGCCTCGTCCCAACCCCCTCAAACATCGAACTCACCCCGAATATCATGATCTTGTGCCGACATCGCCAACCACCCCGCGCCAAAGCTACGAAGCGACCCGCACAACCAGTTGAAGAAGAAGCCACCACAGCAGCAGACTGACCGGAGCGCCCATCACCACGCCCCGCGCCAGCGAAGGCTGGCCCACATCCGGGGCGGTCCAAGGATCACCGAGGGGCGTGCCTGTCCCGGCACGAACATCCGCAAGGCCGCTCATCCGACCGCCCTCCGCGTTTCGGACCAGCCGGCTTGCGGCTGATCGAACAGCGTCAGCACATTGGTGCCGCCCATAGGACCGGACCAGGAGCGGACGACGGAGGGATAGCCCGTGTGATAGCCTTGCAACCACACAGCGCCGGCGCGCAGGGCCAGATCGGCCTCCGCGCGCGTTTCCACGCCCTCGACCACGACATCGCGGACAAAGCTGCCGGCCAGGCCGATCAGATGATGCAGCGCGACGCGATCTGGCTCGGAACTGGCGGCCCGGCGCAGGAAGAAGGCGTCGATCTTGATGATATCCGGCTGCAGCGCCAGCAGGGAACGCAGCGAGGCATGGCCAACGCCGAAATCGTCCAGCGCGACCCGCACGCCGAGCTTGCGCAACCGCGCGGCAAAGCATGTCGCCTCGCCAATATCCGGATAATGCGCGGTCTCGGTGATCTCGATAACGAGACGGCGCGCGACGGACGGCATGTCGCGCAGGCGCGGCATCAGCTCATCCCACCACCCACCGGGACAGGCGCTGTGCGCAGAGATGTTGGCGCCCAGGCACACGTCGGGATCGCGCTGCAGTTCCTCGATCACCGTCGAGACCACATAATGATCCAGCACGCCGACCATGCCCAAGCGCTCCAGAGCGCCGATGGCGGGGCCGGCCGTCTCCTGACGCCCATCCTCGAGCATCCGCAGCAGACATTCATGATAGAGCACAGCGTCGCCCTGCGCGCCGCTGCGCACCGGCTGCCAGACCGGAAGCAGCCGCCCGTTCGCCAGCGCCGAAAGCAGGGACGCAGCCTGCGCCATGTCGGCCCGGTAACGCTGCGCCCAGTCGGCCTGCGTATCGATCAGGTTGCCGTTGAAACGCTGGGTCGTCAGGCGACACGCCAGATCGTCCCGCGCTGCGCCAAGATCGGCATCGGAATGAACATCCGGCAGCAGGGACCAGGCTGCACTGACGGCGAGCCGCAGGTCCGCGTTAGCGTGAAGGAGCGGCCGACCAGCGACCGCGACCGCAAAGCGCCGGGCGAAATCCGCACATGCCGCGTTCGTGAAGGCTTGCCCGAAGGCCGTCGGCGACCAGACCACCGCCGTGATCAAATCATCGCAGACCGGCATCACGACCCCGTCGCCGCCGAGCACCTCACCGAGCAGACCGGCCAGCAGAGCGCGCGCGCCTTCACGCACAGCTTCGCCATAAGCCTGGGCAAGGTGGGACAGGTTATCGATCCTGAACCCCACCATCACGAGTTCGGGTGCCGGCCCCACCGAAAGGTTAACCGGCACCCCGAAATCGTCTGCCATCCGTCGCGCCATATCCAGCATCCCAAACCCCTCTGAGTCCGTGACAGAATACTGAATACTGTTTCAAATGACTGTTTTTGCATCCTTTTGCAGTGCGGAAACGCCTGGATGGCTTGCTCATCATCGGTGCACCGAGAGGGAGATGAGGCATGCTGAACATGGTTTATGGCAATGAAGGGCAGCGCAAATATCTGACCCAGGAAGAGCGGGCCGCCGTGCTCGCCTATGCCGCGCGCGAAGCGCCCGAGACCTATACCTTCTGCATGGTACTCGCCGTGACAGGATGCCGGATCTCGGAGGCCTTGGCGCTTACGCTCAGGAGCATCGATCTGCGCTCGCAATGCATCATCATCGAAAGCCTCAAGAAACGGAAAAGGGGGATTTACCGCGCCGTTCCGGCCCCGCTGGAGTTGGTGAAGCTGATCCACAAGGTCCATGGCCGGGGCAATGGCGCGGACGACAGCCTGCTATGGACATGGTCGAGAATGACAGCATGGCGAAAGGTCAACGCAATCATGCAGGCGGTCGGCATCAAGGGGATGCAGGCGACGGCCAAGGGTTTTCGACACGGATTTGGCGTATCGGCCATCCACTCGGGCGTGCCATTGAACATGGTGCAGAAGTGGATGGGGCACACCGACATCAGCACCACCGCCATCTACACCGGCGCCGTTGGGCGGGAGGAGCTGGAGATTGCGAGCCGAATGTGGGGAAGCAGACCACGCCAGCGGAGTCGGCGCCAAATCGGCCTGAAGGGAGTGACGGGCACGCTCGGAGGCGCCTGGCAGTCGTAAACGGGCAGAAGGTTAAGGGCGTTTGCGCTCTTGGCCTTCTCCTTGCCGGTCAAGGCAGGGGCGAGAAATATTCTATATTTTTCAAAGTGTAAAATGGCGTGGGCCGACTATTGGTTCGGGCTAAATCGACGTCAAAAGCAGATCGATAATTAAATAATTTAATGGATTCCGTTGAAGCTGTTGCCAGAAGATACAGTATTCAGTATTTTGTAACGTGTAATTTTATTCATCTTCAATGCCTTACCCGTTTTATGTTGTCATCATCCGACTTTAGACCGGCATGGTGCGACCCAGCAATGCTGCGCTGCAAGAAAACCTTAACGGACGACAGATTTGGAGCCTGACACGGCTCAAATGAACCCTGCCTGTCCCGCATGTCGAGCGCCGTATTTCAGAAGCAGATCGGATACACGAGACTCCTAACAAATCAGGAATTTCCAGTAAAATTAAATAGAATTAATTATAGGTTAAATATTGCATAATAACCATTATTGTTGACTATTTTAAACGTTTCCTCCTTCAATCATCAATCTCCCTTCCGTCCAAGATTCCCCTACGTCTGCGGCGATTTTTTCGGACGCCCTGCTTATGCGAGAGGGCAATTAACGCCAAGCTCTTCTCGGTCGTCATCCGCCGGACAAAGCCGCGTCCGCCTACGGAACTGGAACCGAGTCCCCTTGCCGCTGTCAGGAAGATGACGATGCTGGAGAGGCGAATCCCTTGAATCGCTGTCGCCGGACTGATCTTTCCCCAAGCTCGATGGCCCCTGAATGGCCCTGCGGGCGTCGGGTTCCCGTCTCCGCTTGCCCTTTGGGGCTAACCCGCTTCAACGCTCTGACGAGACGAACAAAAAGAAATTGATCCCGCTTCCGCATCTGCTATCGGTTTCGTTGATTACTCAACGAGGGGCGGATGACTGACACCGAAGTTCTGATTATCGGCGCTGGGCCCGTTGGGCTGCTGCTCGCGCTGGACCTGGCATCTCGCGGGATCCACGTTGTCGTCGCCGAAATGCGCCCAGCCGGTCAGCCGCCCAGCGTGAAGTGCAACCATGTGTCCTCGCGCACGATGGAAACGCTGCGCCGCCTCGGCCTGTCGCGGGAGGTGCGCGCGGTCGGCCTGCCGCACGATTACCCCAATGACATCGTGTTCCGCACGCGGATGACCGGCACCGAACTCGCGCGCATCCCCATCCCGTCGCGGCGCAACCGCTATCAGCACAGGAGCGGCCCGGATGGCTGGTGGCCCACCCCCGAACCGCCGCATCGGGTCAATCAGATCTTCTTCGAACCGATCTTCTTTGCCCATGCTGCGCAGCACCCGAACATCACGCTGCTCAACGAGACCCGGTTCGACAGCGTGCAGGACGAGGGGGGAAGCGTGCGCGCGCTGCTGACCGACCTCCCGAGCGGTGCGTCCCGAGAAATCCGCTGCCGCTACATGGTCGGCTGCGACGGCGGCAGTTCCGCCGTGCGCAAGCAGATCGGCGGAAAGCTAGAGGGCGATGCCGTCGTCCAGCGCGTGCAATCCACCCTGATCGACGCGCCCGATCTTCTCGATGCCCTCGGCAGTGGTCCGGCGTGGATGAACTATAATTACAATCCCGATCGCGCCGGGACCGTGCTCGCCATTGATGGCGAGCGGCGGTGGCTCGTCCACAATTATCTGCGGCCCGATGAGGAGACGTTCGAGGAGGTCGACCGGGATCGGTGCATTCGGCACATCCTGGGCGTCGGGCCGGACTTCCCTTTCACGCAACTCTCCAACGAGGACTGGATCGGCCGGCGACTGGTCGCCAACCGCTTCCGCCAAGGCCGTGTCTTCATCGCCGGCGATGCCGCGCATTTGTGGGTGCCTTATGCCGGCTATGGCATGAACGCCGGCATTGCCGATGCCATGGACCTCTCCTGGATGCTCGCCGCCACCTTGCAGGGCTGGGCGCCCGAGGGAATCCTCGACGCCTATGTCGCAGAGCGCAAACCCATCACGGAACAGGTTTCCCGCTTTGCGATGGGTCATGCCAGCGGCGCCATCAAGGAGCGCAACACCATGCCGCCGGAGATCGAGGACGACACGCCCGGAGGCGAGGCGGCGCGCCAAGCCGTGGGCGCGGCTGCCTATACGCTCAATGTGCAGCAATACGCCTGCGCCGGCCTGAACTACGGCTATTTCTATGATGCTTCGCCGATCATTGCCTATGATGGCGAGGCCGCGCCGACCTACACCATGCACGACTTCACGCCCTCGACCGCGCCGGGGTGCCGCGTGCCGCATTTCTTCCTCGCGGATGGGCGCTCACTCTACGACCTTTGCGGGCCGGGCTACACGCTGATCTGCATTGAGGACGAGGGTGAGGCCGCGCCGGACGTCGAGCCGCTGGCTGCGGCGGCGCGTGCTTGCGGGATGCCGCTCACGGTCCTCACCGTGGATCGCGCGCTCGATAACGTGCCGGAGGTTTACCAGCACCGCCTGCTGCTGGCCCGGCCGGACGGCCATGTCGCTTGGCGCGGCGATGCTATCGACGATGCAGCCTCGCTCGTGGATCTGCTGCGCGGCGCACGAGTGGCAGCGTGAAGCGCGACCTTAAGGGGTCGCACTGTCGCCCGCCTGCTCTATAAGTTGATCTATCAACACAAGCCGCAAGGACATCCATGACTGACGATCCCCTCGCCCTTCGCTACGATCATGTCTTCGACATCCGCATCAATTTCGACAAGCGCTGGGCGACTGGCGCCATCCATGCGGGCGGCCCCAATCACGGCTACACGTCCGTAGGCGAAGGCAGCACCGTCGAGGGGCCGCGCCTCAATGGCAAGCTGGTCGATTATAGCGGCGCAGACTGGCCGGTGGTCCGCACCGACAAGGTGGTGGAGCTCAATGCCCATTATATGATCGAGGCGGATGACGGCGCGCTGATCTATATCCGCAACCTTGGCTATGTGCACGGTCCGCTGGATCTACCGGATGGCACCAAGACATCGTCCTATTTCCGCTGCACGCCCTATTTCCGCGCGCCGGACGGGCCGCATGGCTGGCTCAACCGCACCGTGATCGTCGGCGTTGGGCAGCGTCGCCCGAAACTGACGCCGGACGACGCGCCGGACCATTCGCTGTTCCGCTATTACGCGATCATTTAACCGCGTCGGTCGACACCGGTTGCGAAAGCACGACCAGCTGCTCGCCGATCTTGGCGAGCAGCTGGTTGAGCGTCTCACACTCCTTGTCGGAGAGTTTCGCGGTCAGCAGTTCGTGGAAGGCTTTCCGTTCGGCCAGCGCCGCGCGGTATCGCTCCAGCCCCACGGCAGTCATCTTGAGAATGGGCGCCCGCCGGTCATGGGGGTTCTCCATGCGCAGCGTATAGCCCTTCTCTTCAAGGGTGCTGACGGCGCGGCTGACTTCAGCCCGGTCGACCCAGGCCATCTCGGCCACCTGCCGCACCGTTCCCCCCTGGTGCATCGTGGCGAGCCGCGCCATCACCCGCCATTCCGCATAGGTGATGTCCTCAATCTCGGCGAGATTGCGAATGGTCAGGCGATCCATGATCTTGGCGATCAGCGTCATCCGGAACGTCGGATAGTTGAGCTCATCAAGGTTCCAGCCGGGGAGCTGGACCTCGTCCGCCGCGCCTGCTTTACGACCGCTCACCTTCGACTGCACTTTCTCATCGCTCATCTTTCAAATCGCTGCCCCCTTGCCCGGCCCACGCCCCAGCGGTCAAGCTGCGGCGACGCGCCCCCAAGCCACGTCGCCAAACTCTTCCACTGCAACAATTGCGCGGCAAAAGCAATTCATTGAGTCATCAACAGTCTTGCGTCGCCGACTGGCCGGTCTATACCGTCTGCGCGCCGGCAAGCGCCTTTCGTCCCACCCCCTATTGCGCAGGCCCCATGACCAACGACGCCTCGACCACCCCATCGCAGCGACATTATGGCCCCGGCTATCGCGCCATGCTGCTGGCGCTGATCATGCTGGTCGCCGCCTTCGCCTATATCGACCGGGTGATCGTGCAGACGCTTGGGCAACCGATCAAGGAGGATCTTGGGCTCACCGATTTCCAGCTCGGGCTGCTGGGCGGGCTCGGCTTTGCCATCCTCTATTCCACGCTGGGCTTGCCGATCGCGCGCCTTGCGGAACGACGCGACCGGATCACGATCATTTCCGTCTCGGTGGGGCTGTTCTCGCTGATGAGCGCGCTGTGCGGGCTGTCGGCAAATTTCTGGCAGCTCTTCCTGTGCCGGATCGGCGTCGGCATCGGCGAGGCGGGCGTGCAGGCACCTAGCACCTCGCTCATCGGCGATCATTTCCCGCCGCATCAGCGCGGCTTCGCGATCACCATGATGCGGCTCGGCTCCCCGCTCGGCTCGTTCATCGGTGCGCTGGCGGCGGTGTGGATCGCCAAGGACCATGGCTGGCGGACCGCGATGATCGCGGTATGTGGTCCCGGCCTCATCGTCGCCCTCCTCTTCCGCCTGTTGCTGCGCGATCCGCCCAGAGGTTTAAGCGATGGCCTGAGCAACGGCGCCCGGCCGACCAGCAAAGCCGCGACGCCGCCCCCGCCGATGGGAGAGGTCATGAGCATGATGGCGCGCAAGGCGGTGTTCCGCAATCTGCTCATCGGCCTCGCCCTTTCTAGCATGGCGCTCTACGCCGGCGGTGCTTTCACGGCGCCGTTCTTCATGCGCGTCCATGATCTCTCGATCACGCAGGCCGGCGTCTATGTGGCGATCATCTCGTCCACGGCGGCCACGGCCGGCATGGTGCTGGGCGGCGTCGGGATCGACTTCATCGCCCGGCGCGGACAGCATTGGTATGCGCTGCTGCCCTTTTGTGGCATCGCCACCAGCGTGCCGCTCTATCTGATCGGCTATTCGCTGGGCAGTCCGCTGCCGGCGCTCGTCTGCCTGACCGTGGCCGGCGTCTTCCTGTTCTTCTATTCGGTGCCGACGTTGGTCGCCCTGCAGAACCTCGTCGCGCCCAATGCGCGGACGACGGCGGCCTTCATCTACTTCTTCATCGCCACGCTGGTCGGCGTTGGCCTCGGCCCGCCGATCATCGGCTTGGCGAGCGACATCTTCGCCGGTCTGGCAATGCCCGGCTTCAAGAGCGTCTGCACGGCCCCCCGCCTGACCGGCGCCTGCGCGACAGCCTCGGCCTGGGGTGTGCGCCACGCCCTGCTGGCCAGCATCGCGCTCTATGCGCTGGCTGCCTTCCATTATTGGCGCGCGGCCTGCGCGCTCAAGCGGGACGCCAGCCTATCGGCCTGATCGGACGTAGCCCTAAACCCTGAACCGAGCGCAATCGTCCTTTTCTTGCGGCAAGGGATTGCATCGCCCGAACAATCGACATAGTTGCGACTTACTCGCATTATCGATTCATTCAGGGGGCTGTCTTGTCTTTTCTCCGATCCGTTCTGCTGGCGTCCGTCGCGCTGTCCGCTGCCCCCGCTATGGCCCAGATGGAAGGCGCCCCGGCGGAAGCTGGCGCGGATAGCGACGACACGATCATCGTGACGGGCCGCGTTCAGCGCCTCTACCGCGCGGATGAGACGACGGTCGGCAAGGCCGCCGAAGACCCCATGAACATCCCGCAGGCCGTTCAGGTCATCAAGTCCGAGCTGTTTGCCGATCAGGGCGCGCGCGATGCGACCGACATCTATCGCAACATCTCCGGCGTGAGCGCCTTCAGCTACGCCGGTGTCACCTTCCGCGGTTTCCGGCAGGACCAGTCCTTCTACGATGGGCAGCGCGGCAACCCGTTCATCGGCTTTTCCGTGCCGCAATTGTTCAACATCGAGCGGGTGGAAGTGCTCAAGGGGCCGTCCGGCCTGTTCTTCGGCCCCGGTTCGCCCGGCGGCATCATCAACTATGTCTCCAAGACACCATCCGACAAGCGCGCGCTCAGCATGGTGGTGACCGGCGGCAATTACGACCGCGTCGGTATCTCCGCCGAGGCGACAGGGCCGATCGATGCCGAGGGCATCGTCACCTATCGCGTGGGTGGCTTCTATGAGTCCATGGACCCTTACCGGCTCAACACTCAGAACAAGTCGCGCATCGCCGACGCTGGCATCGCCATCAAGACCAATGAAGGCGGCAAGCTAACGCTGCAGGCGACCATCTATGACAATGAGCTGCGCGCCAATCGCCTGCGCGGCGTGCTCGTCGATGATGCCGGCAATTTCCTCACCGACATTCGCTGGAACGCCAATGAGCCGACCGACTTCCTGCACCTGACAAGCGAAGCCTATCAGGCGCGCTATCAAACCGCGATCGGCGAGCGGGTGACCTTCGATGCCGGCGTGCGTTACTTCACCGCGCGCGAGGTCCAGCAATATCATGAGCCGCGTGGGCTGGACCCCAACAATTCCGATCTTGTCCGCCGTGAGTTCCGCGACCAGATCCGCCCGGTCGATGGCCTGTCCTTCATGGCCAACGCCACAGCGCGTGTCGATCTGTTCGGCATGGAACATAAGTTCCAGGCGGGTGCGGACTGGTATGACGAGACGAACCTTCTCGACTCCCGCATCCTGCGGGCCGGGGTCAGCTCGCTCAGCCTCTCCAACCCGATCTACGGTGCAGGCAAGGGGGATGCCGCCCGCGCCGCCCTGCTGCCCTTCACCACCACCGACACACGCTCGAAGCGGCGCGGCGTCTATCTGCAGGACCAGATCAGCCTCACCGATGCGCTGCTGCTGGTCGGCGGGATGCGCTACGACTGGTTCCAGGACAAGGTGACGACCAGCACTGGCGGCACCGTCAGCAGTCGATCATCCTACACTGATAATGATATCAGCTTCCGCACCGGTCTGATCTTCAAACCCCGACCGGACGTTTCGACCTACGTAAGCTGGTCGCAGAGCTTCGAGCCGCAGAGCGCCGCCAGTCAGGACGCCAATGCGGGCGGCCCCTTCGCGCCGGTGACTGGCAATCAAATCGAAGGCGGTATCAAGACCGAGCTGCTCGACGGGCGCATTCAGGCGAATGCCGCTGTGTACCGGATCGTGCGGCGGAACATCCTGCAGGTCGATACCACCCGTGCGCCGGTCAACGGTGTCGATCAGTTGGCGCCCATCGGCGAAGTGACCAGCAAGGGGTTCGAGATCGACCTCGCCACGGACATCACGCCCAACTGGGTGTTGCTCGTCAACTATGGCTATAACGACGCCCGCATCACCGACACGGCCCCCGGCCAAGCCATTACCAATGCCGTCGGTGACCGGTTCGCCAATGCCCCGCGCCACAAGGTCGGCTTCTGGACGCGCTATCAGCTGCCCGTCATCGACACCGCTTTCGCCTTCGGCGGCGAGCATGTCTCGCGCCGCATCAGCCTATCCGGGCAGACGGTGAAGCCCTACACGATCTTCGACGCCTCGATCACCAAGGGGCTGGGCTTTGCCGAGGTGCTGCTGCGGGTGGATAACATCTTCGACACGGTCTACGCCGCCTCGGGCTTCAGCGCGCAGAGCGGGCACTTCCCCGGCGAGCCGCGCACCTTCCTCGCCGAGCTGCGGTTCAAGTTCTAAGCGTTCATGACAAGCGCCCGGAAGCCCAAACCCCGTTCGATCTGGTGGCGTGTCCATAGCTGGGCGGGGTTAAAGCTATCGATTTTCCTGACCTTCATTCTCGCGACCGGCACGCTGGCGGTGTTCGCGCATGAGATCGACTGGCTGGTGACTCCAGCCATGCGCGTCACCCAGCAGGATGGGCCCGTAGCAAGCTGGGGTGCGATTGCGCAGGCGGCCGCCCGCGCGGAGCCGGAGGGGCGGCTGCAGATGGTCCACGCCCCACTCGATCCCTGGTTCGCCGCGGAGGTGTGGGTGGACATGGGCAAGGGTTCGCCCCGCCGCGTCTATGTCGATCCCTGGGAAGCGCAGGTGACCGGCACCCATGGCTGGGCCAATGTCCACCGCTTCCTACGGCAGGTGCATCGCCACCTCATGCTGCCGACCAAGATCGGCATTCCCATCGTCAGCGCGCTCTCGCTGCTGCTACTGGCATCGCTCGTCACGGGTATCGTGACGTACAAGAAATGGTGGCGCGGCTTCTTCCGCGCGCCAAGACGCGGGGACTCACGACGCTTCCATGGCGACCTGCACCGCCTTGCCGGCCTGTGGTGCCTGTGGTTCGTCGCGCTCATCACGGTGACCGGGCTCTGGTATCTGGTCGAAACGCTCGGCGGTCGGGCGCCGGTGCCGGAGCTGCCCGAGGTCGCCGCCGCCACTGCGCCGCCGCCGACCGGCGCCGCGCTGGATCGGCTGGTCGCAGTCGCCCATGCGGCCAAGCCGACGCTCTCGATCAGGGAAATCCGCTTCACGCCGGACAATGGCGTCATCTTCCTCGGGCAGGATCAGGCCTGGCTAGTGCGGGACCGCGCCAATGGTGTCGCCGTCGATCCCTCCACCGGCCGCGTGACCGCCCTGCTCGATGGGCGCGACCTCAACGCCCATCAGCGTATCTCGGAAATGGCTGACCCGCTCCACTTCGGCGACCTCGGCGGCCTGCCGACCAAGATCGTCTGGTTCCTGTTCGGCGTGCTGATGACCGGCCTCTCGGTCACCGGGACAATCATCTACGCCCGCCGGCTGCAGAAGGCCGACGGCATGGAGGGCGGCGCCCTGCGCGCGGCCTGGGCAGGCATGGGCGTCTGGGCCTATATCGCCACCGCGCTCATCCTGCTGGCGCTGGTGCTGACGCCGGGCGCAATCGGCGGCGCAAGCTGAAGACGACCTGCATTGCCTAACAATTTTATGTAGCCAATGACCGCCCCGCGCGGCACTGTGCGCCCTATGAAGATCGTGAGAACAAGGGCGTTGCGAGTGAAGGCTGTTCGGAAAATCATCCTCTCCGGCATGATGGCTTTGGCGGGCGTCGCTGGCCTCAGCGCCTGCGCGACCAGTGGTCTGCCAAAGGCAGTGTCGAACGAGACGCCGCTCGGCTCTGGCCCATTTCCGGTGACCCCGTCCACCGATGCCCGCCTGCCCGATCACACGATCTATGATCCCCTGCGGGGGGGCACGCTGCCGAACCAGAAGCTCCCTATTGTGGTGTGGGGCGTTGGCGGCTGTCTGGACAAGGGCACGTGGTTCCGCTGGTTCCTCAGCGAGATCGCCTCCCACGGCTATCTCGTCGTGTCGAACGGCAAGATCGGCGCGCTGGAGGATCAGCGCTGGCGACCCGAGCCTGCCCCCAACCAAGGCCCGCCCGATCCGGCAACGGCACCGCCCGCCCCGACATCGGCCCGGCAGCTGATCGCCGCCATCGACTGGGCCATCGCCGAGAACAGCCGTGCCGGTAGCCCCTATCAGGGCCGCATCGACACGGCGAACATTGCGGTGATGGGCATGTCCTGCGGCGGCGTGCAGGCGATCGAGGCGGGTGCCGACAGGCGCGTGACCACCACCGTCGTGTGGAATATGGGCCTGTTCCCTGACGAGTCCGGCCTCAATGCCACCGCCGGCGGCAAGGCGCTGGTCAAGGCCGATCTGGCCAAGCTGCATGGTGCGGTCGCCTATATCAGCGGCGATGAGATGGATGTCGCCTTCCCCAACGCGAATGACGACTTCGCCCATCTGCCGAACATCCCGGCCCTGCGCGCCTATCGCAAGCAGACCCCGCATGAGGGCACCTATTGGGAGAAGAATGGCGGCGAGTTCGGCAAGGTGGCCGTCGCCTGGCTGGACTGGCGCCTCAAGGGCGATCCCCACGCGCGCGCCATGTTCGTCGGCACCGATTGCGGCCTGTGCCGCAACCCGCGCTGGGTCGTGCGGCAGAAGAACCTGCAATAGCGCAGCACCCGCTTGCGACGGTCACCAGACTTTCAAATGCTGAGGAAAGTGGTGCCCGGGGACGGAGTCGAACCGCCGACACTGCGATTTTCAGTCGCATGCTCTACCAACTGAGCTACCCGGGCACGGGGATCGCCTTTGGTGCAAGACCCGGCGAAAGAGCGTGCGCTATAAGCATGGTCGCGGGGGCATGTCCAGCCCCGTTTCGACCTTTTCCGTTCAAGAAAGTGACGGGAGAGGAAGATGCGCATTCTACCCGCATTTGGCCGGCCTTGCGCCCCGGTCAGCCCCGTGAACCGTCTTCATTGGCGGGCCCGGCACTGCCGCCTTCGCCATCCTCGTCATCATCGGTACGGACGGGGACGCGATAACCCTCGTCCATCCAGCCGATCAGATCACGGTCGCGGCAGCCGCGCGAGCAGAAGGGGCGAAATTCCTGCACGCTCGGCTGGCGGCACAAGGGGCAGACATTCTTAATGGGCATGATGCGCCCCCAGCGCCAGGGCGTCGTCGATGCGCAGGTCCAGCGACCCGCCGCGCCGGCGCTCCAGCAGCTTGATCCAGTCCGGATGAGTGCGGATATCCTTGGCCACCGCAGCCGGCACCGTCAGCACGACCGGCCCGCCTCCTCCGCCGGCCGTCTCTTGCCGCTCGGCCGCGCGTAGCGCCGCCATGCTCGCCGCGCGCACCGGGTCGGCGCGCAGCAGTTCCATGAGCGAGGGCCGCTCGCGCTTGCGGATGATCTGCACGAAGCCAAAGCCGTTGACCGCCGTGCGCTCGAAGGGCTGGGGCAGATATTTGTCGATCTGCGCCGCCGCGATCAGGCGCTCGTCCTTGTTATTCATCGTCGGCAGATCGATGCCGATGGAGCCGGATATGCCCATGCGCGCAATGGCCTGTGCCGCGAGCTTGGCGCCTTTGGGGCCGAGCTGGGCAGGCGGCGCGGCGCCGTCCACATCGATGAGCGTCATCGCCGGCGTCGGGAAGATGCGCAACGCGGCATCCTCGGCGCCGACCTCACCGCTCATCGCCTCGGCCAGCAACTCGCTCCAGCCGGCCGCTTCCATGCGGTCGGCCTCATGCGCCGGGCATGGCACGATCGGCACGCCGCTCGCCTGCAGGCGCTGGAGCAGGCTCGGCCCGGGACCGGCCTGTACGCCGGGCTGCGCGATGCGCCCCTTGGCCAGCTTCTCGCGCGCCTCGTCCAGCCCCGGCTCGGCGATAGCCTCGCGCAGGATCTCGACGCGCACCGGCGCGCCTTCCGCCACCTTGGGCGGGATCGGCTCGATCAGGACCATCTCGCCGCTATCCAGCCGCGCGATGCCGCGCTTGCGGGCGATGAGCGTGCGCACCAGCCGCCCTGAATGAATGCCGCCTGCGCGGGCGCGCTTGTCTTCCCGCTCGATCTGAGCCTCGACGATCCGCCCGCCCCTCACCAGCGCGGCGCGCGCCTCGCCAATGCCCTCTTCATACAGCCAGTGGAGCGTCGTGGGTGTATCAGTCACAAGAATAGCCTGCTGAAAGGAGGAGCGTGCGCGTTTCGTAGAGCGGCAGGCCGATCACGCCGGACGGGCTGCCGGAGAGGGCGCGAATCAGTCCCGCCGCGCGTCCCTGAATGGCATAGCCACCCGCCTTGCCGTCCCACTCGCCACTGGCGAGATAGGCATCGATCTCCTGCGGGTGCAGGCGCTTGAAGGTGACGGTGCTGGTCGAGAGCTTGTGGCGCGCCTTGCCCTCAGCATCGATCAGCGTGACCGCACTCAGCACGCGATGGCGCCGGCCGGAAAGCAGCGTCAGGCAAATACGGGCGGTCGCCTCATCCTCCGCCTTGGGGAGAATGCGCCGCCCGCAGGCGACCACCGTATCGCCGCTCAGCACCAGCGCGCCGGGATGACGCGCCGCCACCGCCGCGCCCTTCTGCGCGGCCATGCGCGCGGCATAGGGCGCCGGCAGCTCGGTCTTGCCCGGCGTTTCGTCGATGTCGGCAGGGTCCACGCCATCGGGCGTCACGCCGATCTGGGCGAGAAGGTCCAGTCGGCGCGGCGAGGCGGATGCGAGAATGAGGCGCATGGAGTCGCCTGTCCGGCTACCGCGGGGCGGAGACGCCACCGCGCTGCCGATCAGGGCTGGCCGGGGCCAGGGCCGCCGCGGCCGGGCATGTAGCGATAGGTGATCCGGCCCTTGGTCAGGTCATAGGGCGTCAGCTCGACCAGCACTTCGTCACCGACGAGCACGCGGATGCGGTTCTTGCGCATCTTGCCTGCGGTGTGACCGAGGATTTCGTGATCATTTTCCAGACGGACGCGGAACATGGCGTTGGGCAGCAGCTCAACCACCTGCCCGCGCATCTCGAGGAGTTCTTCTTTGGCCATAATCTTCCAGTTTTTCGCGAATGGCGCCCCATAGCCGCAAAAGCGCGGATTGGGAAGCGATTGAGCCGTCCGGTGAATTTCAGCGCGTGTGCCAGTTCGGGCGGGTATCCACCGCGTCCGCAATGACGGAGAAAGCCTGCGCAATCTCGGCCGGCGTCGTACGATAAGGCGGCATGAGATAAATGGTGTTGCCGAGCGGCCGTAGCAAGAGCCCCTGCGCCAGCGCATGCGCCCGCAAGCGGGGGGCGACGTCCGACAGATAGCCGCCATCGGGCACCACCATGTCGATGGCCGCAATGGCACCGATCCGCCGGGGGTTGTGCAGGCGGCCACGGCCGGCGAGCGTTGCCAGCCCTTCATCAAGGGCCAAGCCCAGCGCGGCGATGCGCCCCGGCACATCCTCGTCTCGCCAGATCGCCAGATTGGCATTGGCCGCCGCGCAGCAGACCGGGTTGGCCGTGAAACTCGATGAGTGAAAGAACATCGTCGCGCGGTCCATGCTGCGGTGCGACTCGAAAATTGCTGCGCTGGCCAACGTCGCCGCTAAGGGGACTGCGCCTCCGGTCAGCCCCTTGGCCAGGCAGAGGATATCCGGCGCCACGCCGGCCTGTTCGCATGCGAAGAGCGTGCCGGTGCGGCCCCAGCCGGTCATCACTTCATCCACGATGAAGAGCACATCATGCTGCGCACAAATTTCGGCAAAGGCGCGGAGTGTTTCGGGCGGATAGAACAGCATCCCGCCGGCCCCGAGCACCAGCGGCTCGACAATGAACGCCGCAGGCTTCCCGCCCGTCCGGCACAGCCGCTCCAGTGCATCGAGGCTGGCCTGTACCTGCCCTTGCGCGGGAAAGGGCACCGTCTCCGCGTCGAACAGCAGCGGTGCATAAGCGCGATTGAACACGCCGCGCTCGCCCACCGACATCGTGCCAATGGTATCGCCATGATAGCTATGCTCGAGCACCAACAGGCGGTGCCGCGCCTCGCCGCGATTGTGCCAATGGCCGAGCGCCATTTTGAGCGCCACCTCGACAGCCGTCGACCCACTGTCCGAGAAGAATACATGATCCAGGCCGGGCGGGGTCAGCGCCACCAGCGACCGGGCCAGCGCCTCCGCCTGCGGGTGGGTGTAGCCCGCGAAGATCATCTGATCGAGCGTGCCCGCCTGCGCCGCGATGGCCGCCGCGATGCGCGGTTCGCAATGGCCGTGGGTGATGACCCACCAGCTTGAGATGCCGTCGAGCAGTCGATGGCCGTCATTGCAGGTCAGCCAAGCCCCGGAGGCGGAGACGATCTGCGGGATGGGCTCGCCGAGCCCGTGCTGCGTGAACGGATGCCAAACAGGGGAGGTCATGATGCCATGCCCATCGCCGTGCGCACCCCGGCCAGATCAATATGCGCGTGCATGGCCTGCCGCAGATGCGCGGCATCGAGCGGGTCCAGCATCGGCAGGCGGCCGAAGCTGCGCACACCGGTGAGCGCCGGCACGATCGTCTCATTGTCGGGATGTGCCTCCCCGACGAAGATCAGCCCGGCAATGGGGATGGACCGCCCCTTCAGAGCTTCGATGCTCAGCAGGCTATGGTTGATCGTGCCCAGCCCCGTCCGCGCGACGAGCAACACCGGCGCGCCCCAGCCCGCGAACAGGTCGATCATCAACATCGGCGGATCGCGGCGGACGGGCACCATCAAGCCGCCGGCGCCCTCGACGATCAGCGGACGCGCGGACGGGAGGGCGAGACGGGACGGGTCCAGCACAAGCCCTTCCCGCTCGGCGGCCAGATGCGGCGAGGCCGGGAGCGCCAATCGATACGCCTCCGGCAGGCATCGATCCGGCGCGACGCCGAGCGCCACGGCATCCGCACTGTCCGTGCCATCGGCCGTGCCGGCCTGGATCGGCTTCCAGTAGGAGGCGCCGAGAGCAGCAGCGAGGCCGGCCGCAACCACCGTCTTGCCGATGCCGGTATCGGTGCCCGACACAATGAGGGCGCCGCTCATGCCGGCACCTGTCGGAGCGCTTGCTGCAAGGCTTCCCCCAGTTCTGCGATGATCTCCTCATCGACATTCAGCGTGAGCGACAGGCGCAGGCGCGCGGTGCCGCGCGGCACCGTGGGCGGGCGGATACCGCGCACATCGAACCCGGCCTGCTGCAGCAAGGCCGCAACCTGCATCGTCCGCGCATCGTCCCCCAGCACGATCGGCAGGACCTGGCTGGCAGGCGCGGGAAGCCCCAGCGGCGCGCATAAATGCTGCGCAGCATGATCGATCAGATCGCTCAGGCGGGCGCGCAGATCGTCGCCCTCCAGACTGCGCGCCAGCGCGGCCTGCACCGCAACCGCCATCAGCGGCGATGGCGCCGTCGAGAAGACGAAGCTGCGCCCGCGATTGACCAGCAGATCGATGATCGGCCGCGTGGCCGTCACCAGCGCCCCCTCCGCGCCCAGCCCCTTGCCGCAGGTGTGGAGCGCAATGACATTCTCCGCCGACTCAAGATGCGCGCCCAGGCCCCGCCCGCCCGGCCCGTGAACGGCGGTCGCGTGTGCCTCGTCCAGCACCAGCATCGCATCATGTCGCGCGGCGACAGCGGCAAGGTCATCGACCGGCGCCCTGTCACCGTCCATGGAATAGAGCGTTTCGGCGACGATCCACACCCGCCCCGTGCCCCCCTCGCGCCGCCAACCGGCAATGGCATCGGCAAAGGCGTCGGCATCATTATGCTGCGCCAGCACGGAGCGGGCCTTGCCGAGCTTCATCCCGTCATGGGCGCTGGCGTGAATGAGCGCATCCGCGACGACAAGATCGCCCGGACCCGGCAGGCCGGCAAGAATGGCGATGTTCGCGGCAAAGCCATTGGCCAAAAACAAAGCCGCCTCGCTGCCGAATATCTGCGCGGCCTGCACCTCCAGTGCCTCATGCTCCGGCGCATTGCCGCGCAGCAGCCGCGACCCGCCCGAGCCGACCGGCACACCCCGCGCCAGCGCATCAGCCACCGCAGCCGCAATCGCCGGATCGCCGGCAAGGCCGAGATAGTCGTTGGACGCGAAATCATGGCCAGCGCGCGGCATGAGCCGTCGCCGGCGTGCGCGACGCTCCAGCGCGTCAAGCTGGGACTGGAAGGAGGCAAGCGCAGAAGACATGGCCGGCGCTATAGCGTCGGCGCCTCCGGCTCGCCAGCATCGCGGAGAGGGCCCATCGGCCAAGACGTGAAAAGCCCGCCCGGACAGGATCCGGACGGGCTTTCCTCCTCTCCCGTTTCCGGGATTGTGCGCCGGGATCTTTACATCGCCCCGTGCGCCAGCGCGGCGAGCAGAAGCAGCGCCACGATATTGGTGATCTTGATCATCGGGTTGACCGCCGGGCCGGCCGTATCCTTGTAGGGATCGCCCACCGTGTCGCCGGTGACAGCCGCCTTGTGGGCCTCGGAGCCCTTGCCGCCATGATGGCCATCCTCGATATATTTCTTGGCATTGTCCCAGGCGCCGCCGCCACTCGTCATCGAGATAGCGACGAACAGCCCAGAAACGATCACGCCAAGCAGCAGCGCGCCCAGCGCCGCGAAGCCCTGCGCCTGCCCCGCCACGGCGGTGATGATGAAATAGACCGCGATGGGCGTCAGCACCGGCAGGAGCGAGGGAATGATCATTTCCTTGATCGCCGCCTTGGTCACGATGTCTACGGTGCGGGCATAATTGGGTCGGGACGTGCCCGCCATGATGCCCGAATCGCTGCGGAACTGCTCACGCACATCCTCGACCACCGCGCCCGCTGCCCGACCCACGGCAGTCATGCCGAATGCGCCGAACAGATAGGGCAGCAACGCCCCCAGCAGCAGACCCACGATGACGTAGGGATTGCTCAGGGAGAAATCGACCGCGATGTCCGGGAAGTAGATTTCCAGATCCGCCGTGTACGCCCCGAACAGCACCAGTGCGGCCAGCGCCGCCGAACCGATGGCATAGCCCTTGGTCACCGCCTTGGTGGTGTTACCCACGGCATCGAGCGCATCGGTGCGGTGGCGCACATCATCGGGCAAGCCCGCCATTTCCGCGATGCCGCCGGCATTGTCGGTCACCGGACCATAAGCATCGAGCGCGACGACCATGCCGGCCAGTGCCAACAGCGAGGTAGCCGCGAAGGCCACGCCGATGATCCCGGCGATCTGGTAGGTTGCGATCACCGCGATGGTGATGACCAACGTCGGCAGCGCCGTCGATTCCAGGCTGATCGCCAGACCCTGGATCACATTGGTGCCATGGCCCGTGACGCTCGCCTTGGCGATGGACTTGACCGGGCGATAGTTGGTGCCGGTGTAATATTCCGTGATCCACACCAGCAGGCCGGTGACGATCAGGCCGATCAACATGCACCAGAACAGCGCCATGCCGGTATAGCCACCGGTGCCATCCAGCCCCGCGCCGATCGCCATATCCATGTCGCCCAGCACGCGGTTGGTGACATAATAGATGCCGAGCACCGAGAGGCCCGCCGTCACCCAGAAGCCCTTGTAGAGCGCGCCCATGATGTTCTGCGACTTGCCCAGCCGCACGAAATAGGTGCCGATGATCGAGGTGATGATGCAGATGCCGCCGACGACCAGCGGCAGTGACATCAGCGCCATGAGTTGCGCAGACGGCGCATCGACCAGCAGCGCGATGGAGACCATGGTGAGGCCGAGCGTCACCACATAGGTCTCGAACAGATCGGCGGCCATGCCGGCGCAGTCGCCGACATTGTCGCCGACATTGTCCGCAATGACCGCCGGATTGCGCGGATCGTCCTCGGGAATGCCGGCCTCGACCTTGCCGACGAGATCGGCGCCCACATCGGCCGCCTTGGTGAAGATGCCGCCGCCCAGCCGCGCGAAGATGGAGATGAGCGAGGCACCGAAGGCCAGCGCCGTCAGCGCTGCGATGATCGAGCGATCATTGGGCGCGAGGCCGCCCGGCCCGGTCAGATACCAGAACGTCCCGGCGATGGAGAGCAGGCCGAGGCCCGCCACGAGCATGCCGGTAACCGCGCCGGACCGGAAGGCCAGCGTCAGCCCGCCCTGCAGGGATTCGCTCGCGGCCTGCGCGGTGCGGACATTGGCTCGCACGGAAATGTTCATGCCGACATAGCCGGCGACGCCCGAGAGCACCGCACCGATCAGGAATGAGACGGTGGAGAGCAGACCGAGCGTGAAGAAGAGAATGATGGCGACGATGACGCCGACGATAGCGATGGTGGTATATTGTCGCCCGAGATAGGCTTTGGCGCCTTCCTGAATGGCACCCGCAATTTCCTGCATCCTGGCACTACCGGCCGGCGCGCTCAGCACCTGGCGACTGGTCACCAGACCATAGATCACGGCAAGCAGGCCGCAACCAATGGCGATCAAGACCGAGGTCATATCGCGTTCTCCCCTGTGACGGTGCCCGGGCGTTGACCGCCCATGTTCGGCTTTGGAGCGGAAGGTAAACCGCTCTCCCGTGCCGTCAAGCGGTTAAACGGAGGGGACGATTGGGAGGCGACCCTCACTCACCTTACCCCCGTTCGCATCGAGCGAAGTCGAGATGCCGCAAGCCCCGCTTACTGGGCGGGGTGTCTCGACTTCAGCTTACGGCTGAAGTTTATCCTGAGCGCGCGCCCTGCGGGCAGTCGAAGGCCTCGACACGAACGGGGCCAGGAATAAGGCCGTAACAGCTCACGAACAGGTCGCCGGCCTTGCGATCAGCCCAACGGCCGCACTCCCCTAATCCGTTCGTCCTGAGTAACCATTGAGCCTGTCGAAATGGCGTATCGAAGGACCGCTGGCGGCGCGATGCTTCGATACGGCGCCTCGATACGCGCCACGGCGCTACTCAGAGCCTACTCAGCACGAACGGAGGCAAGAGCGACCGTCGATCCCTAGCCGTGCTCGTAACCCAGCCGCGCCGGCAACGGCACTGCCTTGCCATCCAGCCGCACCGTCAGCCCCTCGCCATGCTTGAACCGCCCGACCTCCAGCAGTCCGCGCGGCGGCGCCAGCGTGCCGGGCAAGGCAACGAGCAGCACATAATCATCGCCGGCCGTCGCAGCAGCCAGCCGCGCCTCGATGCCGTTCCCGCGCAGCGACACATAGGCATCCGACAGCGGCACCTGATTGATCTCTACCGCGCAATCGCTGGCCAGCGCCATGCGCTGCGCGTCGATCAGCAACCCGTCGGAGACGTCCATCATCGCATGCGCCTGCGACGAGAGTGTCTGCCCGAGCGTGATATGCGGCGTGGGCACGCGATAGGCACGGATCAGTTCCGCCGGCTCCTTCAACCCCTCATCGAGCAAAGCGAGCCCAGCCCCTGCATCGCCGATCGGGCCGGAAACGAACAAGCGGTCGCCCGGTCGTGCGCCGGTGCGCGCCGGCACCTGTTCATGTGCGGGCACCTCGCCCATGGCGGTCAGGCTAAGCACGCGCGGCGCGCCCGCCGGCAGCTTTACGGTATCGCCGCCGATGAGGTGCATTCCGAAGCTGCGCAGCGCCCGCCCCAGCCCGTCCAGAAACGCCTCGTCCCAGCCGGGCTGACCCGTCAGTCCATAGTTTAGCAGGCAGGCAACAGGCACGGCGCCCTTGGAGGCGAGATCGGAGAGGTTGACCGCCGCCAGCTTCCAGCCGACGGTCTCGGGTGGATCGTCGGCGCGGAAATGCACGCCTTCGACCATCGTGTCGCTGGTGATGACGAGTTGCTGCCCCATGGTGGGCATCACCGCGACATCGTCCATCAGGCCGCGCGCCGCGGGGTCGCTCGCCATGGCGCGCAGACGGCGGAGAAGGTCCGCCTCCGCGCTCATCTTAGCTGCGCACGCTCTTGGCGATGCCGTCGAGCAGGCCGTTGACGAAGCCGGCCTCGCGCTTGTCGTAGAAGGCGTGGGCGACATCGACATATTCGCTGATGACGCTCGCCGTCGGCACATCGGCGCGGGCAAGCAGCTCATAGGTGCCGGCGCGCAGGATCTGCCGCATTGGCTTGTCGAGGCGCTCCATCGACCAGCCCTTGGCCAGCCGATCGATGATATGCTGGTCGATCTCGTCGCGGCGCGCGTCCACGCCCTTCACCACATCATCGAAGAAGGCCTGTTCGGCCGGGTGATAGGTCACGTCCTCGATGGTTGCGCCGAGGCGGTGCTGATGGAACTCGTGGAGGAGCAGCGGCAGAGGCGTGCTTTCCATCTCCTGCTGATAGAGCGCCTGCACGGCCGCCAGCCGCGCCGCAGAGCGGGACTTTGATTTCGTTGGCTTCATTGCGTCCTTCATATCGGTTCGGGCGCGCGATGGATACGGGATTTCCCAACTACCAACCGTCACCTGGAAACTCTAATTCCGTTCGCCCTGAGCTTGTCAAAGGGCTGTCCTGAGCGACTGCTTGCAGCAGTCGAAGGGGGCTGTCCTTCTTTCCGAACAAGATCGAAGAAAATACGGCCCTTCGACAGGCTCAGGGCGAACGGTCTATATTTAATCCTTATTCAGCCGCACCGCCACGCTGGCCGCGTGGGCCGGCAGCCCTTCCGCCTGCGCCAGCGCCAGCGCCGCAGGGCCGATGGTGCCAATGGCGCGCGCGTCGAGTTGGAGGAAGCTCGTGCGCTTCATGAAATCCAGCACGGAGAGGCCGGAGGAGAAGCGCGCGCGCCGCCCGGTCGGCAGCACATGGTTCGGCCCGGCGACATAATCGCCGATTGCCTCCGGCGTCATCCGGCCCATGAACACCGATCCCGCGTGGCGCACCTTGTCGAACAGCGGCTGCGGATCGTCCACGGCCAGTTCGAGATGCTCGGGCGCCAGCCGGTCGACCAGCGGCAGCGCGGCCTCAAGGTTCGGCACCAGGATGATCGCGCCATTGTTGGTCCAGCTCACCCGCGCGCGAGCGCCGGTCTCGAGCCGATTGAGCCAGTCCTCGACCGACGCGGCCACGGCTTTTGCAAAGGCCGCATCATCCGTGAGCAGGATCGACTGGCTGGTCTCGTCATGCTCGGACTGGCTGAGCAGATCGGCGGCGATCCATTCGGGATCATTCTTGCCGTCCGCGACGACCACGATCTCGCTCGGCCCCGCCACCATGTCGATGCCGACCACGCCGTAAACCTGCCTCTTGGCTTCCGCGACCCAGGCATTGCCAGGCCCGACGACGACGTCCACCGGCTTGATCCGCTCCGTGCCATAGGCCAGCGCCGCCACGGCCTGAGCGCCGCCAACCCGCCAGATTTCGCTGACGCCGGCGATGTGCGCCGCTGCCAGCACCGCCGGATTGAGTTGCCCGCCCGGCGTGGGCGACATCATCACGATGCGCTCGACACCAGCGACCTTGGCCGGGATCGCATTCATCAGCAGCGAGCTGGGATAGGCCGCCAGCCCGCCCGGCACATAAATGCCCGCCGCCTCCACAGCGTTCCACCGCGCGCCGAGCCGCACGCCGGCCTCGTCGGTCCAGCCGGCATCTTCCGGCTTCTGCTTCGCGTGATAGGTGGCGATCCGCTCGGCCGCGAGGTTGAGCGCATCGCGCAGCGGCGCATCGATCTGCGCATAGGCCTGCGCGCATTGCTCGGCACTGATCGACCAGCCCTGCGCATCGAGATCGAAGCGGTCGAACCGCGCGGTCAGGTCGGCCAGCGCTGCGTCGCCCTCGCCTCGCACGCGCCGGACGATATCGCGCACAGCCTGTGCGACATCCTCATCCGCCTCGCGCCGGGCGTTGACCAGCGCGTCGAACTGCACGGCGAACGCGGCGTCGCGGGCATCCAGCTCAAGCGGCACGGCTGGCCTCCACGGCAGCGCGGAAGCGCTCGACCATCGGCACCAGCTCGGCAGCGCGCATCTTCATCGCGGCGCGGTTGACGATCAGCCGCGCGGAAATGTCCATGATCTTTGCGGTTTCAGCGAGGCCATTGGCCTTCAGCGTCGCGCCGGACGAGACGAGATCGACGATCCGCCGCGCCAGCCCGAGCGAGGGCGCCAGTTCCATCGCGCCATTCAACTTCACGCACTCGGCCTGGATGCCCAGCGCCTCATAATGCGCGCGGGTGAGATGCGGATATTTGGTCGCGACGCGGACATGGCTGGCCGCGCCCAGCACCTCGGGCACGGCATCGGCCGGCTCGGCGATGGACAGGCGGCAATGGCCGATATCGAGGTCGACTGGCGCATACAGCTCGGAATAGCCGAACTCGGCGATCACATCCGATCCCACAATACCGACCTGCGCCGCACCATGCGCAACAAAGGTCGCGACATCGAACGCGCGCACGCGGATGATGGACAGGCCCTCGACATTGGTCGCGAACCGCAGCGCCCGGCTTTCCTTCTTATGGAACTCTGCCTCGGGCTCGATGCCCGTGCGCGCCAGCAGCGGCAGGGCCTCTTCGAGAATGCGTCCCTTGGGAATGGCGAATGTGATGGAGCGGCTCATAGCCGGCGCGCTTTAGGCCCTCACGCGCGAAACTGCAATTGCGGGCCGCATTCGCCCATCAAGGCAACGGATTGGCGCGCGAGGCATTGGTCAAGGAGACAAGAAGGAGACTGATGACATGGGTAAAGGCATCTTGCTGTGGCTGATCGGGATCCCGATTCCCATCATCATCCTGCTCTATTTGCTCTTCTGACCCGAAGACCGCGAAAGCGGACCGATGCCGGACAGGAAGCTCCGTTCGGCGTCGATCCGCCTTTTTCCTTGCGAAAGCATGCTGGCGCGCCAACGCGCGCCCCGCCTGTCCTCAATCCTCGAACGGATCGCGCACCAGGATCGTGTCCTCACGCTGTGGCGAGGTTGAGACGCTGGCGACCGGGCATTCGATCAGCTCTTCGATGCGGCGGATATATTTGATGGCCTGCGCCGGCAGGTCCGCCCAGGAGCGGGCGCCGACGGTGGTGCCTTCCCAGCCGTCCATCTCTTCATACACCGGCTCGACGGCGGCCTGATCGGCCGCGTGCGCGGGCAGATAATCGATGATTTCGCCATTCAGCCGGTAGCCGGTGCAGATCTTGATCGTCTCGAACCCGTCGAGCACGTCGATCTTGGTGAGGGCAATGCCCGTGACGCCCGAAAGCGCGCAGGTCTGGCGGACCAGCACCGCGTCGAACCAGCCGCAGCGGCGCTTGCGGGCCGTGACGGTGCCAAATTCATGGCCGCGCTGGCCGAGGCGCTCGCCGGTCTCGTCCACCAGCTCGGTGGGGAACGGCCCGGAGCCGACGCGGGTGGTGTAGGCCTTCACGATGCCGAGCACGAAGCCAGCCGCACTCGGCCCCATGCCGGAGCCCGAGGCGACCGTACCGCTCACCGTGTTGGAACTGGTGACGAACGGGTAGGTGCCGTGGTCCACGTCGAGCAGCACGCCCTGCGCGCCCTCGAACAGAATGCGCTTGCCGCCCTTGCGCACATCGCGCAGCCGCTTCCACACCGGCTCGGCGAACTGCAGCACGAACGGCGCGATCTCGCGCAGATCGGCGATCAGCTTGGCCCGGTCGATGGGCGGCTCGCCAAAGCCGGCGCGCAACGCGTCATGGTGGGCGGACAGCCGATCGAGCTGCGGCTCCAGCGAATCAAGATGAGCGAGATCGCAGACCCGGATCGCACGGCGACCGACCTTGTCCTCATAAGCCGGACCAATGCCACGGCCCGTGGTGCCGATCTTGCCCTTGCCGGCGGCCGTCTCGCGCAGGCCGTCAAGATCGCGGTGGATCGGCAGGATGAGCGGGCAATTGTCGGCGACGGCGAAATTGTCGCGCGTCACATGCACGCCCTGACCCTGCAGCTTCTCGATCTCTGCCTTGAGCGCCCAGGGATCGAGCACCACGCCATTGCCGATGATGGAGAGCGTACCCGTGACGATGCCCGAAGGCACGAGGCTGATCTTGTAGACCTGCTCGCCGACGACGAGCGTGTGCCCGGCATTGTGACCGCCCTGGAAGCGCACGACGCAATCGGCGCGGCTGGCCAGCCAATCGACAATCTTGCCTTTGCCTTCATCGCCCCACTGGGCGCCGATCACGGTTACATTTGCCATGGATACACGTCTCCGCCTGCCAGGCGGATCGCGACCACCCTTCGACAGGACTCGGTGGTCGGACTGGATCAAAGCGGGCGCGCCATCGCACCCGGTCCGGGGCGCCCGTTAGCCGCTCGATGGACCTTCCGTCAAGGCAGGTGCGGCGAGCAGGCATGTCAGGAGATGGGACCATTCACCAGCAGCAGACATCCGTTCATCGCATTGTAAGGCAGAGTTCCCGATCAAAAGGCCTGGCGTTTTTGAAAGTCAGGCTCATGATTCGCTTCCATTTACCTCGCGTCACGCTCATCGCCGCAATCGCGGCCACGGTCGGCGTCACCAGCCTGCCCGCCGATGCAAGCCTGCGCGATCGCATCCGCGAGCGCATGGCCGGGCGGATGCAGCAGGATATCGCTGCCGACAAGACGGTGGACGGGCGCGAAATGGCCTATGGGGGCGACCCGGCGCAGACCCTCGCCTTCTGGCCCGCTGTCGGGCAGAGGTCCGAGCCGGTGCCACTCGTCCTCTTCGTGCATGGCGGCGGATGGCAGCATGGCAACAAGACCAATGCCACCGGCCAGCGCAAGGTCGCGCATCTGACGGCGCAGGGCTATGCGCTCGCCTCCATCGACTACCGGCTGGTGCCGCAGGCGACGGTCGAGCAGCAAGCGGCGGATGCGGCCAGCGCCCTCGCCTATGTCATCGCCCACGCGGACAAGCTGAACATCGACCCCCGGCGGATCGTGCTGATGGGGCATAGCGCGGGCGCGCATCTCGTTGCTTTGGTAGGCACGGACCCGCGCTATCTGCGCGAGGCCGGTCTGGCACCAGATGCCGCCGCCGGCATCGTGGCGCTGGATGGCGCCGCATATGACGTGCCGGCCCAAATGAAGTCCGGACCGCGCATCATGGGCAAGACCTACACAGAGGCCTTCGGCAACGATCCGGCCCGGCAGCGGGCTCTCTCTCCGACGCTGCACGCCGCTGCGCCCAATGCGCCGGCCTTCCTCATCTTCCATATCGACCGCGAGGATGGCACCGCGCAGGCCCGCGCTCTGGCCGAGGCTCTGCGCAAGGCCGGAACGCCGGTGCAGATCGACCGGTTCGAGGGCAAAGGCCTGCAGGGCCACATGGAAATCAATCGCCAGCTGGGCGACCCGGATTATCCCGCCACGCCGGTGCTCGACAAGTGGCTCAAGGCGCTCTTCGCGCGCTGAGCGCGGCATAAGCCGGCGATAAGGGTCGCAATCGCGGTCGCGCCGGCCTATCATGCCCGCCCCAGCAAGAACGCCCCGGAGATAGACCCATGCGTGTTTTCCTGATCGGCCTGGCCACGCTCTCGCTCGCTGCCTGCGGCGGCGGCGCCAGCCAAGAGAATAGCGCAGGCGCAGCCAACAATGCCGCGCTGGCCAGCAATGCGATGGACAACGCCGCCAACGCGATCGACCATGTCGCGGCCATCGAAAATCTCTCCGAAACGCAGCAGCAGGCGGTCTTCCTGCGCGCCATTCGCGATGCCGATATTTCCTGCCGCGACGTCACGAAGGTCGAGCGGCTCGAGCCGGAAGGCGGCGTGCCCACCTGGCGCGCCCAGTGCGATCAGGGCGATGCTCATCTCATCATGGTCCAGCCGGACGGCAATGCGCAGGTCATGTCGCGCCCCACGCGCTGACCGCGCCCTCCCGGCAGGATCGTCAGCCAGGCCATTGCACTTTGCCGATGAGTCTCTAGCATCCTGAGCGGCCGGACAATCAAGCCGCAGGGGACGCGTCATCAGCCTGATATTGAGCGAGAGCAAGCGGCTGCGCATCGGCAGCATGATGACCTTCTATGTGGCGCAGGGGCTTCCGCTCGGGCTTTTCCTGACCGCGGTGGCAGCCTGGCTTGCCTCCAACCAGATGCCGCCTGCCGCCATCGCCTCGCTGGTGGCGACCGCCTATCTGCCATGGAGCTTCAAATTCATCGGTGCGGCGCTGATGGATCGTTATGCCTATCTGCCGATGGGGCGGCGGCGGGCCTGGCTGATCGGATCGCAGGCTGTCATCCTGATCGGCCTCACCGTCGCCGCGATTGCCGCACCGGGGCCGCAGGATCTCGGCCTCATCACCGTGCTCGGCGTGCTGATCTTCTCCGGCGGTGCCATTCAGGACGTGGCGGTCGATGGCCTCGCGGTCGATATCCTTCCGGATGAGGAACAGGGAACGGCCAGCGCCTTCATGTTCGGCGGACAGGCGCTGGGCATGGCCATTGGTGGCGCGATGGGGGGCTATCTGCTCCAGCATTATGGCGCCGCGATCGCCTTTGCCGCCTTCCTGCCCTTCAATGCCGGCTTCCTGCTGCTCGCTCTGGTGCTGCGCGAGCGGCCGGGCGAGAAGCTGCTGCCATGGACAAAAGGCCGGGCCTCGGCCGAGGCGCTGAGCGCCCACGGCCTGCCCTGGCTGCGCATCCTCGCCATCACCTTCCGCTCGATGATCAAGCGCGACAGTCTGGTGCTGCTCGCCGCCAGCGTGCTCGGCCGCGCGGTGGGCGGGGCATTCACTGCCTTCTGGCCGGTCTTCGCGACCACACAGGCGAATTTCAGCACCAGCAGCTATTCGGGGATGGTCGCCACGGTCGGCCTGTTGGTGTCGATCTCCTGCATGGGCGTCGGCTCCCTCCTCGTCGGGAAGATCGGGCCGCGCCGCGCGACCGTCATCACCTATGCCGGCTATGCGGTCATGTCGCTGGTCTTCCTGCTCTCGCCCGAGGTCGCGATGATCGGCACCGTCTTCGTGTTGCTCTCCATCGGGCGCGAGGCGACGGACATTCTGACGTCGATCAGTTCCAACCCGCTGCGGATGCGCCTGTCCGACAAGCGGGTCGGCGCCACCCAGTTCACCATCTATAATTCGCTGTCCAACCTGCCGGTCGCGCTGGGCGCCAGCCTTTATGCGTGGATCTACGGCGCGAGCGGCCTTGCATGGCTGATGGGCATCCTGATCGCGATGACAGTGCTGAGCTGCATCATCTTCGCCATGCTGCGCATCGGTGAAGTGGCTGACACGCCCGCCTCCAATGAGGACGACCTCATCCCGGTGATCAACTAACCGCCCACGGGCGTGCCGGCCAGATCGTCAGCCCGCCTCGTAGAATGTCCGGTAGGTATGCAGCACATGCACGCCGGTGACGATGCCGAAGCGGTTCATATACTCTTCCGCCTCGCGCGCCGCCTCGCGGAAATCATAGGTCGCGCCGATGGGCTTGGTGTGTCGGAGCGCCGTGCCGTCGACAACCCCGGTCTTCCAGCCTTTCTTCTCCGCAAGCACCGGCCATACCGGGTCCAACCCCCAGCCATATTTCAGCGAGGGAAAGGGAAAGACGATGTCGAACACTTCCCGGCGAAAGGCGACCAAAGGGCCGACCTCCGTAAAGTTCGTCTCGCGCACCAGCGCGCCCTTGCGCCGCCGCATGATGTCCCAGCCCCAATAAGAGTAGGCGCGTTGCGCGGGGCCACAGATCTTCAGCTCGGCATATTCGGCGAGCGTAAGGAAGGTGTCCATGAACTGGTCGGGCAGCTCGACATCATCGTCGGTCATCACCACCCAGTCGAATTCGCTAAGGTCATGCCGCGCTAGGAGGACATTGGTATTGTCCAGCTTGCCGAGATTATCGACGCCCTTGCTGTCAAAGGTGATGCGGTGTCGCTCGCTCTGCATCCGAGCATAGATTTCGCCCAGCGATTGCGGCGAGCGGTTCGACTGAACGCCAACCACGAGAACCCGCAAGCTCGGCATCGACTGGAAGTGCTGGGAAGCCCGAAAGCGGGCAATTTTGGGATCGATGGCGCGATCGTGGAAAACGTCCACCACCCGGCCTGAGAGATTCCTCGCGGTTCGACTCGCCCGACCCTTGATCCTTTTCAAAATTGCCATGAACGCACTCCCGCAAACCGTCACTCGCCCTACGACATGGGAGTTGACGTTTTATTCACGGCAAAGCGCACAGGATCGTCAGCCCGCCTCGTAAAATGTCCGGTAGGTATGCAGCACATGCACGCCGGTGACGATGCCGAAGCGGTTCATATACTCTTCCGCCTCGCGCGCCGCATCGCGGAAATCATAGGTCGCGCCGATGGGCTTGGTGTGCCGGAGCGCCGTCCCGTCGACGACCCCGGTCTTCCAGCCTTCCTTCTCCGCAAGCACCGGCCAGACGGTGTTGACGCCCCAACCATATTTCAGCGAGGGGAAGGGAAAGACGATGTCGAACACTTCGCGGCGGAAGGCGACCAGCGGACCGACCTCCGCAAAGTTCGTCTCGCGCACCAGCACGCCCTTGCGACGCCGCATGATCTCGCGACTCCAGTAAGAATATCCGCGCTGGGCGGGGCCGCAGATCTTGAGTTCGGCATATTCAGCAAGCGCGAGGAAGGTATCCATGAACTGGTCAGGCAGTTCGATATCGTCATCGGTCATCACCACCCAGTCGAATTCGCTAAGGTCATGCCGCGCTAGGAGGACGTTGGTGTTGTCCAGCTTGCCGAGATTATCGACGCCCTTGCTGTCGAAGGTGATGCGGTGGCGGTCGCTTTGCATCCGGCTATAGATTTCGCCAAGCGATTGCGGCGAGCGGTTCGATTGAACGCCGACCACGAGAACCCGCAAGCTCGGCATGGACTGGAAGTGCTCGGAAGCCCGAAAACGGGCGATTTTGGGATCGATCGCCCGATCGTGGAAAACATCCACCAACCGACCCGAAAGGTTCCTTGCGATCCGATTCGCCCGACCCTTGATCCTCTTCAAAATTGCCATGGACGCACTCCGCAAGCCGCCACTCACCTCTAAGCCATGGGAGTTGACGTTTTGTTTCACGGCAGGGCTCGCGGCCCTTATGCGATGGCCATCTCCGCGCCTTCCGTTTCCGCGATCCAGCCGCCGCCGAGCACCCGGTCGCCATCGTAGAGCACCGCCGCCTGACCCGGCGCCACGCCAAATTCTTCGCTCTCGAAGAGCAACCGGTCGCCATCCAGTCGGGCGGGAACGGGACGGGCCATGGACCGCACCTTTGCGCTCAAGCTTCCATGGAACGTCCCGCCGAGCCAGTTGATCTCGTCGAGCCGCGCGGCGCGCACGGCCAGTGCCGCCTTCGGCCCGACGATCACCCGGCGCTGCTCGGCATCCAGCCGCACGACATAGAGCGGTTCTGCGAGGCCGCCGATCTCCAGCCCACGCCGCTGGCCGACTGTATAATGGATCAGGCCCTTGTGCGGCCCCAGCACGCGGCCATCGATATGGACGATCTCCCCCGCATCATCGGCTTCGGGCCGGATTTTCCGCACCACGCCGGCATAGTCGCCATCCGGCACGAAGCAGATGTCCTGACTGTCCGGTTTGAGCGCAACCCCAAGCCCCAGTTCTGCCGCGATCTGCCGGACGACCGGCTTTTCCATGCCGCCGAGGGGAAAGCGCAGATAATCGAGCTGATCCTGCGTCGTTGCGAACAGAAAATAGCTCTGGTCTCGCGCGGGATCGACGGCGCGATGCAGCTCGGCGCCGGCCGGGCCTTCAACCCGCCGGACATAATGCCCGGTGGCCAAGCAATCGGCACCCAGATCGCGGGCCAGCGCGAACAGGTCGGTGAACTTAACGCCCATATTGCAGCGGACACACGGAATGGGCGTGCGGCCGGCCAGATACTCATCGGCGAAGCGGTCCATCACGCTTTCGCGGAAGCGGCTTTCATAATCGAAGACATAATGCGCGATGCCGAGCTTGTCTGCGACCGCCCGCGCATCGCGAATATCCTGCCCGGCGCAGCAGCTTCCCGTCCGCCCCACGGCGGCGCCATGATCGTATAGCTGCAGCGTGACGCCGATCGTTTCCGCGCCCGACCGTGCGGCCAGCGCCGCGACGACGCTGGAATCCACGCCGCCGGACATAGCAACGACGATGCGCTTGCCCTGCAGAGGCGTTGGAAGCTGAAAAAGTCCGTCCATTGGCACCATATAAGCGCATTGGGGCGCAGCGACCAGCACCCGCAACCGGTGACCAGCGAGTAAAGACCGTCCGTCGCGGTCTATGCACCGGTAATCTCACCTAACAACCTGTCACCACGGCCTTTACGAGCGCTTATCTTTTGGCTGCTAGCAGGGTGGCCATGGACATAAGTGCCAACCTCGATGATCAGGCCCTGCCTGTCGCCCTGGCAAGCGGACGCAACCCCCGGATTCCGGATCTGCGCCTGCTGCTCACGGTTCACGCCGCGCGCCAGGATACGACACCGACGGCCCGGGCCATTCGTGAAGCCGATCTTCCGGTCGTGCTTGCGGATGAGCCGTCACGGCTGAGCCTGATCTTTGCATCGGACACACCGAGCCCCGCAGCGCTGCGACGCGCGGCGGGATCGTTCAATGCATCCGTGGCGGCATTCATGGCGGTGGGGACCAATGGTGAAGGCGCCGTTCACTCTGGCGGTTAGCCGGAGTGAAAAGCTTTGGGGTCAACATCATGAGCAAGAAGACCGTGTCAGACCGATCCCCGTCGGTGAATGAGGAAAGAATGATCGAGAACCAGAAGATTCGCCCTGCTCAAGTCGTCGGCCCTCTCGGTGAGCCGCTGACGCTTGACTCGCTGCCGCCCCCGTCGACCACCCGCTGGGTGGTGCGTCGCAAGGCGGAAGTCGTGGCGGCCGTCAATGGCGGCCTGCTGACAGTGGACGAAGCCTGTGCGCGTTACGATCTGACGCTCGAGGAATTCGCCAGTTGGCAGCGCGCGGTGGACCGGTCCGGCATGCCGGGGCTGCGGGTCACACGGATCCAGCATTACAAGTCGCTTTACGAGCGCCAACAGCGCTTCTGAGGCAGCGCGGGGCCTAGCCCCCCGCGCTCAAAGAAACAGGCCCGCCCGAGCCATCGGCGCGGGCCTTTCTTTATGCGCGATTGTGGGACGACTTTGCTTTGAGGCGGCGCCAGCGGCGCCAAAGCCACGCGGCGGTCATCATAGCCAGTCCGGGCAGCCAGATCAGCAGCAGTTCGGAGTAGGCCGTCTCCAGCCCACGTGCCGAGAAGAAGCCCGCGCCGATCGGGGAGACGCGGATCGGCTGCCAGTCGAGGAACAGCCGCTGATGGTCGAACGGCCATAACAGCATCACGCCCTGCCCGCCGTCGGTCAGCATATCGAGCAGAGGATGGGACACTGCGCAGGCGAACAGAAAGGCAAAGGCCGCTGGACGTCGTGCGCGCGGCCAGACCAGCGCGATCAGGCCGACCACGCCGAATGCAAACGCCAGCGAATGGGTAAAGCCTCGATGCCCCCATTTGCTGGCATAGCCGATGCCGAGGGGAAAGCCGATCACATCGAGGTCCGGCAGGGCAGCGAGCGCACCCCCGATGATCGCAAGGGCTGGCGCAATCCGGCGCCGGCCCAGCGCACCGCCGGTGAATAGGGATATGGCGGCATGGCTGAAGATGGTCGGCATGTCGCCTCTCTGCGCGACTTTCGGCTGTCAGCCAACCGCCATCGTCGACGCTCAGTAGCCGACCGTCAGCCCCACGGACACATAACGGTCCCCGACATTGCCCTTCACGGCAACGCGGGGCAGCAGGGGCATGGCGACGGTGCCATAGACGCGCGGCTCCTCGCCGCTGATCCGCGCGCCGATGCCGATGCGCAGGGACATAGGGATCTGATAAGCCGCTTCCACCCGGCCATAGGCAGCCGTACCGCCATCGCGCAGATAAACCCCGGCGCCCGGCGTGAGGCTGAAGCCTGCAAAGTCCACCGCATAACCAGCGCCCAGTTCAGCACCCCAGCGCCCATTGGCGCGGGCATAATTGCCCTCCGCCCCCAGCCCTTCTGCCTGCGCGGGGACGGCAAGACCCGCAAGAAGAAGCCCCGTGCAAGAAATCAACGCGGTGCGAATGGTCATTGTCATGGGGAACTCCGGGAAACTGGCTTCGCGATCGGCTAGACGGGCAGTTCCGCAGCAGCAACGTTGCGGGGACGAACCGAGTCGCCGGCGCGACGGACAGACTCCGGCCCCCCCGCGAGCCATCGCGCACAGTTCCGCGCGAAAAGTGGCAAGGCTCCGGGCACCCTTTTGCGTTGCAACCGTAATGATAGCCGTTACGCCTCAGGGTTCCGATGGCGATTGAAACGGGGAAAGCATGATCGAAGCAGGCCGCCTACAGCCCCACCCTCGCGGACACGTCGAGGCGGGGGTCGCGGGGAGCGCGTCGGCATGAAGGGCAATTATTGGCGGGCTGCCAAGGCCGCGAAAGCCTGCGTGATCGTCGATGCGGAGGATTATTTCCGGTTCGCGCGGCAAGCCATGATCCGCGCCCGCAAGCGCATCATGCTGGTCGGCTGGGACTTCGACGCGCGGATCGAACTCGCGCACCGGGGAGAGGGGCAACCCGATGGACCGGAACCGACTACCATCGGCGATCTCATCTACTGGCTGGTCGAGACCAATCCCGAGCTCGAAGTCTATCTGCTACGCTGGGACCTCGGCGCCATTGGCTCGCTGTTCCGCGGCAAGACCATCTTCACCGTGGCCAAATGGGCCATCCATCCGCGCATCCATGTGAAGCTGGACGCTCATCACCCCACCGGCGGGTCGCATCATCAGAAGATCGTCGTGATCGACGATTGCTTCGCCTTTTGCGGCGGGATCGACATGACCGGCGACCGGTGGGACACGCGCGCCCATCGTGACGAGGAACCCGAGCGGCATCGCCCCGGCAAAGGGCCGGCCTACATGCCCTGGCACGATGCGACGACCGCGCTGCAGGGGCCGGCGGCGGCTGCGCTGGGCGAGCATTCGCGCGACCGCTGGAAGCGGGCGACCGGGCAGACCATTGCCGGCATCCGCAGCAAGCATGACGTCTGGCCGGAAGCGCTGCCCGTGCAATTCGAGGATGTGGAGGTTCTCATCGCCCGCACGGCACCCAAAATGCCGGATCAGCGCGAGGTAACCGAGATCGAGCAGCTCTATATCGAGCAGATCGGGCGCGCGAAGCGGTGGATCTATGCCGAAAGCCAGTATTTCGCCTCCCGCCGCATCGCCGAAGCCATGGCCCGGCGACTGGACGAGCCGGACGGGCCGGAGATCGTGATCGTCAATCCCGAAGCCGCGCAGGGCTGGCTCGAACCGCTGGCGATGGATACCGCGCGCGCCCGACTGGTGGCCGCGCTGCGGCGGCGGGACAAGCATGGCCGGTTCCGGCTCTACCATCCCGTCACCCGCGATCAGGAGCCGATCTACGTCCACGCCAAGGTGATGATCGTGGATGATATGATCCTGCGCGTCGGCTCATCCAACATGAATGCGCGGTCCCTGCGGCTCGATACGGAATGCGACGTGGCCGTGGACTGCTCCCGGCCGAGCAATACAGGATGCAGCGCCGCCATCGCGGAGGTTCGCAACGATCTGCTGGCCGAGCATCTCGATGCCAGTATCGCACAGGTCCAGAAAAAGCTGGCCGCCAGCGGATCGCTGATCGAGACGATCGACGCGCTCCGCTTCAAGGGTCGGAAAAATGCGAAGAGCCGCCGGCGCACGCTGGTGCCCTATGAGATTCCCGATCTCACAGGCGTCGAGGCCTGGCTGGCGGACAACCAGATCCTCGACCCGGAAGGACCGGACGACATGTTCGAAGCCCTCAGCAACCGCGGCCTGCTCCGCCGCCTCTCCGGCTGGCGCCGTAGCAGGGTCTGAGCCTCCCCAACGATCAAGCGGGTAGCGCGGCACAGCCTTATTGTCGGCCTCACCCGACTTGCTTCCGCGCGCGAAGGGTCTAAACCTGTAATCGATTGCGACGCCATTAGGGCAAGGAGAGGAACATGACAGGTTCGGGTGGAGAGGGCGCAAGTCGTCGGGCGCTTCTGCAAGGGCTTGTCGCCACCGGTGCCTTAGCCAGCGCGGCGCGACCGGCGCAGGCGAGTCCCGAAGCCGTCGGCGGGCGCGGTCCCATTTTTGCCGGCGCAGGCATGGCGGATGTCGAGACCGCTAACGGCCGGGTGCGCGGCTTCATGCGAGGCGGGATCACCATGTTTCGCGGTATCCCCTATGCCGACACGACCGGCGGCGCCAATCGCTTCCTCCCGCCCAAGCCAGCCAAGCCCTGGACCGGCGTGCGCAGCAGCCTCGCCTATGGGCCGATCTGCCCGCAGGACAAGGGCACAGGCCGCCAGAATGACGAAGAGGCCTTCATTTTCCAGTGGAATGACAGCTTCGACGGCGAGGATTGTCTGCGCATCAATATCTGGACGCCCGGCACGGACAATGCCCGACGACCGGTGATGGTCTGGCTCCACGGCGGCGGGTTTGTCGCCGGCTCCGGGCACGACGTCCCCGCCTTCGAGGGCTATAATCTCGCCCAGCGGGGCGACGTGGTGGTCGTCACGCTCAATCAACGTCTCAACCTGCTCGGTTTTCTCGACCTCTCCTCCGTGGACCCGGCCTATGCGCAGTCCGGCAATGTCGGCATGCTGGATATCGTCGCGGCGCTGCAATGGGTGAAGCGCAATATCGAGGTCTTTGGCGGCGATCCTGGTCGGGTCACGATCTTCGGCCAGTCCGGGGGCGGCGCCAAGGTTTCGACGTTGATGGCCATGCCCGCCGCGCGCGGCCTGTTTCACCGTGCGATTGTTCAGAGCGGGTCCTTTGCAAAGGCCACGCCCCACGCCCAGGCCCGTAAGCTGGGGCAACTCATGCTGGCGGAGTTGGGCATCGGCAAAACCGATCTGCGCGCCTTGCACTCCTCACCCTATGATCGCTTGCTGGCGGCGAGCTCGGCCATCTTCCGCCGGGAGAATCCGCCACTGCCCGAAGGCGGCTCCATGGAGGCTCGGACCCGCGGCCGCTACGGCTTTACCCCGGTAGTGGATGGCGCGGTGCTGCCCGCCAATCCCGACGCCCCGCAGTCCCTTGCGCTGTCGGCTGATGTGCCGCTGATCGTCGGCACGACCCTCAACGAGTTCACCACCGGGATCAACCAGCCGGACTTTTTCACGATGAGCGAGGCGGAGCTGCTGAACCGGGCTGATCGATACACGGGAGGGCGCGGCGCGGCGGTGGTGGCCGCGTTTCGTCGGACGACGCCGGAGGCCCTGTCCTGCGACATCTGGTCACGCATCGCCACCGCACCGATCCGCCAGACCGCCATCGATCAGGCGAGCGGCAAGGCCGCGCTGCGTCGCGCCCCGGCATGGCTTTACAGCTTTGATCGGAGCACGCCCGTGCTGGACGGGCGTCCGCGCGCCTTCCACTGCGCGGAAATCCCCTATGTCTTCGCCAATGCCGAACGATGTGCCAGCATGACCGGCGGCGATGCCGAGGCCCTCAAGCTGGAGGCCGAGATGGCCGATGCGTGGATTGCTTTCGCGCGGACGGGCAACCCCAATCATGGCGGGCTGGCGCAATGGGACCCTGTGGTGGGCCATGGCGCGCAGACCATGCGGTTCGACACCGTCTCGGCCATGCGAACCGGTTGGGACGAGGCCGAGCTCGGCGCGATGAAAGGCTGACGACCCACGCCCGATCGACGGTAAGGAAAAGGGGGCGACCTTGCGATCGCCCCCGTCTGTGCTCTCCGACCGGTGAGGGCCGGCAGACGCTGTGGATCAAGCTACGGCTTATTTCTCTGGCGTCGCCAGAGCGCGGCGCAGGGCTTCAATGCGGGCCTTGTTGAATTGCTTGGCCTGCGGCGAGTCCGGCGCCATGGCGTCAAAGCCGTGATAGGCGGAGGGCACGACGAGCAACTCGGTCGGCACGCCGGCCTCGGTCAGGCGACGGGCATAGTCGATGTCTTCGCTCACGAAGAGATCGACACCGCCGACAGCGATGAACGCGGGCGGCAGACCCTTGAGCGAAGCAGCGCGCGCCGGCACGGCGGTGGCCGGCACCTTGTTCGTGCCCGGCTGCTGGCCGAGGAACGCCTTCCAGCCGAGCTGGTTCTGCTGCGCGTCCCAGCCGACTGTGGCGATGTGCGGCGGCACCTTCACCACGCCGCCGGTGCGATCATCCAGCATCGGGTAGATCAGCACCTGGAAAGCAACCGGGATTTCGCCGCGGTCGCGCGCGGTCAGCGCCAGCAGCGCCGCATGGCCACCACCGGCGCTCTCGCCCATCACGGCGATCCGCTTGGGATCGAGGCCGAGCTTGGCGGCATTGTCATGCATCCAGCGCAGGCCGGCATAATTGTCTTCGATGGACCCGGCATAGGTCGTTTCCGGCGCGAGGCGATATTCGACGGAGACGATGACCACGTTCAGTTCCTTGGCCATCTCCTGCAGGCGACGCACGTCCGTGGCGGCCGTGCCGAGGATGTAGCCGCCGCCATGCGTGTGCAGGATGCCGCCGCGCCAGGCGCCTTCCTGCGCATTGATGACGTACAGCTTGACCTGCGGCGCGCCGGCCACGCCGGGGATCATCTGCTCGACGACCGGAACGTCGCGGTGATGCGGCGGCGGGGGCGGCCCCATGCGGCCCGACGTGCGCGAGGCGCGCACGCTTTCCTCGTTCATCGGCCCCATCAGGGTCGAATAATAGAGCGCCATGCGTGCAGCGCCGTGCAGTTCCGGCGCGACGGGCGCGAGCTTGGCTGCGTCCTCAGCGCTCAGCGGGGCCGCAGCGACGGCGGCGGGATCGGGCAGGGGCTGGGCGCTGGCCATGTGGGCCGGGCCGGTCGTGGCGAGCAGCGTCGCCACCAGCCAGGCCGAGGATCGGTTCAGAAACTTCATGAATGCGTCTCCTGTCGCATGAGTCAGATTAATGATCGCTGGCGCCGGCGGCGCCGATGCCGGTCTCGGACCGGATGCGCTGGGCGGTGTAGCCGGCCCGGTCCACCTGCGCCCGCGCGCTGCGGTCGAGCGTCGAGATCAGCCAGATGGTGAAGAAGGCCAGCGGCATCGACACCAATGTGGGCGAGGCGAGCGGGAAGATGGCGTGCGCGGCGCCAAGCTGGCCAACCCAGATCACCGGCGAGAGGATCGTCAACGCCAGCGCGGTCAGCGTGCCGATGGCCGATCCCCAGGCGACGCCGCGCGTCGTGCAATCCTTCCACAGGATGGAGAGCAAGAGGGCAGGGAAATTGCCCGAGGCAGCCACGGCGAAAGCCAGGCTCACCATGAACGCCACATTCTGCTTTTCGAACGCGATCCCCAACCCCACCGCGATCAGGGCCAGCACCAGCACGGTGATCCGCGACAGGCGCAGCTCGGTCGCCTGGTCGACATTGCCCTTGCGGATGACCGAGGCGTAGAGATCATGCGCGATCGTCGAGGCGCCGGAAAGGGTGAGCCCGGCCACCACTGCCAATATGGTGGCGAAGGCGACCGCCGAGACGAAGCCCATGAACACCTCGCCGCCCACCGCGTCCGCGAGATGGACGGCAGCCATGTTGCTGCCCCCGCGCAGCCCGCCGCTCAAGGCATCGAAATAGGCCGGGTTGCTGCCGACGAACACGATCGCGCCAAAGCCGATGATGAAGGTAAGCACATAGAAATAGCCGATCCAGCCCGTCGCCCACAGCACGGAGGCGCGCGCGGTGCGGGCATCGCGCACCGTGAAGAAGCGCATGAGGATGTGGGGGAGGCCGGCGGTGCCGAACATCAGTGCCATGCCGAGCGAGATCGCGGACAGCGGGTCCTTGATAAAGCCGCCGGGTGCGAGAATGCCCCGCGCGCTCGCCGCCGCTGCATCGGCGCTGGCGCCTGCGGCCAGCGCGATCGCCTGCTTGGCGGCGACGGCCTGCTCGAACAGCGTGTCCAGCGAGAAGCCGACCCGATACAACACGGCAAGCGACATGAAGGTGGCGCAGCCGAGCAGCATGACCGCCTTGATGATCTGCACCCAGGTCGTCGCGATCATCCCGCCAAACAGCACATAAGCGGTGATCGCGAGGCCGATGATCCCGACCGCATAAGGATAGGGAATGCCGAACAGCAGCTGGATGAGCTGCCCCGCGCCGACCATCTGGGCGATCAGGTAAAAGAGCACGACGGTGAGCGAACTGAAGGCGGACGAAATCCGCACTGGCGTCTGCGCGAAGCGGAACGCGACGGCATCGACAAAGGTGTAGCGCCCGAGATTGCGCAACCGCTCGGCGAGCAGGAACAGGATGATCGGCCAGCCGACCAGAAAGCCTGTGGAGTAGATCAGCCCATCATAGCCATCGGCATAAATCTGCGCGGAGATGCCGAGGAACGAGGCGGCGGACATATAATCGCCAGCAATGGCCAGGCCATTTTGCCGACCGCTGATGCCCCCACCGGCCGTATAGAAATCGCTCGTCGTGCGCGTCCGCCGGGCGGCCCAGGCCGTAACGCCCAATGTGACGATGATGAACAGGCCGAAGGTGACCACGGCCGGCATGTTAGGGCCGGCATTGCCCAGTGTCGCCGCGCGGGCGATGCCGGGCATCAACGCGCCGATGGTCACCATAAGGACGAGCGCCGCCCAGCGCGAACCGCTCACAGGCGATGCTCCGCGCGCAGCGCATCCAGCTCGGCATCGAACCGGCGGTTGGCGATCCAGACATACAGGCCGGTCAGCGCGATGCCCGAGAGGATCACCGCCATGCCCAAAGGCACGCCGATGGTCGTGGTCATGCCCGGCAGCGGCTGGCCGAGAATGGTGCGCCCGAAAGCCACGAGAAGGATGAAGCCGAAGAAGATCGCCATCATCACGCCGCTCAGAATCCAGCCAAGGCGCCCCCGGGCGTGGACGAGAGCCTGATAATGCGGATCGCGACTGATGGCCGCAAGTTCATGATCGCCATCCAGATCCATCAGCCACTCCCCTCGCCCGCCGCATTTATGTGCGACAGGCTATTGTCCATCGATTGCAAGTCAATCCCTCATCCGGCGGCTGGGGACTTTATCCGCATGGGTCGCCCAACTCTGCCCGGCCAGGTGTGCAGGATGGCCGGGCAGAGGGTTCGGGCGACCCGAACTCGTAGGTCCGAAAGCAATTTTGCAATCGATTGCCATTCAATACACGGGAGGTTCGGCTGTGACAAGCGTGGGTTGGAATCGGCGATGGGGCGAATTTTTATAGGAAGGTTTGCGATACGTTCGCCGGGCGATATGAGCCTCCGCTTCATCAACCGCCCTCTTTCAGGCTGATGAACCCATCTGCCCCAGAATTTCGACGGCGCGTTCGTCAGGGCTGTCAAATCAGCGCTCGATCGCGGCACGGAAAATCGGCCTGTCCTCAGCGCTGTTAAACAGCGTCAGTGATGACCTGAGCTTGATCGCGTCGATGGCGCCAAAGACCTGCTCAGCGCTGGAGCCATGCAGCTCCTGTAATGCGATGACGCATTCCTCATAGCGCGGGCCGAGGACCGGATGCGCCAGATAGGCTTTGGCTTCGGCGCGCGAGCGGATCGCGAAGTGCTGCGCCGTGGGGCTGGTCCCCAGGCCCGCAATCTGCGGAAAGATGAACCACATCCAGTGCGTTCGTTTTGCACCGCTGCGGATTTCCGCCAGGGCCTGCGCGTAGCGTCCCTGCTGGGCGTCGACAAATCGGTTCAGATCGAATGGATCGCTGGTCATCCCGCACATTGGCAGTGGGAGCCTGTAAAGCCAACCTATCCCGAGCGGTGCCGAACAGGCCGGGAAGTGCCGCGCCTGTCTGCCACCCACGATAATTTGGAAGCCAATTGGCGGCTGCTGCGTTCGGCCAGCATGGGATTATCCAATCAGCAGGTGCGAAGGACGACGATGCCATGGATCGATCGGAGGAGTGGCACGTCTCTCGACGCGGCGTGCTGGTTGGCGGCTCGGCCACGGCGGCGACCATGAGCCTGAACAACGCCGATGCTCGGCAGCCCTTGCCGCAACCACGCGAAGCGATGGTCGAGGTTACCCTGAGCGTGAATGGTCAGCCGCACAGGTTCAAAACCGATACGCGCACCACCTTGCTCGATGCGCTGCGCGAAGAGCTCAAACTCACCGGCACGAAGAAAGGCTGCGATCATGGCCAGTGCGGCGCCTGCACCGTGCTGGTCGACGGTGTCCGGATCAACAGCTGCCTGACGCTCGCGGTGATGCATGATGGCGACAAGGTCACCACCATCGAAGGGCTGGGCACGCCGGAGCAGCTCCACCCGATGCAACGCGCCTTCGTGAAGCATGATGGCTATCAGTGCGGTTATTGCACGCCGGGCCAGATCTGCTCTGCGGTCGCCATGCTGGATGAGATTGCCGCGGGCGTGCCGAGCCACGTCACCGATGATCTGTCGGCCAAGCCGCAACTCAGCAACGCGGAACTGCGCGAGCGGATGAGCGGCAATATCTGCCGCTGCGGCGCCTATTCCAACATTGCCGAGGCGATTACCGAAGTCGCGGAGGCCAAGGCATGAGGCCGTTCACTTATGAGCGCGCGACCTCGCCCGCTCAGGCCGCGACGGCCGTCTTGAGCCACCAGGGCGCCCGCTTCATTGCCGGCGGCACGAACCTGCTGGACCTCATGAAGCTGCAGATCGAAACGCCGACCCATCTGGTCGATGTCCAGGATCTGAAGCTCGATCAGATCACGCAAGAGCCCGATGGCGGCCTGCGAATCGGCGCGCTCGTCACCAATACGGCACTCGCGGCGGATCGGCGCGTGCGCAGCGATTATGCTGTCCTGAGCCGGGCCATTCTGGCCGGCGCGTCCGGGCAGCTCCGGAACAAGGCGACCACCGGCGGCAATCTTCTGCAACGGACCCGCTGTCCCTATTTCTACGATACCAACCAACCCTGCAACAAACGTCAGCCGGGGACCGGCTGCGCGGCCATTGAGGGCGCCTCCCGCCAGTTGGCGGTGATTGGCGGCAGCGCTGCCTGTATCGCGACGAACCCCAGCGACATGGCGGTTGCGATGCGGCTGCTGGATGCGCGCGTGGAGACGGTCGATGCACAGGGCAATATCCGGTCGATCGACATTGCCGACTTTCACAAATTGCCCGGTGAGACGCCCCACGTGGAAACCGCGTTGGCGCCCGGCGAACTGATCACGGCCGTGCTGCTGCCCAAGCCGATTGGCGGCCAGCATGTCTATCACAAGGTGCGTGATCGGGCCTCTTATGCCTTTGCGCTCGTGTCGGTGGCGGCGATCCTCCAGCCGGATGGCTCTGGCCGTGTTGCGGTGGGCGGGATCGCGCCCAAGCCCTGGCGCACGGACGCTGCGGATGCCGCGCTTCCGCAAGGGGCGGAGGCAGTGGCCCGGCACCTCCTCGCCGGCGCCGCGCCGACCAGGGACAATGCATTCAAGATCGAGCTGGTCGAGCGGACGCTTGCCGGCATCTTGCACGACGCGAAGGGTTGATGCCGTGAAGTTCGATGCCCCTGCCACCCAGAACCCGATCGATCAGCTCAAGGTCGTCGGCAAGTCCACCGATCGCATCGACGGGCCGCTCAAGACAACGGGGCGCGCACCCTATGCCTATGAGCGGCATGATGTCGCCGCGAACCAGGCCTATGGTTTCGTCGTCGGCGCGGCCATCGCCAGGGGGACGATCCGGTCGTTCGATCTGGTCGACGCCAAGGCCGCGCCTGGCGTGCTCTCGATCATCACCACGTTGGACCATAAGCCGCTGCCGCTCGGCGGCCAGAACACCGCCAATCTATTCGGCGGGGCGAAGATCCAGCATTATCATCAGGCGATCGCGCTGGTGGTCGCCGAGACGTTCGAGCAGGCCCGCGCGGCCGCGTCGCTGATTCAGGTCGATTATGTCCGGGAGGATGGCAAATTCGATCTCCAGCGTGAGGCGCCTCGGGCCGAGCCCGTTCCGGACGAGGACGAGACCAATAAAGCCGGCGATTTCGCAGCCAGCTACGCCAAGGCTGAGGTCAAACTCGACCAGCGCTACAGCACGCCGGACGAGAGCCACGCGATGATGGAGCCGCACGCCACCATCGCCGCATGGGAGGGCGAGAAGCTCACCGTCTGGACGTCGAACCAGATGATTGCCTGGGGCAAGCGCGATCTTGCCAAGGCCCTATCGCTCAAGCCCGAGCAGGTGCGGCTCGATTCCCCCTATGTCGGGGGCGGCTTTGGCGGAAAATTGTTTCTGCGCTCCGATGTCGTGCTTGCGGCGCTGGGGGCCAAGACGGTTGGGCGGCCGGTGAAAGTCGCCCTCACGCGCCCGCTCATCATCAATAACACGACCCATCGGCCCGCGACCCTGCAGCATATCCGGATCGGCGCGAACAAGGATGGGCGCATTCTCGCGATCTCGCATGAGAGCATTTCGGGAAATCTGCCGGATGGCGAACCGGAGACCGCCGTCCAGCAAACCAAGCTTTTCTACGCGGGGGAAAGCCGGGAAGTCGCCATGAAACTGGCGCAGCTCGATCTGCCGGAAGGCAACGCAATGCGCGCGCCTGGCGAAGCGCCGGGGCTGATGGCGCTGGAGATCGCCATGGATGAAATGGCCGAGAAGCTGGGGATGGACCCGGTGGAATTTCGTATCCTGAACGATACGCAGGTCGATCCGATGAAGCCCGAGCGTCCCTTTTCGGCGCGTCATTTCGTCGAGTGCCTCAGGACCGGCGCGGAGCACTTCGGATGGCACAAGCGCAAGACGGCCCCCGGCTCCGTGCGTGAGGGCCGCTGGCTCATCGGCATGGGCGTGGCCGGCGGCTTTCGTAACAATCAGCTGACCAAATCCGCGGCACGGGTCCGGCTGTCGGGCGACGGTAAGGTCACCGTCGAGACCGATATGACCGATATCGGCACCGGCACCTACACGATCATCGCACAGACCGCCGCCGAGATGATGGGCGTGGATCTGGGCGACGTCATCGTGAAATTGGGCGACTCTGATTTCCCCGCCGCAGCGGGCTCCGGCGGCCAATGGGGCGCCGCCAACTCGACGGCTGGCGTCTATGCCGCCTGCATCAAGATGCGCGACCAGGTGGCGGCGCGCTTGGGGCTGAACAATGCCGATGTGACGTTTGCCGACGGCGAGGTCCGCTCGGGCGATCGCGCCGTGCCCTTGCGCGACGCCGCGCGCGATGGGGAACTCGTCGCCGAGGATGGCATCGACTATGCCGACGACTTTTCCGACCGGGCGCAACAATCCACCTTCGCTGGTCATTTCGTGGAGGTCGGGGTCGACGCCTTCACGGGCGAAACCCGCATCAGGCGAATGCTCGCCGTGTGCGATGCTGGACGCATCCTCAACCCCAAGTCAGCGCGAAGCCAAGTGATCGGCGCCATGACCATGGGCGCAGGCGCGGCACTGATGGAGGAACTCGTGGTCGACAAGCGGTTCGGCTTCTTCGTCAATCACGACCTCGCGGGTTATGAGGTCCCGGTCCATGCAGACATCCCGCATCAGGACGTCATCTTCCTCGATACCACCGACCCTTGGTCCACGCCGATGAAGGCGAAAGGCGTTGGGGAACTGGGGATTTGCGGCGTGGGAGCCGCGGTCGCCAACGCCATCTACAATGCCACCGGCGTGCGGCTGCGCGATTATCCGATGACCTTGGACAAGCATCTCTCGCGCTTACCGAAGGCGGTTTAGGCGGACGCGAATGAGGTTTAGTGGAGCAGCGCTGGACGGCCTGAGTTGAGCGCGACGAAGAAATGTCGCGGCGGCCAAGCCATGGTTGCGAGGCATTCTGCTCTCATGGAGGCCGCGCTCTGCTCCAACTGAGGATTGGACGATGAGTGTTAATCGTCGGCGCCCAAGATGACTATTGGGCTTCCTATGAGGAAACATGCTGGTGGTTCCTGAGCTTGGATCCGCTAATGACGAATGTTGGTGGTTTCTCAGGCCGGCTGACTATGGGATTTAGCAAAACCGCTGAAATAGGCTTTCAAATTTGCGTCGGTGACAGGTTCAAGCAAGCTTGCCACCTGCTCTTCAAGGGTCGAGCCCTCGTTGACGTCGCCACCCCGCTGAAATCCCATCTCCCAACGCGCGAACGACCGTGCCGCGATTGCCTTGTTATTCAGTTGGACCACAGCATAGTGACGCTGATCCTTTGAAATGCGGGAGAACGTCGAATTGACGGCGTCTTCAGGGCCTTCGAGAACCTGAAGGAAGCGCCGATTCCCTACCACGAGCAAGCCCGTTACATCAGCGAGCCGGTTATTCCGTCGGGACGCGACCAAAATGTCCTCAAGCTCCGCATCCGAAAGCGTCCGACGGACAGTGCTGATATATAAAATGCGATGCATGGCAGGCTCCTTAGCGACCGGGCTAGGGATGCGATGTTAATCAAATACTTCCAGCACGGTGAGCCGAGTGCGCGAGCCGAAATCGACGAGGATTTGACTTTAAGTCATCAAATCCGCGTTCCGTTGCACCGGGCGGATTTCCCTGTGCGCCCCTCATTTCACAGCCATCCATAGCGGAGGCGGACTTCTCAGGACGCACCCGGCCGCTTTCGGCCTGGAGCGGATCAACCGCTTCGAACGAAGAGGGATCGGGCTCTGTCGACTTCTGACCAGCAGCGTCGCCGACATGGCGACTGGTCCAGTAACACCAAAACAAGCGCTGCTTGACCGATAAAACATGTAAACATATGTTTATAGTGGTGAGTGCGCGCAGGTCGAATTGGCCTATGTGTGAAATGTGAGCCGCGAGAAGACTTCTGGCCTGACGGCAAGAGAGGATGCAGATATGAAGATGCGGTTGCTGGTTGCCCTTGGGCTTGTCACCGCCTCGCTGGCCGCTGGCGCCGCTCCCGCCGCTCCATCGATCGCAAGCGAGGCCGAAGCCCCCAACATCCAGGTTCGGGTAGAGCGACGGTTGGTCCACTCACAAGCCATAACCGACAATCTTCTTGGGACCTCCGCCGAGCGCGAGGTCTTTGTCGTTCTTCCCCCGAGTTATGGCCGCGACATCAAGCGGCGATACTCCGTGGTTTACGCCCTGCACGGCTTCTCCATCGACGCGGCGAGCTGGATGCAGAAACTCGATGCGGCCAGGCGGATCGCTGCAGCTTTTGCTGCGGGAGTGCCGGAGGTCATTGTCGTGTTCCCCGATGGGAGCAATGAGTATGGCGGATCTTTCTATGGCAGTTCTACTGTCACCGGCGATTTCGAGACATTCATAGCGGATGAACTGCCTGCCTATATCGACCGGGAGTTCCGCTCGATTCCAGAGGCGGCCGCGCGTGGCTTGATGGGGCATTCCATGGGCGGCTACGGCGTCGCGCGCATTGGCATGAAGCGCCCAGGGCGGTTTGGCGTTCTCTACATGATGTCGCCCTGTTGCCTGAGCGCTCTCGGAACGCAGGGATTGACCGCAAAAGAAGTGAGGGAGATCAACGATCTTGCATCCCCTCAGGCAGCCCGGGGGCTTCCGTTCAAATATGCAGGGCCACTTGCGACAGCGGCGGCGTTCTCGCCCAATCCGGCGAAGCCGCCGCTCTTTGTCGATCTGCCGATTACGGAACAGGGCGAGTCGCGCGAGGCGATCATGGCCAAGCGCGCAGCCAATGCCCCGCTCAGTTTCATCGACCAGTATGTCGCTGCTCTCAGGACCTATCGCGCCATTGGCATCGACGTCGGCGATCAGGACACGATCGTCACCGCAGCAACCGAGCTCCATAAAAACCTAGACAACTATGCTATAAGCAATCAACTGGACATTTATCCGGGCGATCACAGCAGTAAAGTTCCGGAAAGACTGCAAAAAGAAGTCCTCCCATTCTTCGGAAAACATCTGAAAATTGTCGTAGATCGATAAACATATACATGAACTCCCTCAGCGAGATCATACATGTAGACAAGACATATCTGTAGTTGATCACATATTTTATCGCCCGACTCATCACAGTCCTGTCTCATTTTTACAAAATAGATACATCGCACCTCTACCAAATTTCTCTGGATTTCGCCGATTATTAGGATTGCAGCTGCCGAAAATGCGCGCTAGATCGCTAACCGGAAAAATATCCGGAAATATGGCGAGCATCGCGAGAGGCGACGAGAGGGTCTCCATTTCGCTAGAATTCGCCCGAGGGAGACTGAGATGAAAAACCTGGAATTGGCAACCATAAGCTCGGCAGCGCTGGTTCTCGCTTTGTTAGCAGGGCCGGCAAGCGCACAGGTTGGATCGGCATCGGCGGCCCCGCAAGCGACGCCACAGGACAGCCGGGCAGGCGGCCTTGAGGACATCGTGGTTACCGCCACGCGCCAGTCGACGAATTTGCAGGATACGCCGATCGCCATCACTGCGGTCACGGCCGAGGCGATCGAGCAGAAGGGCATCACCAGTGTCGGCGAACTGACCGCTGTGGTTCCCAACACGCAATTCCGGAAGTCGCAGGGTGCATTCGGGCCCGGTATCGACGCGACAATCCGGGGGATCGGCAATCGGGACACGAGCCTCGCCAGCGAGCCTGTCGTCGCTTTCTATCTCGACGACGTCTATTTCCCGACGCTGCTCGGGTCGAACTTCGATCTTCTGGATATCGAGCATATCGAGGTGCTTCGGGGCCCGCAGGGCACCCTGTTTGGGCGGAATTCGCTCGCCGGCGCGGTCAACATCATCAGCAAGCAGCCCTCCACCAGCGATGTTTATGGGCGTATTCAGATCACAGCCGGCTCCTATGACCGCATGGACTTCCGCGGCTCGCTAAATCTGCCGTTGAACGAGCAGCTCGCCCTCTCCGTTTCCGCGCTTTCGAAGAAGCGGACCGGCTATCAGAAGATCCTCGATTTCACCTGCGAGATGCGCGCGCGCGGCACGCCTGCGCTATCGGGCTCCTTGCCTTATGCCTCGACCCTCAACATGCCGACCGCCGGGTTCACGCCCAAGGATTGCGTCGTCGGCCATCAGGGCGGCGAAGATGTGCAGGCCTACCGGGGGTCCTTGCTCTGGAAGCCGTCCGAGGATCTGCGTTTCACGGTGACGGGCGACTATATCCGCGATACGAGCGAGAACAACGCCGATAGCATCGTCGGGATCATCAACAACCGGGTGTCCGGGACGGTCGTGTCCGCCGCCAACACCTTGGGTCTGGCCTATGACACCCGCTTCCTGACGGGCGATCCCTACAGCACCTATGCCAGCTTCAGCGATCCCATCGCCGCAGGCACGGTCATCCCAGGCAACACATTCTATAATGGCCTGCGGATCAATGGTGTGGCCGTGCGCGGCGGCGCCAGCTTTTCGCCGTTCATCGACCTCAAGAACTGGGGTGTCTCAGCCAAGATGAGCTGGGACATCAATCCCGACATCAATTTCCTCGCGGTGGTCGCGCACCGTGAGATGGTCGAGACCCATTCCTATGACGATGATGGCTCGCCGCTCAATGTGGTGTTGCGGTCCAATACCTTCTCGGAGGAATATTGGACGGCCGAAGCGCGCCTGTCCGGCAAGTCATCGTTCATCGACTGGGTCGTGGGCGGCTTCTACTTCACGGCCGATGGCTCGCAGCATGCCGCCTTTATCTCGCCCCAGAGCTCGTTCCAGCGGCTGATCGATTCTGAGTTCAACCCGACGAGCAAGGCGGTCTTCGCCAACGCCACGATCCGGCCATTTGGTGAAGCGCTCAGCTTCGTGGGCGGCCTGCGCTATTCGGACGATAAGAAGGTCGTCGACTTTTATAACGTCCTCGACACCTCGCCCAGCGCCAGCGACACGGTCTTTTACGTCGTTCCGCAGCAGACGCGGTTCGACTGGAAGGCCGGCGTCAATTATCAGCTGGCGTCCAACGCGCTCATCTATGTGTCCGCTGCGACCGGCAACTCGCTTCCCGGCTTTGATCCGCGCCCGCAACAGCCCTCGCAGATCGCGCAATATGATGGCAATGACGACATCGCTTACGAAATCGGCGCCAAGCTCGATCTCTTCGATCGTCGGGTGCGCCTGAATCTCGCGGCCTTCTATACCGACTTCAAGAACCGTCCTACTTCGATTTCGGGATCCGAGGCCCTACTGGACGCAAATGGTCAGCCCGTGCCCGGAAATCGCACGCTCGTCCCACTCGCGGGAGGCCCTGCGGGGTCGACCACCTGCGGAGCGGTCGTGGCGGCAGGCACCGGCATCACCTGCCTCGGACGGACCTACTATCGCAATCAGGCCGCAAAAATCCGCGGTTTTGAAGCCGAGTATACCATCAATCCCGTCGATGGCCTGCTCATCAATGGCTCGGTGGGGTACACCAAGCTGACGGCGCCGGATATTCGGGAGCGCGCAGTCAACCGGCGGCAGAATTCGCCGTTCTGGACAGCGAATGCGGGCGTGCAGTACACGGCGGAGCTTCCGTCACTGGCCGGATCGATCACGCCCCGGGTGGACTGGATCTATGAATCGAGCCAGGTGGTGTCCGGCACGTCGACCACCTTTGATAACCTTATGCCGGCGCGTTCGGTCTTCAATGCCCGCCTGACTTACGACAACGACGAATATGACTTCTCGATCGCCGTTGGAGCCACGAACCTGTTCGACAAGGTTTATTATTACAACGTGTTCGACTCCCAGGCGTTGGGCGCGGCCTACACCAACGCGCAGCCGGCGGCGCCGCGCCAGTTCTACCTGACTGTGGAGAAGAGCTTCTAATGATGCGCTGAGCCGAGCATTCGGCTTGCCCCAAAGCAACACAGGGCTGTCGGCTGGCGCCGGCGGCCCTGTCTGCTTCTGGCTCTGTCCGCCATGCAGGATCGGCTAAGGACGTCAGCTTGATTCTGACCGCCAGCCGTGGAAAGCAGAGCAGCATCATTCCCCGCGAAAAAGTCGGAATATTGAACATGGCCAAATCGAAAACGCAGACCGGGGAGCAGGAGGGCGTGCGCGCGGTGGATGACGACTTCATTCCCTCGCTGGAAAAAGGGCTAGCCGTCCTGGAGTTGTTCGGATCGGACAATCCTGACTGGACCTTGAGTCAGATTGCACGGGAGCTCAAGCTCACCCCGGGAACCACCCGCCGTATTCTGCGGACCCTGGAGAAGCTGGGCTATGCCGTTGCCGACGAGGGGCGTTTCTGCCTTACCCCCCGGGTTCTCAAACTCGGCTTTTCCTATCTATCGTCGCAGCCATTCGCTACCATCGCGAAACCGCTTCTCACCCAGCTTGCGCGCAGGCTGAATGCGACGTGCTGCATCACGGTGCTGGACGAGCGGGATGTGGTCTACATCGCGCGGGGCACGCACAAGCCGATCGAGCCCTTTTACGTACATGTCGGCGCGCGACTGCCGGCCTATGCGACGGCGCCCGGCAAGGTCCTGCTCGCCGGATTGGCGCCGGACGTCTTGGACGAGCGCCTGAAGGGCTGGGACTTCCAATCCTTCACGCCCAACACCCTTTCCAGTGCCGCAGCCCTGAAGGCCGATGTGGAAGAGGCTCGGAGCAAGGGCTACGCCCTGAACGATCAGGAGATATTCCTGGGCCAGCGCTCCATTGCCGTTCCCCTGTCGCTGGGCGGGGTTCAGGCGGCTTCGATTGTCGCAGCCGCCTCGGTCAGCAGTGCGTCCCTGGATCGGCTGGTGGCCGATCTGCTTGGCCCATTGCAGGAGGCTGCGATCGAGATCGAACAGGCGGCGTCTTCGCTGCTCTGACGGCAGCCGCACCGGCGCAACTAGTCCTTCCAGGAGGCCTTCCACGTCGCGCAGACTTTGTTGCCGTCGGGATCGCGCAGATAGGCGATATATGGCTGGCCGTAGCTGCCCGGCCGCGTGCCAGGCGTGCCATCGTCTACCCCTCCATTGGCCAATCCGGCACGATGAAACGCATCGACATGTTCCGGGCTTGGCGCCCGAAAGCCGATCGTGCCGCCATTCGCGAAGGTTGCCGGATCGCCATTGCGGGGCGCCCTGACGGCGAACCCTTGCTCGCCACAGCGATAAGAAAGCAGGGGCGCGTCCGGGGCGGCGGTATTGGCGTGCCCCAGTGCCCCCATCACGGCATCGTAAAACTGCCGCGCTCTCGCCAAGTCGTTCGTTCCGACAAAGATGTGATTGAACATCATGGTTGGGACACGCAGGCCCCTGCTGTGCACCCCGCCCGATCGAGGCGAATGCCCGAAACGGAGATACGCTGCATGACCCGCCGCTCGCCGTGATAATCATTGACGGCATAGTGCAGCACCTGGAGATTGTCCCAGAACGCCACCGTTCCCGGGCGCCACTTGAGACGGACCTGATATTCCGGTCGTTCGCACTTCTGGAACAGATATTGGAGCAAGGGCGCGCTCTCTTCCTGTGTCCATCCCTCAAAGTGGGTCGTGTAGCCGCGGTTGACGAACAGCGATTTACGGCCGGTGATCGGATGCCGGATAACCACGGGATGGGTCGCCTTCACGACCTTCGCCTTGGTGCCTGCATATTGGGGCAGCAGGGACATCGACGTGATGACCCGCTCGTTATTATGCTCTGCGCGCATCGTTTCGAGCTGGGTCTTGATGCCCTCGGAGAGATCATCATAAGCAGCCGCGAGGCTCGCAAAGACCGTATCGCCGCCGGCTGACGGCAGCACTTTCGCCGCGAGGATCGAGCCCCAGGATGGAATCTCGTTAAACGTTTGGTCGGCATGCCAGCCGCCGCCCACATTCTTGAGCTGCTGCTCTTCCTTCTCGATCATGGTGATCTGCGCATCCGCCACCGGCGCGCGCTTTGCGCCCGGCAAGGTAAAGCGGCCTGCAAATGCGCGTTGCCGGTCGGCGCTGAGATCCTGATCGCGGAAAAAGATGACGCCATTCTCGGCGAGAGCTTTTGTGATCTGCTCGATCGTCCGGTCATCAAGATCCTTGGAAATATCTACATTGCCAATTTCGGCGCCGATAAGACCGTTGATCCGCGTGATTGAAATGTCGTCCAAATTTCCTCTCCAACGCCCGCGATGCATCGCTCTTGTCTGGGCGGAAGCCTACTCAAGACGCCGCTGAAACCTGCCCGCGCCGCAATAAGCCGGAAAATATTCCGGATTTACAGATTGCATGGCTTTGTCTTGGACGCAAGCCATCCTCCGGCCTTGAGAAGCGGAAATTTCTCCGGTAGCATTCACCGAGCAATGGATGATGCAAGACCGGCGGTGGGAAACTGCCTCCGCGCCCTGCGAGCCTCCTGCCATTCGTCATCTGTCTTTCCGGGGAAGACCGAATCCATGAGAAGAACACTGCGCCGATTGATAGCGTTGACGAGCATCGGCAGCTTCTGCGTCGCCGCGAGTCCGTTCACGGCAACTCCCGCATTCGCTGCGCCCATCGTCCTTGAGCGGCAAGGTTCGTTCTCGGTCGGTGGTGCGCTGCTGGGTGACGCCGCATCGGGACATCTGTCGTGCGATCACGGCTTCGTGGAATATCAGATCCCCCGGCGGGCGCGGAAGACAGCGCTGCTGCTGTGGCACAGTTCCAGCGTGGCCGTGTGGCAAAACCGGTGGGATGGCGGCGAGGGCTTCCAGAGCATCTTCCTGCGCCGCGGCTTCCCGATCTACCTCTGGGATGGCCCGCGTGTTGGCCGCGCGAACTGGGGCTGCGAGGACTATACCTACAAGGCAGTGCCCGGCCGAGATGAGGGGAATTTCAAGGCCTGGCGCCTGGGGGAAGCCTACCCCAACTGGTTCCCGGGCATCCAGTTCCCCAAGGACGACCCGCAAGCCTGGGATCAGGCGATGCGCGCGCGGTACGATGAGTTCGACACTGTGCCTAACGCACGGCTGCAGAGCGCGGCGGCGGCAAAGGCTGTCGACCGGATCGGCCCAACGGTGCTTGTCACCAATTCCGGCGGCGGTTTCAGAGCCTTCATGACCGCGCTCGAGAGTGACAATGTCAAAGGCATCGTCGCTTACGAGCCACCCGGGTTCGTGTTTCCTGAAGGGGAAGGCCCGCCGGCCGGAAAGGGACCGTTCGGCCCGGTCAAGGTGTCCGCCGAGCAATTCAAACGGCTCACGCGCATTCCGATCCAGATCGTGTTCGGCGACCACATTGCGCAGTCGACGAACTGGAGTGCGGCCTATCGCGCGGCGACAACGTTTGTGGCGATCGTCAACGCCCATGGCGGCAAGGCGGAAATCCTGTCCTTGCCGGCCGCCGGCCTCTCGGGGAACACCCACCTCCCCTTTGCGGACCTCAATAATGTGGCCGTGGCCGACCTCCTCTCGGCCTTCCTTCACCGGCACGGGCTGGACGAGCGCTGACCACCGCCGTCGCCGGAAAGCCAGACTTAGGACGGGCGCGGCGGCATGGTCAGCCCACGCTGAACTGCCGGCCGCGCCAGTCCTTGTCCGAGCCATCGCGCGACGTGGGGCGTTGATCCGAAGTCAACCAACTCTGCCGCGTCGAACAGGCCGACAATATTGCGGATCCATCCGAGCAGCGAGATGTCGACGATCGAATAGTCCTTGCCAAGAAACCACTCCCGATCTTTGAGCCGCGTGTTCATGACGCTGAGTAGCCGAGCCGTTTCCGCCGCGTACCGGTCTCTGGGTCGCTTGTCCTGCCAGTCCTTGCCCGCGAATTTGTGGAAAAAACCCAGCTGGCCGACCATCGGGCCAACGCCCCCGACCTGGAACATCAGCCATTGCAGCGCTTCCCAGCGACCGGATGCATCGGTAGGCATGAACTGCCCGGTCTTCTCCGCAAGGTAGAGCAGAATGGCACCGGACTCGAACAGAGCGATCGGGGCTCCTCCCGGGCCGGAGGGATCGACGATGGCCGGAATCTTCCCGTTCGGGCTGATCGAGAGAAACTCCGGGCTCTTTTGCTCGTCCGTCGAAAAGGCGACGAGATGCGCTTCGTAAGGCAGCCCCGTCTCTTCAAGCATGATAGAGACCTTCACGCCATTGGGCGTGGGGACGGAGTAGAGCTGAATCCGATCGGGATGCTCGGCCGGCCACCGCCGGGTGATTTCCATCTCAGACAGGCTGGGCATCGCAATTCTCCGCTATGAGGGGGCCTGGGAAGCATCAACGCTCGAAAAGTAGGTTCTTGCCGCATCCGTCAGGTGATCGATGACCGCCTGTCGCGCTTCGAATGTGAAGCTTGCGGCGTGCGGCGTCAGGATCACATTCTCGAGGCGGGCCAAGCGCGGATCGAAGTCCGGCTCCTTGTCGAACACATCGAGCGCAGCGCCGGCGATGGTGCGATCTTGCAGGGCGTCGATCAACGCCTCTTCATCGATCACGGCGCCGCGCGCGATGTTGACGACGATGCCTTGGGGGCCAAGCGCGTCCAGGACCTCGCGGGTGACCATGCGCCGCGTCTGATCCGTCACCGCGCAGGCCAGCGCCAGAATGTCGCACGCGGCAGCGAGCGCGGTTACGTCGGAATGATAAGTGTAGGCGCAATCCGCCACCGGGGCGCGCGCATGGTAATCGACAGACATGCCCAGGCTGGCACATTTCTCGGCGAGCCTCCGCCCGATCCGACCCAGTCCGACAATGCCGACCCGCCGGGCGCTCACGCGACGGCCATTCATGAAGCGGTTCTCCGCCCAACGTCCGCTGCGCATGAACCGGTCCGCCGCGACGATGTTGCGCTCGGCGGCGTAGATGAGCCCGAGTGCAAAATCGGCCGCATCTTCCGTGAACTGGTCTGGGGTGTGCGCGAGGACGATCTGGCGTGCGGCCAGCGCCTCGACGTCGATATTGTCCAGACCCGCGCCGAGGGAGAGCACCAGCCCCAGATCCGGCAGCGCTTCCAGAAGGCCCGAGGGAATGCCAAGGACCGCCCGCGTGGCCACAGCGCGCACAGTCGATGGAATTGCCGTGACGGGCTGCGCATTCGCGCCTTCGAGCAGGACGGGGATCAACCGAAAATCGCGTTCGAGCGCGGTTCGCAAATCTGCGGGTAGCTCGGCGATGACGGCAATTTCGGGCAGGTCGTTCACGTTCGCTCCTTCTGGCTGACTTGCATGACCTAAAGAATTAGGTCAATAGCGCTAGCCCCGGCCGTCGCCCGACGGTGAAATCACGTCAGGAGGCAGAAGCATGACCAGCAACTCCGGAATCTCCGGTGACGGTCGTCCTCCGCACATCCTGCCGGCCGGCGCCTGGGATTGCCACACCCATGTTTTCGGGCCGCGTCGGCACTTTCCGCTCGCACCAGGCGGCGCTTACGAGCCTCCGTCCGCCGACCGCGACCTGCATCTTGCGACGCTCGACCGGCTAGGGTTCGATCATGCGCTTCTCATCCAGCCCTCCCTCTATGGCGACGATCATAGCGCCCTGCTGGATGCTTTGCGCCACGGCCAGGGCCGGCTGCTGGGAGTCGGCTCTGTCAGCGCGACGATCGATCGAGATAGACTGGCAGCATTAAGAGACGCAGGCCTCGTCGCCCTTCGTTTTGTCGGCGTGCCGGGGCCGGACGGCGGTCGCTATCCGGGGACGCAAGGCTTTGATCAGCTTGAGGATCTGCGCAGCGACATGCGCGCTCTCGGGCTTCACGCCCATGTGTGGGGAAGTTTGGAGCAATGCGCTGATCTGGCGCTTGGCGACGCTGGGAGCGATTTGCCGCTGGTGTTCGATCACCTCGCCGGTCTCTCGCCGGATGACCGTCCGGGCACCTATCGCTTCGACCGGCTGCTGGAGGCCATCGCTACCGGCTCGGCCTGGGTCAAGCTGACTTATTTTCGGCGGTCGGCACTGCCGGGCGCCTATAGCGACATGCAGCCGGTCGTATCCGCACTTGTAGACGCGGCACCCCACCGGGCGATCTGGGGATCGGACTGGCCCTTTGTACGGACCGCTCAGATGCCCGACCCCTCCGCCCTGCTCAATCAGCTCCGGTCCTGGGTGGGAGAAGAGGCTTTCCGTCGCTGCCTTTCAGACAACCCTGCCGCCCTTCTCGGCATGAAAATGCCTTGACCGTGCCAATCCCGACCCCTAGAACTAAAACCTAGTTATATGGGTATTCTCTTGTCATGATTACCGAGGATCTGGTGCAGGAGATATCGGAATCCCTCTACTCCGCCGCATTGCGGAGGGTTCCGCCGGATACGATCCAGGCGCTGGAAGCAGCACGGGAACAGGAGGCGCAGGAGGGCGCCAGGGCAACGCTCGATCTCATGGTGCGGAGCGCGCGCCTGGCAGAGGCGAAAGACACGTTCGTCTGCTCGGACAGCGGCGTGCCGACCTATTTCGTCGAAATCGGCGGGGCGGCACAGTGGCAGGGCGACCTCAAGGCCGCCATTACCCGCGGCTTCGATCATCTTGTCGAGACCATCTCACCGCCCCTTCTCAAACACGTCAATAATCCCTTGACGAACGAGCGCGGCGGCCCGGGCAAGGACATGCCCGCCATTACCGTCGATCTGCTCGGCAATGCCGATTATATCGACATCACCTGTGTGCCCAAGGCGCTCGGGTCCGGACGCTGGGCATCCTTGCGCACGTTGATCTCGCCTTCGCTGGAAGACATCGAAGCCTGCGTGCTGGATGCCATCATCGAAGCGGGGTCTCAGCATTGCCCCCCTGTCGTTGTTGGCGTGGGAATTGGCGGAAATTTCGACCTGACGGCCAAGCTCGCCAATCGCGCGACCTATCGTGAGATCGGCTCTCTCAACCCCAATCCAACGCTCGCGGCCATGGAAGAGCGGCTGACTGAGGCGGCCAATGCAACGGGTTTCGGCCCGATGGGGGTTGGCGGCATCACCACCGCTCTTGCCGTCCACATCGATTACGCTTTCGGTCATGGCTACACGCCGGTCGCGGTCTGCTTCAATTGCTGGATCAACCGCCGGGCGAAGGCGCGGCTCCATAGCGATGGCCGCGTGGAACGACTGTTCTGATGGCGGTCGTCTCGATCACATGCCCGCCTTCCCGGGAAGCGGTGGCCGCGCTCAATGTTGGCGATCTGGTCTATTTGAGCGGCGATATCGCCGTCACCGGCGGCCTGCCGGCCCACAAGCGGATGATCGACTGCCTTGATCGCGGCTTGCCACTGCCGCTCGCGATGGAGGGTGTTTTCATCCATCTCCCGCACATGATCGAGGCGCGGCCCGACGGCGGTTATGATGTGCAGTACGTCAATCCCACGACCAGCCGCCGCTTCGATGCCTATATGCCGCAGCTTATCCGGGATCTGGACCTGCACATCGTTGGCGGCAAGGGCGGCCTAGGCGCGGACGTCGCCAAGGTCATGGCAGAAACAGGCTGCGTCTACCTGTCGCTGCTTGGCGGCGGGAGCCCGATCCTGTCCGAAGCGATCAAAGCGGTTCTCGCCGTCGAATGGCGCGATTTTCCATCGCATTTCAGGCTGAGCAAGATGAGGGTCGAAAATCTCGGCCCTCTCACTGTCGGCATCGATGCCCGGGGCCGCTCCATTTACCAGTCTCTTGAAGATCAGGCGCGCAGTCGCCTGCCCGCAATCATGCAGACGCTCAAGCAGCGTCGCGTAGCAGCCGAAAGATCGTAATAACATGGCCAACATCCAGCCCCTCTTTTTCGATCCGAAGGACAGCGCGTCGTTCAAACGCGGTATCTTCAATGCCATCGTGGCCCCCAGGCCCATCGGCTGGCTGAGCACGGTCGACGAGCACGGCAAGTCCAATCTGGCGCCCTTCTCCTATTTCAATATCGTCTCGAACCTGCCGCCCATCCTCATGTTCTCCTGCAACACGCCGGAGGATCGGCCGGCCAAGGACACGTTGGCGAACGTTAGGAAAACCGGCGAGTTCGTCTTCAATCTCGTTGCTGCCAGTCAGCTCGAAGCGATGAACGATACCTCCTCGCCGGTGCCTTACGGCGTCGACGAATTCGAGCATTTCGGGATCGAAAAAGCGCCCTGCCGGGTCGTCGCCGCGCCCCGCGTTGCCGCCTCGCCCTGCAGCCTGGAATGCCGGGTCATCAAGGTGATCTCGTTCGGCGGCGGCGATCTGGGCCCGGAGACGAATGTCACGTTCGGCGAGGTGGTGGGGATGCATATTGCGCCCGGCTATCTGCACGAAGACGGGCATTTCGACACGCTCGCCGCCCGTCCGGTGTCGCGACTGGGCGGCGCCGAATATGCGGTGACGCAGGAGAGCTTCGAACTGGCGCGCAAGTTCAAGCGCGCCAACGAAGCAACCTATTGAGGGCCGAACACATGAACAAGCCAGTGCGAACGCCAATGCTCGTGGACCTGATGCCCGCTCCTGCCGATGAGCTTGGCCGCACCGCTGCCAGAGCGCAGAATTTCTCCATCGAGCGGGTCCAAAGCGGGCCCGCCGCATCGCATCGCTTCGCTTCGGAGCGGGAGATCATCCTGCTTCTTCCGCATGCCGGGGGAACGCTGAGCGGAGATCGGGCCATCGCGCTGCCCGGCGATAGCGTGGTCATCATCCCGGCCGGCGCCTATGCCTTCGCGTTGGACCGGCCCGCGGCCTTCTATCTTCTCGCGACCCATCGTGAGCAGGCCGACATGGCGATGCCCCGCAATGCCGACGCCTATGCTTCGCATGACGCGCGGGTGCGTCCCGTGGGCAAGGCTTATGAGCGCATCGCGCATGGGGGGGATGTCCGCATTCACCGGATCGAGGATGTGACCATTCCGCCCGACAATGGCAGGCTGCGTTTCCTTCAAAGCGACACCATGAGCATCAACTGGGTCGAATATGACGGGCTGCGGGACAATAGCGCGCTAAGCCCCCATGCCCATGCCGATCTGGAGCAGGCAAGCCTGGCCATCGAAGGCCAGTTCACCCACCATCTGCGGACCCCTTGGGGCCGCGATGCGCGGCTCTGGCAGGAGGATCAGCATCTGCCTGCCGGCCCTTCCAGCGTGGTCGTCATTCCGCCCGAGATCATCCACACCACGGAGGGCGTGGGGGATGGCAAGCATGTGCTGGTCGACGTGTTCGCGCCCCCTCGCGCCGACTTCATTGCGAAGGGCTGGGTGTTCAACGCGCACGAATATCATGCCGAGGCGGAGCCTGCGGCATGAGCCGGGAAGCGCCTCGCGGGCTGTTCATCAAGACTCCGGCGCCCCAGATTGTCGAGATCCTGGCGCTGGAGAAGCCGGACTTCGCGGTGATCGATGCGGAGCATGGCCCTTTCGACCGGGGCATGCTCGATCTCATGATGCTGGCAGGACGCGCGGCGCAGTTGCCCTTATTGGTGCGGGTTGCCGACGCCCAGAGCAGCTCGATCTGCAGCGCTCTGGATCTTGGGGCCGCCGGGATCATGGTTCCCCATGTCGCGTCGGTGGAGATGGCACGCGCCGTGGTCGCGAGCGCCCGCTATAAGGGCGGCAAAAGAGGCTATTCGAGCGCGCCGCGCCACGCAAATTACGGCTCGGGCTCGATGCGTGACGTCATCGATGCCGCGGACGATGTCCTTGTTCTGGTGCAAATCGAACATCCGGACGCGGCACATGAGGCGAAAGCGATTCTGGAGCTTGAGGGCGTGGACGGAATTGTGATCGGCCGGGCGGACCTCGCCGTCGCCTTGGGCGAAAGCGACGCCTCCTCCCCTGCTGTCGAAGCGATCGTGACCTCGATTTTTCAGGCCGTGGCAGACAGCGAAAAGATCAAGGGCGTCGTCGTCTCTAGCGAGGCGGAGCGCCGTTACTTCTCGGACATGGGTGCCAACTGGTATATCATGGGGAGCGATCAAAGCCTTTTACGGAAGGCAGCCCGGCAGCTAATGGCGGACTCTTTGTAACGGAGACAGGCTGTGAGCACGCATTCAACCCGGTCCAATCCGAAAGGCCCTGGTGGCCGGCCCGCAGGAGCCGCCGACCTCGGCAGCCGGGGCATCGCGCGCTATCATCAACTCGCGGCCGTCTTCCGCCGCCATATCGAGACGGGCGTGTGGGAAGTCGGCAGCCAGATACCGACCGTCGTTGAGCTGGCCCTGTCCTATGATGTGGCGCGGGAGACGGTCCGGCAGGCCCTGGGCATGTTGGCCGATGAAGGTCTGATCCGCCGATACCGCGCCAAAGGCACGTTCGTCACCGGCGCACCGCGCGATCAGATCTGGTGCCAGTTGGAGACCAACTTCCTCGGCCTGCTCCAGGCGCGGGAAGGCGCACAGATCGAACTGATCGGCGAGGAGCGCAAGGTCGGCATCGCTGGAACGATCGAGTTTGGCGTTGCCGACGGGGCCTATCGCAAGCTGAGCCGTCGGCACTGGCGCGATGACCAGCCCTATATGATCGCCGAGGTCTTCATTTCCGAGCGCTGGGCGAACAAGATTCCGCGCGCGGCGTTTACAAGCAAAACGGCGTTGAAGCTGGTCGCCGACATCGATGGCCTCGCCATTGCCGATGTGGAGCAGATCATGACCATCGGCGTAGCGGATCTCGACGCGTCGGTTTCCCTCCAGATCCCGCTCAACGCCCCTGTCGCGCAGATCGAGCGCTATGTGGTCGATGCGGACGGCATCCTCGTGCTGTTTGCCCGGAACACCTATCGCGGGGACGTCGTTCGCCTCAACATCAAGTCCAAATAGGCTTGAAACGGCTCTTTCTTGGCCATTTCCTCCCAATCTCCGCTTTACTAGGCCGTTAATCTGGATATATAGGTTTTATGTGAGGGAGAGCGTGCGCTGATGAGGGCGCGCTGTCGAGCCGGAGGGATGCAATGAACTGGCCACAGTTGATCGGCATAGGTTGCGCAGTGACATCGTCATGCGTCGGCGCCTTCGGGCTCTTCACCCTCAAGCCATTACCGCCATCAGCCCGGCTGGGCGCCCTCGCGACGCTGGATAGCGACGGAAACGGCCAGCTTTCGCGCGCGGAATGGGCATCTGGCGGTCGAAAGGCTGCCGCTTTCGACGCCCAGGATACCAACCGCAACGGCACCCTTGAACCCGCCGAGGTCCGGTCTCGGCGCGGCGCTGCTCGGAAGGATTGATTATGGATGCTCGGCCGGGCCTTGCCGGTGGCGCTCTCAAGCCAGCCGCCACCAAATTCTCCAGTCAGCAGCTCTGGGCGCTGACGATCCTGGGGATTTTCAGCGGCTTCAACATGGTCGATCGCGGCTTGCTGGCGCTCAATCTGGAGCCGATCAAACTCGAGCTCGGTGCGACCGATACCCAGATGAGCCTGGCCGCGGGCATCGGCTTCTTCCTGCTGAATGCCGTCGCCGGCGTGCCCCTGGCGCGTCTGGCCGATCGCTACAGCCGTCGCGACATCATCGCTATCGGTTTCGGCTTTTACAGCCTCATCATCGGCTTGATGGGGATGGTCACCAGCTTCATGGGGCTGCTGTTCACGCGCATGCTGCTGGGGATCGGCGAGGCATCGGGTAACGCGCCTTCCAGCGCAATGGTTAACGATCTGGTGCCGCCGCAAAACCGCCGGATGGCCCTTGCGAGCCTGCGGATTTTCGGCGCGATCATCGTTCTCGTGATGATGAGCAGCCTCGGCTACGTCACGGATCGCTACGGCTGGCGTGCGTCTTTCTACGTTCTGGCTTTGCCGGCGATCATCCTCGTGCCCTTGGCCATCTTCACCGTGCGCGAGCCGGAGCGCGAGAAGGATGCCCAAGGCAAGGCCATTGCGCCTGTCAGCCTGAAAGCGGCCTGGGCTCAGTGGCGCCGCTCGCCGGCTTTCCTGCTTGTGATTACCGGGTTCGCGCTGGCTGGCGTGACGTTGCAGGCCAACAGCGTTTGGGCGCCGGCCTTCCTCGTTCGCGTTCGGGAACTGTCTCCTACGGAAATTGGCGTGCTTTCGGGAATTTCGCGCGGCCCGGCTTTGCTCATCGGCGCGCTGGTCGGCGCATGGGTCACCGACCGGCTTGCCCGGCGGGACCATCGCTGGCGCTTCTGGGTGCCGGGGATCATGCTGATGCTGGGGGCGCCGGCCGAAATGACCTATCTGATGGCGGACGACTATTGGGTGTGGATGCCCGCCTATCTGCTCACCGGAATGCTCATCATGGGGTCGCAAGCCTCGACGGTTGCCATCTGCATGGACGTATCCGGGGCCGGTCTGCGCGCGACAGGGTTGGCCTTCGCGCTTCTCGCCAGCAATTTCCTGGCCGATCTCATCGGGCCGACCAGCATCGGCCTGATGAACGATACGATCTTCGCCGATCTTGGCGTCCACGCATTGCGCTATTCGATGGGAATCGTGGCGTGCTCGGCGGCCGTTGGCGGCTTTCTGATCTTCGTCGCCTCCCGGTTTGAGACGGAGCAAACCCGATCCGGTTAACAGATCGCGGCGGGACTTGGACATATTGGGCGGATCGGCGTTCGCCGCCTGCCCTACCCCGCATGATCCGTTCGGTTTTTGCCTCCTGGATTTAACATCATGATCGACAAGACCTTTGCATCCCTGATCGAGGCGACAGCGGATATTCCTGATGGCGCCTCGGTGATGATCGGCGGGTTTGGAACCGCTGGCATGCCGGACGACCTCGTCGACGCGCTGATTGCGCGGGGCGCGGGCAACCTCACCATCATCAGCAACAATGCGGGCAATGGCGAAACCGGCCTCGCAGCTTTGATCCGGGCCGGATGCGTCGCGAAGATCATCTGCTCCTTCCCGCGCCAGGTCGATTCCCACCATTTCGACGCGCGCTATCGGGCCGGAGAGATCGAGCTCGAACTCGTGCCGCAAGGCAATCTCGCGGCGCGGATACAGGCCGCCGGTGCGGGCCTTGGCGCCATCTTCACGCCCACCGGCTTTGGCACGCAACTCGCAGAGGGCAAGGAAACCCGCCGCATCGGCGAGCGCGATTATGTGCTGGAATATCCTATCTCGGCGGACTTCGCGCTGATCAGGGCGCATCGCGGCGACCGCTGGGGCAATCTCGTCTACAGCAAGACGGCCCGCAACTTCGGCCCGATTATGGCGATGGCGTCCAAAACATGCATCGCTCAGCTGTCCGAAATCGTCCCGCTGGGAGCCCTCGATCCTGAAGCGATCGTGACGCCCGGCATCTTTGTCCAGCGGGTGGTGCAGGTCGATCGCCGGCGCGTGGCCGCCGCATGAGGAGAAGCCTGCCATGAACCGACGCGATCGCAATCAGCTTGCCCAGCGCGTGGCGCAGGACATCCCGGAGGGCGCCTACGTCAATCTTGGCATCGGACTGCCAACCAAGATCGCGGATTATCTGCCCGCAGATCGCGACATTTTCCTGCAGAGTGAAAACGGCTTGCTCGCCATGGGGCCTGCGCCAGCGCCGGGCGAGGAGGATTGGGAGCTGATCAACGCCGGCAAGCAGCCGGTCACCCTGCTGCCCGGCGGCGCCTATTTCCACCATGCGGACAGCTTCGCGATGATGAGGGGCGGCCATATCGATATATGCGTGATGGGCGCCTATCAGGTGTCCGTGACCGGCGATCTCGCCAACTGGCATACCGGCGAGGAAGGCGCGATCCCGGCTGTCGGAGGCGCCATGGATCTCGCAATCGGCGCCCGGCAGACCTTTGTGATGATGGACCTGCTGACCCGGCAGGGGAAAAGCAAGCTCGTGGCCGAGTGCAGCTATCCGCTGACAGGGCTGGCCTGCGTGTCCCGCGTTTACACCGATCTAGCGACCTTCGAGGTCGGGCAGGCAGGCGCCCGCGTCATCGACATGGTGGATGGCCTCGGCCTTGATGACCTCCGTGCGCTCACCGGGGTCCCCTTGGAACTCACGGCCGGAGCGCAAGGCCTCTGCGGATCGGGGCAAGAGGCATGAGAGAGGCCTTTATCTGCGATGCCATCCGCACACCGATCGGACGCTATGGTGGCGGCCTCTCCGGCATAAGGGCGGACGATCTGGGCGCGCTGCCTATCAAGGCGCTGCTCGAACGCAATCCGCAACTCGACCCAGCCGCGATCGAGGAGGTGTTCTACGGATGCGCCAATCAGGCGGGCGAGGACAATCGCAATGTCGCGCGGATGAGCCTCTTGCTTGCCGGGCTACCTGTCACGGTGCCGGGCGTAACCCACAACCGCCTGTGCGCTTCGGGCCTGGAGGCCGTCAGCGCGGCCGCGCGCGCAATCGGCACGGGCGAGATGCAGCTTGCGCTGGCCGGCGGTGTGGAGAGCATGAGCCGCGCGCCGCTTGTCATGGGCAAGGCCACAGGCGCTTTCGACCGCGGTCAGCAGTTGATGGATACCACAATGGGCTGGCGCTTCGTCAATCCAGCGCTGGATGCCGCCTATGGCACGGAGACGATGCCGCGAACGGCCGAGAATGTCGCATCGGCATACCAGATCAGCCGCGCGGATCAGGACGAATTTGCGCTCCGCAGCCAGCAGCGTGCCGCCGCGGCCAGAAGCAGCGGCTTCCACGACGGTGAAATTCTGCCGGTCGCGGTGCCGGGAAAGGTGCGTGGAGAGACGGATCTCATGTCCTTCGACGAACACCCGCGCCCCACGACCTCCCTTGAAACGCTCTCGCGGCTGAAGCCCTTGTTCGGTGCCGAGGGCACCGTCACCGCCGGCAATGCGTCCGGCATCAATGACGGCGCGGCAGCGATGATCATCGCGACCGAGCAGGCTGCGAAGACCTTTGGACTGACTCCCCGTGCGCGCATCCTCGGCGCGGCCGCGGTGGGCGTGGAGCCCGGGCTGATGGGAATCGGCCCGGTACCGGCCACGCAAAAGCTGATGCAGCGCCTCGATCTCACCATCCGTGACTTCGACGCGATCGAGCTGAACGAAGCTTTTGCCAGCCAGAGCCTGGCGGTCCTCCGGTTGCTCGGGCTGGAGGACGATGCGGCGCACGTCAATGCGCATGGCGGCGCCATCGCGCTGGGGCATCCGCTCGGCATGTCGGGCGCGCGCCTCGCGCTGACATTGGTGCGTCAATTGGAACAGACCGGTGGCAAACGCGGGCTCGCCACCCTTTGCGTGGGCGTGGGCATGGGTCTGGCGCTGGCGGTGGAGCGCGTCTGAACAGGCGGTTGCAGAACTTACACGAAACAACCCACGCTAGGCGCCGGCCTTGAACGGGAGGGCCGGAGACCGGCCCTCCCTCAGCCTCAGTATCTCACCCGAACACCGGTCTGGAAGCGAGCGCCCAGCGTGTCGAAGAACACCGGGTTCGTGGGGTAAGGCGAGCCGCCGCTCCCGCCGGTAGCAACCGCAATCGGCGGAGATTTATCGAACAGATTTTCGATCTTTCCGAAAATCTCGAAGTTCTGATCGCCCGAGCCGAAGGGGATGCGATAGGTCATCGCCAGATCCACATAGGTCGCACCGTCGAAACGATTGACGCTGATGCTGTTGGGAAGAGAAGGATCATAACCCCCGTCCTCAGGACCGATCTTGGTCACGTCGCCAATGCCGGAGCCGATCCGCCGCAGCTGCAGGACACTGGTGAAGCCACCCTGATTATAGGTGACCGATGCATTCCACCGCCACGCCGGCGCCGGATTGAAGTCGGCCCGGCCCACAAGAGGCCCTGTCATGCCGGCATAGTCGAGAGCGCGCACATTGGGGTCGGGTTGGACCTTGAGATCATATTGATGCGCCGCAAGTACCCGCAGGGTCAGCGCGCCGTCCCAATTGCTTGCCACGTCGGACAGCGGAAGATTGTACTCCAGTTCGAAATCAAGGCCGCGATAAGTGATCAGGCCCAGATTGACCTGACGGGCATCGATGAAGCTGATGTCGGCCAGATTGCCGCCATTGAATGTTATGCGGTCGCAGAAGGTGTCGAACTGATCGCACAGGTCGACAATCGACTGGCCCGACAGCGTGGTGACCGCATCCTTGAGCTTGATCTCGAACCAGTCCGCCGAAAAGCGCAGGCCCGGGACGAAGGCAGGTTGCAGCACGATCCCCGCTGTCGTCGTGTCCGCCTTCTCAGCGCCCAGCTGGAAGCTGCCGCCGCTCAGGATCGGCGTGGCATCATTAGCGTTGCCGCCGGGCCCATTGGGATTGCGGACGGTGCCCTGCGAGGTGCCAGGGTCGGTCGGCACCTGCTGCAGGAACAGCTCCCGGAAGCCCGCAGCGCGGATATCGCGAGACCGCGATCCACGAAACCGCACGCCCCGCAGCGGTTCATAGATGGCGCTGAGCTTCCAGCTGGTGGCGGTTGTCGACTTCGCTTCGTCGGTGATGCGGTTCTTGGCGCTGTTGCGCGTGTACCGGATCGCGCCGTTAAGATCGAGCCGCTCGGCTCCTGGCAGCCCGGCCAGCAAAGGCGCGTTGAGTTCCGTAAAGCCTTCAAGAACCTTGATGCTTCCGCCGTAATCGAGGCCGAAGGTGAAAGCGTAATCAAGGTAGTTGGGAATGTCGCCATGGGTGACATTGCCGCTTTCCGTCCGGTACTCGCCGCCCGCCGCAAAGCCGATCGGCCCCGCGCCAATGCCGCCAAACAGATCGCCGGTGATGCTCGCGGCCAGGACGTGCTGATCATAGACGAAGTCTTCGAACACCGGCCGATAGACATAATCGATCGCGGCTTGCGTCAGATTGTCGAGGCCGAAGAAGTTTGCCGGAGAGCAACCGACCGCAATGGGGTTGGGGTTCGGTTTCAACAGCTCTGCGCATACGATCGTGCCAGGAGCGACCCCCAACACATTGCCCGCCGGCGCGCGAACGGCATCGAGAGCGAAGGTGAAGGGCGTGTTGACGCGCGAGCGATTGCGCATCTGATTACGCTCATTGTGCCCATATTGGTAATAGGCGTCCCATTTCCAACTGCCGCCGAGATCGCCTGAGAGGGCAATCACGCCCCGGTACACTTCCACCTCCGCGCGGCTGTAGGACGGGATTTGACCGTCAAGATCCTTGCCGAAACTGAATGAGGCACCGCCCAGCAGAGCGGCAAGCTCCTGCGGAACATAGGGGTTGGTGGCTTTTACGAAGAAGGTGGATCGCGGACCTGCCGTCAGCGTGGCGGCTCGGGCGATCCGCTTGCCATAGTTGAACTCTCCGGACAGCTTCAGGCTATCGCTGAGCGCAAATTCGGCGGCCGTATAAGCGACAATGCGCTCCAGCCCGGCCTGAAGGCTGGCATCGTCATAGTTCGAAATGCCATCGCTGCCTTGGACCTGGCCGATGGTGCTGTTGTTGACGAACTCGCCCTGATCGAAGGGCACGATTCCCCTGCCATCAGCCGTGAACCGATAGTTGCGTGCCGCGAGCGGGGCGGGCGCGCGATTGCGCACGACGCCATAAGGTGTGTTGAATGCCAGCGCGGAATCCCGGCCCAAAACATAGTTGGGCAGCCCGAAGCCCGGCGAGCCCGGAACATTGTATCCCGACGGTTGGCCATTGGGCAGGATATTATTGGCGTTCTCGAAGATATCCCAGCCGGCCTGACACCAGCGACGGGCATTGAAACAGCTCTCGATCTCGTCCTGATCCTGATATTCGACCCCGACGATGATGTGACCGCGATCCCCCGCGAAAGAGGTGCCATAGGCCAGCGACCCATGGATCTTGCGCCCGTCGCCACGAAAGGTGAGGCCGGAATCAACCTGCGCGCGCAGGCCCGTCATCTTATTGTCGAGGATGATATTCACGACCCCCGCGACAGCATCCGAGCCATAGGCGGCCGAGGCGCCACCCGTCACGGTCTCCACCCGCGCAATCAGGGCGCTGGGAATGAGGTTGAGGTCAACGGCCCCGCCGTCCCCGGTCGGCACGAAGCGGCGGGTGTTCACCAGCGTGAGCGTGCGGGTTCCGTAAAAAGGGTTCAGGCCACGGAGGTTCGCCGTCGCCGACCCCACCTCCGCGCCAGACGCATTGCCCGGGTTGGTGTCCGAAATGGCACTGGTGATCTGAGGGATGCTGTTGAGAACATCCTGCGAATTGGTCTGCACGAGGTTCCTGATCTGCTCGGCGCCAATCACGGTAAGCGGCTGAGGGGAGTTGAAACCGCTGGTACGGATGCGTGATCCGGTGACGACGATCGACTCCTGCTCCGCGGCGGCCCGCGCTTCAGGGGACCCGGCCCCCTCCCCATCTTGCGCATGCACAGGTGCTGCTGAGCAAATGCATCCCAGGGCGACCGCCCCAACAGATGCCATCAAGTGATTCCGCGATATGTTGTGCCGCACCGTCTATCTCTCCCCATCGCCCGATTACATTACCGGTAACTTTTCCGGTAAATCCTAGGATGGAGATTGGGCCTTGGCAAACCAACTATCGGCAATTGGGTCAGTATGCCTTTTTAGGCAAGCAACTGAGCCGTTCTGATCAAAGCAGGTAACCGCGTCGGGAGCGCCACCTATCGCGGCCTTGTCAGAACCCGCACTCTCCTGGAGTGCCAGCTCCACCGTGGCAACCTCGTGACGTCCCACATGGTCGAGCGCTCAAAGCGGCCCGTCTGCGGCAATAATTCACCGCTTCGATGAAGCCATGTGCGCATATTGATCAATGAAGTGATCGTCGGCGAGAGTAGCGAATCCCACGTCATCGGGCATGGCGCACACGCTGCCATCGAAACTGCAGCGATTTCCGCCGCCGCCTCAAAGAAGGCCTAAATGCTCATCTTTGACTGGGAATGGTGCGGTCGAGAAGACTCGAACTTCCACGGGCTTTCGCCCACAACGACCTCAACGTTGCGCGTCTACCAGTTCCGCCACGACCGCACATCAGGGAGGTGGGAGCCGATGGCCCCCGGGTAGGCGGCGGCCTTTAGCAAAGGGATTCGGGGCATGCAACCATCCTTCGCACTTCATCGTGATATAGCGTGAAACGCGGCGTGGGATCGGGCTGTTCACTTGACTTGCGCGCCCCTGCAGGCGATCCAGCAGGGCGCTGACGTGCCCAATGCACGCGCTTTTATCACGATTTTTGCAGTCCTTGTGTCGCGGGCGCTAAAAGCCCGACCATGGCTGCGCCGGAAGGACCGATCCGATGCCACGCGGCTGTGCTGACTATGCATTCCGTCACTTCGATACTCCGCAACCTGCGCCGCGCGAATCAGTATGGCCGATGCGTGCGCGGAATGCATAACCTCTCCCGGTCCGCCTCCCTCTTTCCTCTCCTCTCCTGATCAAGCAGCTTCATGTCCGACACTGACACCATCCTGCCGCCCCGCCACACCGGCCTGCTGAGCGAGGCCCGCCGCATCGCGTGGCTGGCCTGGCCGATCGTCCTCACCAACCTCAACTGGACGATCATGCACCTCGTCGATGTCACGGTGGTGGGCTATGCCGGCACGAGCGAACTTGGAGCATTGGCGGCCGGCCGTGTGGTGATGTTCGTCATCCTGATGCTGCTGCTGGCAGGCATGTCCGGCGTAATCGTCTTCACCAGCCGCGCTGATGGCGGCGGGGATCTGGCACGCACCGGCGCGCTTTGGCGGGAAGCGGTGCTGACCGGCCTGTTGCTCGGCGTGCCCAGCGCCATCGTCATCGCGCTGTTCGCCCGCCCCCTGCTGGCGCTGACCGGCGTCGCCGACGCGCTGGTCGATCCCGGCGCGCATGTGCTCGCCGCGATGATGCTGGGCCTGCCCGGGCAGATGCTCTCGATCGGCTGTGCGTATTTTCTGGAAGGGGTGAGCGCGCCGCGCCGCGTGTTGATCGTCAACCTCGCCACCCTGCCGGTCAATGCCGTGCTGACCTGGGCCATGGCGCTCGGGCATCTGGGTTTCCCGGCGATGGGCGCGTTCGGCGCCGCGCTGGCGACATCGCTGACCTCGCTGGGCGGTGGCCTGGCCATGGCCTATATGGCGTGGACGCTGCCAAGCGCGCGCGAGCGCGGATTGCGCCGTCTCGACCTAGCGGCCTGGCGCAGCGCCTTGAGCGGCATCGGTGCCATTGTCCGCTTCGGCGCGATGCCCGGCATCGGGGCGGCGATGGAAGTGCTCGGCTTCTCCTATCTCATGATCCTCTCCACCCAGATGGGCGAGATTGTGGCCGGCGGCTTTCAGGTGATGCTCTCGCTGCACAATCTCGGCTTTGCCTTGGCCCTCGGGCTGGGATCGGCCGCCGGCGTGCGGGTCGGCAATGCGGTGGGTGCGGGCGAGCCATGGGAAGCGCGCAGCCGCACCATGATCGCGTGCGGCCTCTCCATCCTGTTCATGGGTGCGGTGGTGCTTGCCTATCTGCTCTTCGGCCGGCCGATCGTTGCCGGGCTGACCGCGCAACCCGCCGTGGCGCGGGAAGCGCTCATCATGCTGCTCATTCTGGCACCGTTCATCCTGTGCGATGGGCTACAGGCGATCTTCGTCGCCGCGCTGCGATCACTGGGCGACCAGGTGGTGGCCAGCATCAATGGCATCATCGCCTTTTTCGGCGTGATGGGCGTCATGGGCTGGTACGGCCATGCGCAGGGCTGGGGATCGGCGGGGCTGGCGTTCGCCGCGGCGCTCGGCATGGCGGCGGCGATGGTGCTGCAGGCAGCGCGCTTCTGGCAGGTCAGCCTGCGTTATCGGCGAACCTGAGCTCAAGGTTGCGCGCGTTCTTGGGGATATCCAGCCGGCTCTCGGACACGCGCGCTTCCTCATTGGGCTTGAGCGTCGACTTGTCCGCCTTGGTCATCCAGCTGAACACCAGCCGGCCCTGATCGTCGCGCAGTTCGACCACCACCGGCGGAACGGTCTGTTCCTGGTCGCTATCGTTGAGGATGCGGGCGCTGAACGCGAAATACTCCTCGCCGGTCGGCAAGTTGCGGCGCTCGGGCGGCTTAGGCAGGTAGAAATTGAGGCCGGAGGTCGCAGGCGCACCGCCAAAGCCGAGCGCAACGGCCCAGTTGGGCGGGCCGAAATAGGCGAGCGCACCGCCGGCAAGGCTCACCGCGACGAAGAAGGCGAGCGCCGCAGCCGTCCAGAGCCTGGCGGGATTGCGTCGCGGACGCGTCGGCGCCTCGGCTGGCTCGTCGGGATAATGGACGAACTCCTGCGCCGGCGCGGCAGCAGGCGGCGGATCGATTGGGTCGTGACGCGGTTCAGCCGGGGGCGCTGCGGCGGCGGTTTCCTCAGTGCCGACCGCGACCGGCGCCACAGGAGCCTGCGCTTCTGCACTCTCGACGGGTGCGGATGCAGGGGCCTCATTCGGCGCAATGCCGGCGTCCGCCGCAGCATCGGCCATCGCCGGCTCGGGGCGCTCCACCGGCGCGCCCTCCTGAAACCAGCTGTGACGGCAAGACGCGCACCGGACCTGACGGCCCGCAGCACCAATCGCGCTATCGGGCACAACATAGCGTGTGGCGCATTGAGGGCAGACGAGGATCATCGCGCTCCATAAACACCGGTTTCCCGCAGAGGGCAAGCGGGCGTTTGAACGTGGCCGGGGATATCCCCACAGCGACGGACGACAGGGCCCGCGGGACGCGCGCGAGGCCGGCGCACCATCCGCCACCTTGCCCGCAATGGGGGCCTGTGCCATGCACGGCGCGGCAGATCATCGGCGGGCGTGGCCGCGCGCCAATAATGGGGACATGCAATCGCGGCGATGGCTAGAATAGTCCAGTTCGAGAATGTCGGGCTGCGGTACGGGCCCGGCCCGGAGACGCTGTCCGACCTCAGCTTTTCGCTCGACGAAGGGGCCTTCTATTTCCTCACCGGCGCGTCCGGCGCGGGCAAGACCTCGCTGCTCAAGCTGCTCTATCTCGCCCAGCGCCCCAGCCGTGGCGCGATCCGCCTGTTCGATGCCGACATCGTCACCTTACCCCGCGCCCGTCTGCCGAGCTTCCGCCGCCGCATTGGCGTGGTGTTTCAGGATTTCCGACTGGTCTCGCACCTCTCGGCCTTCGATAATGTCGCGCTGCCACTGCGCATCGCCGGTGTGAACGAAGACCAGATCCGCCCGCCGGTGGAGGAGATGCTGCACTGGGTCGGCCTGTCCGACCGTGCCCATGCCTTGCCTGCCACCCTCTCGGGCGGGGAGCAGCAGCGCGTCGCCATCGCGCGCGCCGTGATCGGCCGGCCTGAACTGCTGGTGGCCGACGAGCCGACTGGCAATGTGGACCGGGACATGGCGACCCGGCTCATCACCCTGTTTGAGGCGCTCAACAAGCTCGGCACCACCATCGTCGTCGCCACGCACGACACTGCCCTGCTCGGCAAGGTGTATGGCGCACGGACCATGCGGCTGGAGGGCGGACGCATGGCGCCGATCGAGGGGCAGGATGGCGTCAGCGCGCTCTCCTCACCCTTTCGCCCCGCACCCCACCAGCCGGGGCCAGCCTGAGCCATGGCGCGCAATCCGCTCGAAGGCATGAGCCGCCCTTATCGCCCTGGCCCGCTGCTGCCGCAGGGCCGGCTGACCGGTCCGATGCCGTGGGTGATCGCGATCATGATGTTCCTGACCGTGCTGGCAACCGCCGCCGGCCTCGCCCTCAATCAAGGCGCGCGGGCGCTGGTGGATGAGGTCTCCGGCCGCGTGACCGTGCAGGTGGCCGAGGCCGATCCGCAGGCGCGCGGGCAAGCGGTGCGCCGCATCGTGGGCCTGCTCGATCAGGCCGAGGATGTCGGCACGGTGCATGTCGTGCCGGAGAGTGAACTGGCGGCGCAACTCGCGCCCTGGCTCGGCAATGACCTCAAGCTGGCCGATGTGCCGCTGCCGGCGCTGATCGATGCCGAACTGCTGACCCCGGAGAGCGCCCGGACCGAGCGGCTCGCTGTGCTCGACAAAGCAGTGAAAGAGATCAATCTCCATGCCCGCGTCGAGCCGCATGGCGATTATCTCTCGCCCCTCGCCCAGCTTGTCTGGTCCATCGGCCTCGTCGCCTTCGCCGTGGTCGCGCTGATGGCCTTTGCGACCGGCGCCGTGGTCGTGCTGGCCGCGCGAGGCGCGCACGCCACCCATCGCGGCACCATCGACATCATGCACATGCTGGGCGCCACCGATGCGCAGGTTGTGCGCCTGTTCCAGCGGCGGATGATGCTCGATGCGCTGTTCGGCGGCGTGGTGGGCTATGCGGCGGCGACGCTCGTCATCATCCTTGTCGGCCGCTCGATGGCGGCCGTGGCGTCCGATCTCATGAGCAGCGCCTCGCTGCCCGGCATCGCGTGGATCATCTTCCCGTTGCTGCCGGTGGCGGGTGTGGGCGTCGCCTCGCTGTCGGCGCGCCTCACCTTGCGGCGGGCGCTGGAGCGCTCCTTGTGATCCGGCGGTTTCTCTCGATCATCCTGCTGGTCTGGGCGTTCGGCTTTGCCTGGTTCGCCCTGCTGCTGCCCCAGCCGCAGGACGATGAAAAGACCGACGCCATCGTCGTGCTCACCGGTTCGGCAGGACGCATCGAGCGCGGGCTGACCCTCCTCCGCCGCGACCAGAGCCGCCATCTGCTGGTCTCGGGCGTGGACCGGGACGTGCGGCGCGGCGAATTTGCCGCGCTCTACAGGGTTTCGCCGACACTGATGAGCTGCTGCATCACCTTGGGCCGCGAGGCGATCGACACGCGCTCCAACGCCATCGAGACCGCGCGATGGCTGCGCCGCAACCGTTACACCTCCGTGCGGATCATCACCACTGACTGGCACATGCGCCGCGCGCAATACGAACTCTCGCGCCAGATCGATCCTTCGGTCCGCATCGTGCCGGACGCGGTGCGGTCTCACCCGAGCCTGACCGTGCTGTTCCGCGAATATCACAAGTTCGCCCTGCGGCGGATTGCCGGTCTGCTCGGCATTTGAGCGGGAACGGAAAGCCCATGCCACCCCTGTCCCCGCTCGGCACGCTGGTCACGGCGCTGCGCTCGGCGCTGTTTTCGGTGCTGTTCTACGGCATGACCGTCTTCCTGCTGCTCGCCTGCCTGAGCGTGATGCCGTTCGGCGCGCGCAAGGTCGTGCCGCTCGCGGCGGTGTGGTCGCGCATTCATCGGTTTCTGGCGCGCTGGGTGCTGGGCCAGAAGATCGTCGTGGAGGGCGCGTTCCCTGACGAACCGGTGTTCATTGTCTCCAAGCATGAATCGATGTTCGAGACGCTGGATGCCGTGATCCTCTTCCATCGCCCGGTGATCGCCGCCAAGCGCGAGCTGGGGGACATCCCGGTCTGGGGCGCGGTGGCGCGGGCTTATGGGCTGATGATCGTCGACCGGGCAGGCGGTGCCAGCGCGCTGCGCGGCATCCGTGCCGAAGCGCGCGCCGCCTTTGCCGAGGGCCGCCCCGTGCTGCTCTACCCGGAAGGGACGCGCGTGCCGCATGGCGAGCGTGCCCCGCTCAAGGCTGGCTTTGCCGGACTGTATTCCATGCTCGGCGTGCCCGTGCTGCCGGTGGCGCTGGATACGGGCCGGCTATCGCCCCGCAACAGTTTCCTGAAGCGCTCCGGCGTCATCACCTACCGGCTGGCGCCGCTCATTCCGCCCGGCCTGCCTCGTGCAGAAGCGGAACGCCAAGTGTTCGAGGCGATCAACAGCCTCAATGGACCAGCGGCCGAGCGGGAAATCGATTCGGTTTGACGCGAAATCGATTCGACTCACCGTTCGTTCATTGTCGTTTCATCCGGGCGAACGGATAGCTAAGCTCGAGCGGGGGTCTGATCGTGCCAGCGATATTGCGGCACGACCGCTGGCCGATCTGCGATTGCGGGAGACATTTGAATGAACCGGACGAGAGCACCGATCCAGCCTCTCATCACTTGGGCGATCGGGCTGGTGGCAAGCGCGGCACTGGTGGCGGCGCCTGCCGCTGCCCAGATCAACACGGTCGATCCCAACACGCAGATCGACGCAGATCTCGCGCCCGGCGCACCGGCGAACCAGACACCGCTGCCATCCGAGCCTGCGCCGTCCTACCCGCCAGCCGATCCGGTCTATAACGATCCGGCAACCAGCCCGCCGCCCGCGCCCCCGGCGAGCACCACGGCCCAGACCGCGACCACAGCGACCGAGGCCGCCGGCGTGCCGGAGAACGCCGCCGCGAACACCTACAAGAAGGACGATCTGATCGGCGCGGCCGAGGGCGTTTTCGGCAAGGGCGCCGAAGGGCTCGCCGGCATCATCGAGAACATCCTCAAGGATCAGGGCGAGCCGATCGCCTACATCGCCGGGCGCGAGGCCTCGGGTGCCATTGGCATCGGCCTGCGCTACGGATCGGGTACGCTGTTCCACAAGATCGAGGGCCAGCGCGACGTCTACTGGACAGGCCCGTCCATCGGCTTCGACCTCGGCGGCAATGCCGCGAAGACCTTTGTGCTCGTCTACAATCTCTATGACAGCCAGGAACTCTATAAGCGCTTCCCGGCCGGCGAGGGCGCCGCCTATCTCGTCGGCGGTTTCAACGCGAGCTACATGCGCTGGGGCGATATCGTGCTCATCCCCATCCGGCTTGGCGTCGGCTATCGGCTCGGCGTCAATGCCGGCTACATGAAGTTCACCGAAAAGCGCAACTGGCTGCCCTTCTGAGCCTTCGCGCGAGCGGCGCTCGACCGATCGGGTAAAGCGCCGCTTTGCGCGGGCAGAGACAAACTCATCCCACGCAGCGCTGGTCTGTGCGCGCGCAGACGCTAGATTGGCGGCATAACACCGCGCACAGGAGACAAGACCATGGCCGACAGCGACCCCGCCAACAATCTGCCCGCCGGATATGTTCCGCCCAAGGTGTGGCGCAACGAGACGGAGAATGGCGGGCAGTTCGCCAGCATCAATGCGCCGACGGCGGGCGCGCGGCAGGACATCACCCTGCCCATCGGCGAACATCCGCTCCAGCTCTATTCGCTGGGCACACCCAATGGCCAGAAGGTCACGGTGATGCTCGAGGAGCTGCTGGCCGCGGGCTATGACGCGGAATATGATGCCTGGCTGATCAAGATCTACACCGGCGAGCAGTTCGGCAGCGATTTCGTGAAGATCAACCCGAACAGCAAGATTCCGGCGATGATGGATTACAGCCAGAACCCGCCGCTGCGCCTGTTCGAGAGCGGTTCTATGCTGGTCTATCTGGCCGAGAAGTTCGGCGCCTTCCTGCCGACCGACGTGCGCAAGCGCACCGAGACGTTCAACTGGCTGATGTGGCAGATGGGCTCCGCGCCGTTCGTCGGCGGCGGCTTCGGGCACTTCTATGCCTATGCGCCGATCAAGATCGAATATGCCATCGACCGCTACGCCATGGAAACCAAGCGCCAACTGGACGTGCTCGACAAGCAATTGGCCGACAAGGAATTCATCATCGGCGACGAGATCACCATCGCCGATTTCGCCATCCTGCCCTGGTATGGATCGATGATGCGCAGTGCCTATGATGCGCAGGAGTTCCTCTCGGTCCATGAGTATCGCAATGTCGACCGCTGGGTGACGCAACTCCATGCCCGCAAGGGTGTGAGCCGCGGCCTGCTCGTCAATGCTGCAGGACGCCCCGGCGGCGGCATCGCCGAGCGACACAGCGCCAAGGATCTCGACGACGCCATCGCCGCAGCGGCGGAAAGCGCGCCCGCATGAGGCGGCTTTAAACGCACAACGCGCATGGCCGGGTCAGCCAGGCCCGGCCATGCGCATCATCCTGCCTGTCCGGATTCCCCGGTTATCAAGGCGCCGAACAGCCCCGCCGAGAAATTTCTTCACGCATTTAAACGGTGCGGGAACCAAAATGCCTGATTGGCGTTCCCCTCGGGGGTCTGAGCTATCTGCCCTTTTGGCATCTGAAAGGGCGGGCATTAAGTGCTTCATAATAATCGCGAAGTGTTTCTCTATGCCGCCATCGCCTTCCTTCTGGCGATCCCGTTCGCCGGAGACCTGATCTTTCCCCTCGGCACCGCTGTCTGGGTCATCTACCTCCTCCCCACCGTTCTCGCATTCCTCGCGTCCGCTCCCCTCGCGCCGCTCGTCACGGCCTCGCTGGCAACGCTGCTGACGATCATGGGCTTCTTCTTCGCGCGCGATGGGGTCGATCCGAACATCGCCATCGTCAACCGCGTCATCGGCGCCTCCGTGAACTGGCTGCTGGCCGCTGTTGGCGTCATGTTCATCCGCAGCAAGCTGGAAATCGCCCGGCAGGATTGGCTGCAGGCCGGGCAGGTCGGGCTTGGAAATGCCGTTGCTGGCGACCTTTCGATCGAAGAGGTCTCCCAGCGGGCCTTGCGCTACCTGGCGGAATATCTCGGCGCGCAAGCGGCTGCCCTGTTCGTTCGCGAGCAAGCGAGCTTTCAGCGCCGTGCCGTCTATGGCGTTCCGCAGGACGCCCCCATTCCGCAAGAGATCAAGCCAGACGATGGGTTGCTCGGTCAGGCCGTACGCGACAAGCGCAGCTTTCTGCTGACCGAGGTGCCGGAAAATTATCTCTATTACGGCTCGGCGTTCGGCCGGGCGGTCCCGCAGCAGATTCTGGTCGCGCCCGCGCGCGCCGATGGCGAAGTCAACGCCGTGATCGAACTGGGATTGACCGGCAAGGCTGCCCATGATGCCGAAGCCTTCATGACGCGGATCGCCGCGCAGCTTGGCGTCTCGATCCGCTCGGCAGCCTATCGGTCGCAGCTTCAGGCGCTGTTGGAAGAAACCCAGCATCAGGCCGAGGAACTGCAGGCGCAGGGCGAAGAACTGCAAGCCAATAATGAGGAGCTGGAAGCGCAGAGCCAGCGGCTGCTGGAATCGCAGGCGCGGCTGGAAGCGCAGCAGGCCGAGCTGGAGGAGAGCAATGCCTCGCTGGAAAATCAGGCCCATGAGCTTGAGGCCCAGCGCGACGAGCTGGAACAGGCCCAGGCCTCGCTTGAGGAGCAGACCGCCGAGCTTGAGAAGGCCAGCCGCTACAAATCCGAATTCCTCGCCAACATGTCGCACGAGCTGCGCACGCCGCTCAATTCGCTGCTCATCATGGCGCGGCTGCTCGGGGAGAACCGGGCAGGCAATCTCTCGGCCGATCAGGTCAAGCACGCCCGCACGATCGAATCCTCCGGCAATGATCTGTTGGCGCTGATCAACGACATTCTCGACATCTCGAAGATCGAGGCGGGCAAGGTGGAGCTGGACATCCGCCCGGCCAAGCTCTCGACCATGTTCGAGCGCCTGAGCGCGACCTTTTCCGCAGGCGCGACCTCGAAGGGGCTGGCGCTGCGGACGGAAATCGACCCCGGCCTGCCAGCCGACATCCGCACCGACGCCCAGCGCGTCGAGCAAGTGCTCAAGAACTTCCTCTCCAACGCGATCAAGTTCACGGCCGCCGGTGAGATCACGCTGCGGGCATCGGCCGCACCGGGCGGCGGGGTCGCGCTGAGCGTGCGGGATACGGGCATCGGCATTCCGGCCGAGAAGCTCGGCATCATCTTCGATGCCTTCCGACAGGCGGACGGGACGGTCAGCCGCAAATATGGCGGCACCGGCCTTGGCCTGTCGATTTCTCGCGAACTGGCCGGGCTGCTCGGCGGTTCGGTCGGCGTCGAGAGCGCTGCCGGCGAAGGCAGCGTGTTCACGCTGACGCTGCCGCTCGAGCTGGAGCCATCTGCGCTCGATCAGGGCCGCTCGCAATCCCGCCCTGCCCTGCCGGAACCGGCGCGTGGGCCGGCGATGCCAGCCTTGCCGCGCCAGTCGCCGGTGGCGGATGATCGCGAGGTGCTTTCCGGCGATTCCCGCTTGATCCTCGTCGTGGAGGATGATGCGCGTTTTGCGGAAATCCTCGCCGACCTCTCGCACGAACTCGGTTTCCAGTGCCTCGTCGCGGGAACGGCGGACGAAGGCGTCTTGCTGGCCCGGCAATATCTGCCCCACGCCATCATCCTCGACATGAACCTGCCCGACCACACCGGCCTCTCCGTGCTCGACCGGTTGAAGCGCGACGTGCGCACGCGGCACATCCCGGTGCATATCGTTTCGGTGAGCGAGGATGCACAGGCGGCGCTGGCCAATGGCGCCGTGGGCTATCTGCTCAAGCCGGTGCGGCGCGAGCAACTGGTCGACATGCTCGAAGCGCTGGAGACGCGCATTTCGCAGCGCGTGCGCCGGGTGCTGGTGGTGGAGGATGATGCCCGCCAGGCCGAGAGCATCGGCCTGCTCTTGGGCTCGCGCGATGTCGAGACGGTGGCCGCACATAGTGCGGCGGAATGCCTCGACCAGCTGGGCACGACCAGCTTCGACTGCATGGTGCTGGACCTCAACCTGCCCGACACGCCCGGCCTCGATCTCCTCGAACGGCTGAGCGAGGATGAGACCATCGGCTTCCCGCCGGTGATCGTCTACACCGGCCGCGACATCTCCCCCGAGGAAGAGCTGCGCCTGCGCCGTTACTCCAAGTCGATCATCGTCAAGGGCGCCAAGTCACCCGAGCGGCTGCTCGATGAGGTGACCTTGTTCCTGCACCAAGTCGTCTCCGAGCTGCCCGAGGCGCAGAAGGAGATGGTGGTCCGCTCGCTCAACCGGGACGTCGCGCTGGATGGCAAGACCATCCTCGTGGTCGAGGATGACATTCGCAATGTCTATGCACTGACCAGCATTTTCGAGCCGCATGGCACCACCATTCGCATCGCCCGCAACGGCCGGGAAGCGCTCGACGCGCTGGACCAGTCCGCAAAGGGCGAGGCGCCGATGGTCGATCTGGTGCTGATGGACGTGATGATGCCGGAGATGGATGGCCTGACCGCCACCCGCCACATCCGCGGGCAGAACCAGTGGCGCAACCTGCCGATCATCGCCCTGACCGCCAAGGCCATGGACCGCGACCAGCAGGAATGTCTGGCAGCGGGCGCCAATGATTATCTCTCCAAGCCGCTCGACGTGGACAAGCTATTGTCACTGGTGCGCGTGTGGATGCCGCGATGACCCCCGAAGCCGAGCTTGCCCCGCTGGACGTGCTGGAAGCCGATCTGCTGATCGAGGCGATCTGGCGGCATTATCATTATGACTTCCGCGGCTACTCGCGCAATTCGCTCCACCGCCGCCTGCTGCGCGCCCAGCCGCATCTTGGCTGCGAGAGCTTCTCCCAGATGCAGCATATCGTGCTGCGCAGCCCCGCCGCCTTTGGCGAGCTGATGCGCTACCTGACCATCCAGGTGAGCGAGATGTTCCGCGACCCCGATTATTTTCGGGCCCTGCGCGAGCAGGTGATCCCGCACCTGCGGACCTACCCCTCGATCAAGGTCTGGATCGCCGGCTGCGCCAATGGCGAGGAATTCTATTCCATGGCCATCCTGTTTCGGGAAGAAGGGCTGGAGGAGCGCACGATCTTCTACTGCACGGACATCAGCCCCGGCGCGCTCAACAACGCGCAGAGCGGCGTCTACGAGCAGAGCCGCATCGCGAAGTTCACCGAGAACCACCGGCTGTCCGGCGGACACACATCCCTCTCCGATTATTATACCGCAGCCTATGGCGGCGTGGTGTTCGACAAGTCGCTGCGGTCGCGCGCGGTGTTCGCCGAGCACAGCCTCGCGACGGATCAGGTGTTTGCCGAGGCGCATCTGATTTCCAGCCGCAATGTGCTCATCTATTTCGACCGCGACCTGCAGGACCGCGCGATCGATCTCTTCGCCAATTCGCTGGTGCGCGGCGGGTATCTCGGCCTAGGTTCGCGTGAGACGCTGCGCTTCTCGCGGACGTCCGGCTGCTTTGATGACTTCGTGCCTCAGGAAAAAATCTATCGCCGCAACCTCGTCCCGTCACAGGAGCCCGGCCATGTCGCCTGATCCGGTCCGCATCCTCATCGTCGATGACGTGGTGGAAAATCTCGAAGCGCTCGAAGCGCTGCTGGCCCATGACGGCGTGGAGACGGCCCGCGCCGGTTCCGGCGCCGAGGCGCTGGAGCTGTTACTGGTCAACGAGTTCGCCCTTGCCCTGCTCGATGTGCAGATGCCGGGCATGGATGGCTTCGAACTGGCCGAGCTGATGCGCGGCACCGAGCGGACCCGCCGGATCCCGATCATCTTCCTCACTGCCGTCGCCACCGACGAGACGCGGCGCTTCCGCGGCTATGAAGCCGGCGCCGTCGACTATCTGCTCAAGCCGATCGATTCGCTCGTTCTGCGCAGCAAGGTGGAGGTATTTGTCGAGCTGCACCGGCATCGGCAGGCACTGGCGCGCCATGGCGATGAATTGAGCCGTGCACTGGGCCGGCTGCAGGCGCACCGCGACAACAGCCCGCTCGCCATCGTGGAGTTCGATGACAGCGAGCGGATCGTCGGCTGGTCGAAGGGCGCCGAGCGCATGTTCGGCTGGAGCGAGCGGGAAATGCTGGGCGGCGACCTCGCCACGACAGCCTGGAGCGATGCCGATGGCACTGCCCCCCTGCATAGCCTGTTCGCGGACTTCCGCGCCGGCGTGAAACAGCGCGACATGCTGAGCCTCGTGCTGCACAGCCGCCAGGGGACGGACATCGACACGGAATGCTATTGTTCCGCGGTCCATGGCGCAGGCGGGCGGCTGCTCTCGGTGGAAGTACAGATTCTCGACGTGACCGAGCGGCGCCGGGCCGAAAAGACCCAGCGGCTTCTGGTGGGCGAGCTCAACCACCGGGTGAAGAACACCATGGCCTCCGTGCAGGCCATCGCCTCGCAGACATTGCGCCATTCGGCCGATCCCGCCGATTTCGCGCCGACGTTCATTGGCCGCATCCATGCGCTGAGCAAGGCGCATTCGCTACTGAGCGAAGCGACATGGAAGGCCGCCAGCTTGCGCGAGCTGATCCACGGCCAGTTCGATATGGGCGTGGTCGGTCCCGACCGCCTCTCCGCGACCGGGCCGGACGTGGACCTGGAACCCGAGCCGTCCCTGCATCTCTCCATGGTCCTGCACGAGCTGGTGACCAACGCCCTCAAATATGGCGCGCTATCCACCGCAGAAGGCCAGGTCGCACTTAACTGGACGCTGGAGGATGAGCAACTGCATCTGGAATGGGTAGAGCGTGGCGGGCCGCCCGTCTCGCCCCCATCGCGCACCGGTTTCGGCAGCATGTTGATCGAGCGCAGCCTGCGCAGCGAAGGCGGGGCTTCCACCGCCACGTACGAGCCGGAAGGCCTGCGCTGGACCCTGACCCTGCCCTGTGCCGTCGTGAGGAAGTCCGCCCCCGCCGCGATCCCACGGACGGCGCCCCAGCCCGTCCTCCAGGTTACCACCGAAGGCTCGCTGGACGGCAAGTCTGTGCTCGTCGTGGAGGACGAGCCTCTGGTCGCGCTGGATATCCTGACCGTGCTGGGCGAGAGCGGCGCGCAGGTCATCGGGCCAGTCACCACGCATGACCAGGCGCTGGAGCAGGCCCGCACCGGCCAGTTCGACCTCGTGCTGCTGGATGGCAACCTGCAGGGCGAGACGGTCGAGGACATCGCAGCGCTGCTGCAGGCCCGCGCCATCCCGTTCCTGATGGTCAGCGGCTATGGTGCGGCGCAATTGCCGGACCTGCTCGCGCGCCAACCGATCGTGACCAAGCCGTTCAGCGCGGAGGAATTGCTCCGGGCCGCACGATCCCTGCTCGCGCCCAGCCCCGCCATGGATATCGCGGTCTAGCAAAGCCATCGAAGGAATGTCCTCGGGACGTGAGCAAGGTTAGTGAAATCTCCTACACATCGGGAAAATTTTCGCACCTTTCTGCCATGTCCGTTCCGCTGACGTTCAGCGAAATGGCGTAAAAGCGGCCCAGCCACAAATTGGCACGACACATGCTTTGGAAAGGACAGCGGGTCGAACGGATCGGCCCGCCTTCAAGGAGCCAACCGATGTCCGCCTCACACCCCTCGATGCTCGCACGCCCCGACACGCTGCTGGGAATCTGCCAGGCCGTTGGCGAGGATCTCGGCATCAACCCGACCTGGGTCCGGGCGGCGCTTGCCTGTGGGGTCTTCTTCAATCTCGCTGCGACAGTGGCCATCTATCTTGGCCTCGGGCTTGTCGTGGCCGTCAGCCGCTGGCTGTTCCCTGCGCCATCGCGCCCAATCGCTGATGTTGTGGTGGTCGACGCAGACGCCGCGCAGACCGAGCCGGCTGCAGAGACCGTCGATCAGGACACCCAAGCGCCACAGCCCCTGCCGCTGGCCGCCTGAGCCTATTCGGCTCCCGCACCTGCCTGACGATCAGTGCAGGCGCTGGCTGCCCTGCCCGTCGCCCCGCCGCGCGAACTGCATGAGCTGGATGATCAGTTCGTTGCGGTCGCGCAGCGCATCGGCTTCGAGCAGGGCCTGTTTGGCCGCCGGATCGAAGGGTGCGATCTGCGCGATGGCATTCACCAGCATCTCGTCGTCCAGTGTCTCGACCGCATCCCATTCGACCTCATAGCCAAGCGACGCGGCGAATGCCCGGGCCTCATCCTCCAGCGCGGCCCGCTCGCTGGGCGCCAGCACGCCGGGTTCATCCTCGGCGCCTTCGATGATCTCGACTTCCACCTGACGGAAGGCGGTGGGGACATCCAGCTCCCGCTGCACGCGAAAGCGCGCCTCGCCGGCCAGGATGATGTTGAAGCGCCCGTCATCCAGCGCCTCGATCTCGGTGATCCGCCCCATGCAGCCGATGGAGAAGAGCGGCGCGGGCTCGCCCGGTCCGCTCGGCTGGATCATGCCGATGCGCTGGTCCTTGGCCATCGCCTCCGAGACCATCGCCCGATAGCGCGGCTCGAAGATGTGCAGCGGCAGGTGCATGCGGGGGAACAGCAGCGCCCCGCCCAGCGGGAAGATGGCCAGCCTGCGCTGCATCACAGCCTCAGGCGAAGAGAATTTGCGAAAGGCGACGGCGCTGGCCGGCAACCCAGGGATCTTCCAGCCCGACCACCTCGAAGAGCTGGAGCAACTGCGTCCGCGCCTTGCCCTCCTCCCAACTGCGGTCGCGCGCGATGCTGGTCAGCAGCGCCTCGGCGGCGGCATCCCGGTCGCCATTGGCCATATGAGCGGCCGACAGCTCGAACAGCGCGTCATGATCGTCCGGATTGGCCTGGATGCGGGCCTGCAGCGGTGCCACGTCAACGCCCGGCGTGGCGGACCGCGCCAGCGCGATGGCCGAGCGTCCGCGCTCGATGGCCTTGTCGTGCGCCAGGGGCTCGGGCAGGCTGGCCACGAGCCCGTCCGCCTCATCGAGATGCCCGGCGGCCACCAGGGCGCGGATCTGCCCGCCCAGAGCCTCGGCATTGTCCGGTGCCATCTCGTTGATCTGGGCGAAGATCGCGATCGCCCGCTCCGCATCGCCGCCCGCAAGCACGTCTTCTGCCATGGCCAGCAACGGCGCGATATCCTGCGCACGCTGCCCCGCCTCGCTCTCGACCGGCAATTGCGCGAGGATCTGGTCAAGCATCTGGCGATACTGGCTCTCGGTGCGCGCCTGAGTCAGATCCGCGACCGGTTGCCCCTGGAACACCGCGTAGACGGTGGGGATAGACTGCACGCGAAACTGGCTGGCGATGAACCGGTTCTCATCGACATTGATCTTGACGAGCAACACCCCCCGGTCGGCATATTCGGCCGCGATCTTCTCGATGATGGGCGAGAGCTGCTTGCAGGGCCCGCACCATTCCGCCCAGAAGTCGACCATGACGAGCTTCGTTTGCGAAGGCTCGACAACGTCGCGACGGAACGCCTCAACGGCCTGCTTGTCCTGCTCGCTCAACCCGAGGGTGGCCACGTCATATCTCCTGCTGCCTGTCCGTTCGATCAGACCATATGGGGTGGAACGCCGATGCTCTGCAAGGGTGACAGGGAATCTTTGGAGAAAGCGCAAAAGGGGCTTGCCGCCTTCCAAAGGCGATGCTAGTTGCCCGCCTCACCCGACCGGAAGGCACTGCCCCGGTCCGCCAGAGCGGGCGTAGCTCAGGGGTAGAGCACAACCTTGCCAAGGTTGGGGTCGAGGGTTCGAATCCCTTCGCCCGCTCCAGTTTCTTCAAGAATTGCATGATTGAACGGCCTTCGGGCCGGCTCTTCGTTGCGGCGCGGCGATCTGGTCGCTCAGCGCTCGGGAGCGCTCTGTCTAGGGCGATCGGACATCGAGATTTGAAAAGGCACTCGGTCCATACGGAGAGCGTGGCGACCATGGGAGCCCCCCCCTGTGGCAGGGGGCCGCCCCAGGTAAATGACCACGGCCGACCCTGCGCGCGTCCAACTCATTTGAGGTCGTGGCGTAGACCTATGCGGTCCCAGCCATTTCGCGACGCATGGCGCT